>CAZALT010000073.1:4719-16699 GCA_964485515.1 uncultured Rhabdothermincola sp. | reverse complement strand
GTGTTGGCGATGCCGCGGGTGATGGCCTGGCGGATCCACCAGGTGGCGTAGGTGGAGAACTTGAAGCCCTTGCGCCAGTCGAACTTCTCGACGGCGTGCATGAGGCCCAGGTTGCCTTCCTGGATCAGATCGAGGAGGGGCAGACCCGACGCCTGGTACTTCTTGGCGATCGACACCACGAGGCGGAGGTTCGACTGCACGAACGTGCGCTCGGCGTCCTCGCCGTGGCGCACCGCTCGACGCAGCTCGCGCTTGCGGGCGGCCGTGAGGTCCTTCGCCTCCAGCTCGGTACGGGCCGCGACGCCGGCCTCGATGGCTTGGGCGAGGCGAACCTCGTCGTCCTTGGTGAGCAGTGGGTACTGCCCGATGTCAGTGAGGTAGAGCCGGACAAGGTCTTCCTCATCGCGCTCAACACGCTCTTTGGGCAACGTGCACCTCTCGCTCGGGGGATTGCTGGTGGGGGAAGGTCGGAGGCCCACAACTGACGAACGTCAAGAAGAAGGCCGGCCGGGACTCCGGCTCGGGACGTTCCCCACGATACCTACGTGGTCAAGAGCCTCAACCCGGAAGGTGCCACTTCGTCGCAGAACCTGGCCCTCCCATCGACCGAACCGCCGGCACCTTGAGCGGTAGGTCCGATGTCACACCCGACGAAAACAGCCGGTGACCTGCCCATATGAGCGCCGGAGACCGCTGGCGTCACCCGACGTCGGTTCCGTCGGCCAAGAACCAGATCCCACCGTCGAGGGGAGGGATCGAGGCCGCCACGGCCGCGGAGTCGGGGTGACCTGCACCGGCGAGCAGCACGAGTCCCTCCTCGAGCTCGCGGCGATCGTCGTCGAGCGCGACGGTGAGCGCGCGTCGCGTCGGCGACTCGGCCACCGGTGAGAGGTCGCGGAGCAGGGAGGAATACGCGTCGATCAGGGCCGGCAGGACCAACCCGAACCACGCCTCGAGCCGGCCCGAGGTCACGTCGGGATCCTCGAACCCCTGTAGTGCACCGACGACGTCGAGGGCGCGAACCGACGGCGCCGCCACCAGGTCGCCCGGTTCGAAGCCACGAGCCGAAGGGAGCCGTTCGGTCCAGAGCTCGCTGTGCTCGCCGTGGCGCAGGGACGCCGTCGCGAAGGCGAGCGCCGCTCGGTCGTCGGGTTCGAACGCGCTCCACCGCCCGAGGATCTCGAAGGCATGGCGCTCCAACCAGCAGAACCCCCCGATGAGCCCGGCCGACTGCTCGATCGTGAGGAAGCGGTGACCGGTGACGTGCGATGTGGTCATGAGGACGCTCCGTTCCACCCGCGGTAGCGGTTGGTGATGGGTAGCCGGCGATCCTTCCCGAACGCCTTCATCGTGACGCGCACACCGGGTGGCGCCTGACGGCGCTTGTACTCGGCGAGATCGACCATGCGCACGACCCGCCGGACCAGTGCCTCGTCGTGGCCGGCGGCCACCAGCTCGTTGGCGGTCAGATCACGTTCGACGTAGTCGCGCAGCAGCGGGTCGAGCACGTCGTAGGGGGGGAGGCTGTCGGTGTCCAGCTGATCAGGACGCAGCTCGGCCGACGGTGGCTTGGTGAGGACCGTCTCGGGGATGATCTCGCGCCCGGTCCGATCGTTGAGATCGCGGCACACCTCGAACACCCAGGTCTTCGGGACGTCCTTGATGACGGCGAACCCGCCCGCCATGTCCCCGTAGAGGGTGGCGTACCCCACCGCCATCTCGCTCTTGTTGCCGGTGGTGAGCACCAGCCAACCGAGCTCGTTCGACAGCGCCATCAAGAGCGTGCCACGGATGCGCGGTTGGAGGTTCTCCTCGGTGAGACCGGACGCCTCTCCGCTCGGGCGATCGGCCACCGACGGTCCGAGCAGGTCGAGGAAAGCCCGGTGCGCCGGCTCGATCACGATGGTCCGCCGGTCGATCTCCAGGTTGTCGGCCAGCGCTTCGGCATCGGTGACCGAGTGGCCCGACGAGTAGCGCGACGGCATGAGCACACCGTGAACCCGATCGGCACCCAGCGCTTCGGTGGCCACCGCCGCGACGAGCGAGGAGTCGATGCCGCCGGACAAGCCGAGCACCACGTCGGTGAACCCGTTCTTGAGCACGTAGTCGCGGGTACCGAGCACCAGGGCGCCGAACACCTCCTCCCACCGTCCGAGCGGCGAGGCCAGGCGGGGCGGAGCCGGAAACGAGGCATCGGGCGCCGCGGCCGACACCGAAGACACGTGCACGACATCGAGGCCGTGCTCGCCCGGCACGGCGCCATCGACCTCGACGTCGAGATCGGCTCCGGGGTCGAGGTCGACGACGAAGAGCTCCTCGACGTACTGGTCGGCCCGAGCGATGACGGTGCCGGTCGGATCGACGACCAGGGACGAACCGTCGAACACCAGCTCGTCCTGCCCGCCGACCTGGTTCACGTAGGCGATGGAGCACCCCGACTCGCGGGCCCGGGCCGCGAGCTGCTCCTCGCGCTGGGCCACCTTGCCGGCGTGATAAGGCGACGCGTTCACGTTGACGACGAGCGAGGCCCCGCCCCGCGCCTGCTCGAGGATCGGGCCTCCCGGCGCCCAGGCGTCCTCGCAGATCGACACCCCGACGCGCAGGCCGGCGATCTCGTAGAGCCGGAGCGGATCGACACCGCCGCAGAAGTAGCGCCGCTCGTCGAAGACGGCGTAGTTCGGCAGCCGGCGCTTGTGATAGGTGCCGAGCACCTCACCGCCGGCGCAGAGCGCCACGGCGTTGGCCAGCTCGCCGGGGGCGATGCGGTCGACGAAGCCCACCACGGCCAGGGCGCGGCCGGAGGCCCGCGCCACCGCCTGCACCGCCGCGATGTTGTCGTCGACGAACCCCGGCTTGAGGAGCAGATCCTCGGGCGGGTAGCCCGTGATCACCAGCTCGGGGAAGGCCACGACGTCGCAGCTCGCCGCGTCGGCGTCTCTCATCGCGGCCAGCACGCGCTCGGCGTTGCCGTCGAGGTCGCCCACGACGACGTTCAACTGGCTCAGAGCGACACGGATCCCAGGCACGCCCGCAGCGTACGCAACCCAGCAGGCACCGCTCACCCGACCGGTCCCGTCCGGTCGTCGTAGTGTGCTGCCATGTCGATCGGGGACCGGGCCCGGCTGCTCGCGGCGGCAGACGCATCAGCGGCCCCCAGCGCCGTGCGAGCAGCCTTCGAGTGGCTGCTCGACCAGGACGACGTCGCCGCCCGCCTGGAGGCAGAACCCGACCTCGCCGCGACCGCGGCCCTCGTCATGGGTGCCAGCCGATCGCTTACCCGCCTCGTCGAGGCCGACCCCCTCGCGCTGGACGTGCTCGACGACCTCGACACCCGCCTCGACGTGGACTTCGTCGATGCGGCGGACCCGACCGCCGCGCTGGTCCGCTGGAAGCACCTCGAGCACCTGCGCATCGCGGCGCGTGACATCACGGGTCGCGACGACCTCGAAGCGGTCGGCGCCGCCCTGTCCACCCTCGCCTCCGACGTGCTCGAACAGGCGCACCGCATCGTCGGCGGCGACGGGCTGGCCGTCATCGGCATGGGCAAGCTCGGCGCCCACGAGCTCAACTACTCGAGCGACATCGACCTGATGTTCGTCGGCGAAGGACCTCGCGGCGCGCTCGACCAGGAGGCCCGAGCGCTGCTCGACATCGCCCGACAGTGCTTCCGCGTCGACATCAACCTTCGTCCCGAGGGCCGCGACGGCGCGCTCGTGCGCAGCGTCGAGTCCTACGTCGCCTACTGGGAGCGTTGGGCCCAGCCCTGGGAGTTCCAGGCGCTGCTCAAGGCGGTGCCCATCGCCGGCCTCCACTCGACAGGACGCCAGTGGTTCGAGGCCGCCCAACACGCGCTGTGGCACCAGCCCTTCGACGCCGATGCCCTGCGGTCGGTTCGCGCCCTGAAGGCACGCGCCGAGTCCGAGGTCGCCCGCAAGGGCCTCGCGACCCGCGAGATCAAACGCGGTCCCGGGGGCATCCGCGACATCGAGTTCACCGTGCAGATCCTCCAGCTCGTCCACGGCCACTCCGACGCCGACCTGCGCATCCCGAACACGTTGCTGGCCCTGCACGAGCTCGCCAGCGCCGGCTACGTGGACGGCGACGACGCCGCGAAGCTGTCCGACGCGTACCGGGTCTTCCGCCTCGTCGAGCACCGGCTCCAGCTCGTCGACGACCAGCAGGTCCACACGATCCCGACCGATGCCCAGTCGCTCGACCACCTGGCCCGTGCCTGCGGCCTGCGCGACACCGCACGGGCCACGGCCACCGAGCAGCTCCAACGGGGCCTCCGCTCCGAGCAGACGACGGTGCGGTCGATCCACGAGCGGATCTACTTCCGACCGCTGCTCGAAGCGTTCACCGACGCGGCGCCGAGCCTGAGCCCCGAAGCCGCCGAGGCGCGCCTGACCGCGTTCGGCTTCACGAGCGCCAAACGCACCCAGGCCGCCATCCGCGAGCTCACCCGCGGCTTCAACCGCCAGAGCCGACTGATGCAGCAGCTCCTCCCGCTCCTGCTCGACTGGCTGTCCGCATCACCCGACCCGGACCTCGGCCTGCTCGTGCTGCGCAACCTCACCGACGACAAGACCCGGAGCCAGATCCTGGTCGAGACCTTCCGCGACTCACCCGACGCCGCGCAACGGCTCTGCGCGATCGTCGGCACCAGTCGCCTGCTCGGCGACATCCTCATCCGGAACCCGGATCTGGTCGCCCGACTGCCCTACGCCGAGAAGCTCCAGACCCGGGAGATCCCCGAGCTCGTGGCGACCGCCACCGCCGCGGTCGCGGGCCGACCGGACGCAGAGGACCGGCCGCGGGTCATCCGGCGCTGGAAGGACCGCAACCTGCTCGGGATCGCGGCGCGCGACATCGCCGGCTTCACCACCGTCGGCGAGGTCAGCACCGACCTCACCAAGCTCGCCGAGGCGACCATCGGCGTGGCGCTCGAGGTCATCGACCCTCAGGTGCCGTTCGTCGTCTTCGGCCTCGGTCGCCTCGGCGGGTCCGAGATGTCCTACGGCAGCGACCTCGACCTCGTCTACGCCTACGACGGGTCGGGCAGCGACGCCGTCGACGAAGCCAACCGGGTCGCCAACGGCCTGCGGAAGCTGCTCGGAGGTCCGACCCCCGCGGAGCGGATCTACGAGGTCGACACCGCCCTGCGCCCCGAGGGCAAGGGCGGTGCGCTCGTGCGATCGGTCGAAGGGCACGTCTCCTACTGGCCGCGATCGGCACAGACCTGGGAGCGGTTGGCCTGGACCCGGGCGCGCACCGTCGGCGGCGACCGGGTCCTCGGCGACCGACTCCTCGACGCCATCGAACCAGCCGTGTGGGGCTCGGGCCTGCGCAGCGACGAGATCCTCGACCTGCGCCGCATCAAGGCCCGGGTCGAAGGCGAACGGATCCCTCCGGGCGAGGACCCCAAGTTCCACCTCAAGCTGGGCCGGGGATCGCTGTCCGACATCGAGTTCACAACCCAGCTGCTGCTGCTGCAGTACGGCATCCGGGCCACGGGCACGACCGCCGCGCTTCGGGCGCTCGATGCCACCTCGGTCCTGGACCACGACGACGCCGAGACGCTGGCCGATGCCTACCGGTTCTGCGAGCTCGTGCGGAACCGGTGGTTCCTGGTGAACAGCGCTCCCGGCGATGCGCTCCCGACCCAGATCGAGCCGCTGCGCTGGCTCGCCCGGTCGCTCGACTCGACCGGCGGCGACCTGCGCGACCACTACCTCAAGGTCACGCGCCGGTCACGCGCCGTCGTCGAGCGGGTGTTCTACGGTCGCACCGTCTGACCGCCGCACCATCTGACCACCGGCTCAGCCCGTACCGCGGCCGAACCGGCCCAGGCCCTTGAGCGATCCGTCCATCGCCTTGCCGACGCTCTCGCTGATCTTGGCCTTGAGCTCGTCGGCCTTCTCCTGGGTGATCTTGCCGTCGGCCACCCCTTGGTCGATCCGGGTGTTGGCCGCGTCGACGAGGATCTGGGAGATCGCGGCCGGGTCGACGCCCTTCTCGGCGGCGAGATCGTTGAGCGACGATCCGTCACCCAGCGCGGAGATGAGGTCCTCGACCGAGAGGCCGAGCGCGTCGGCGACGGCCTGCGTCGACTCACGCAAACCCGTGAACCCGCCGAACCCATCCCGGCCACCCGGGCCTTTGCCCGGATGCTCGGCCTTCCACTCGTCGCGCTTCGCGTCGACGCGATCGCGGATGGCGTCGGCCTGCTCCTGGGTGATCACGCCCTCGGCCACGAGCTCGTCCAACGACCGCGACAACGGCCCGAAGCCGACACTCCCGCGCTCGCCGTCAGCGGGCGCGGCCCCCTCGTCAGGTGCGGGAGTTGGCGTGGGCGTCGCCTCGCCCGACGGTGCCTCGGTGGTCGGTGACTCGGTGGTCGGTGACTCCGTGGTCGGTGACTCGGTGGTCGGCGGTTCGGTGGTCGTGGCGTCCTGTGCGCTCGCGAACCCGATGGGGTTGAGCCCGGCGATGGCGACCGATCCGGTGAGCAGCGCGGCGGCGAGACCCGCACCTGCGACGTACTTCTTCATGGACGTGCTCCTTGCAGACGGTGAGATCTTCGGAGACAACCTCGCACCCAGCTGTAAGAGGCAGGTTAGAGGTTCTCGAGCTGGCCGGCCCGGGATCTGGCCGGGAGGGACAGCCCGGGATCTGGCCGGGAGGGACAGCCCGTCGAAGCGGCGCGACGCGAACCGTCAGCGGGCCAGCACCACGTCGTCGCAACCGGCGATCCGAGTGAGCCTGGCGCGTCGAGGGGGGATCGCCGGGCGCGTCGGACGAGCGGGCAGGGTCGGCTTCGCCGGACGGGCGACCAACGGTCGGTGGAGGCGGCGGAGCAACCGCTGATCCTCGACGACTTCGCCGAGGTACGAACCCGTCGCGTCGTAGTACACGCCGTCGTCATCGGGCGCCCAGGCGATCCACCGAGCCGATGCGTCATAGAGGTGTCCGCCCGTCGTGAAGGCGACGAACGATCCGTCGAGCTTGAACAACAGCACTGCGTCAGCCATGCATCCCCCTCGTCCGGACCGAGACGATAGGTCGCCGAACCGCGGTCGGTCCGCCGAGCGTGCGTCTCGGACCTGCGTCTGGTCTGGAAGCAGATCCCGAGGGCGGCAAGACTCGGAACGTGCTCGCCGATCTCGCGTTGCCATCGGGCGTGGAGCTCGTGCGGACGACACCCACGTTCACGTCGGAGTCCGTCCCCCCGGGGCTCCTGCGCGAGCACCGTGTCGCCGTCGGGGTGTGGGGCCTCCTGCGCGTGCTCGACGGGTCCGTGGTGTTCGTGCACGAGGCTTCCGGCGAGCGGCGAACCGTGGACCGAGGCCAATCCCAGGTGATCGAACCCGACACGCCACATCACGTCGAGCCAGCGCCGGGTTCGTCCTTCGCGGTCGAGTTCCACCGCTGATCGATCCAGCAGGATCGGCTCGTCAGTAGTAGGCGCGCTTCTTCGACAGCACGGCGGTGATGATCCACCCGAGGCACCCGAGGAGCGCGCCGAGCACCGTGCCCAACACGGGGCGCCCCTTCCAGTTGCCGATGAAGAACCCCACGACACCACCGACGATGAGGTTGGCGACGAAGATCCCGAACGTCGGCGGTCCGGTCTCCGTCGTGGTCTGGGTGTAGCCAGTCGCCACCGCCAAGATCGCCGGGTCCATGGACGAGAACGGTACCTGGATCCGCCGATCCGAGCCGCGATGTCCAGAGATCACCCGCCGCCATCGGACTCGAACCCGATGACCACCGCACGACCGCGACCAGCACGACCAGCACGACCAGCACGGTGGTCGTGGTCGGTAGCCCTTCGTGCTCCTGGTAGACAACGACGGTGGACATGTGGGAGCTCATCGCCCGGGAGCGGATCCGGGATTCGCTCGCCACCTACAACTGGTCGGGCGACGCGTTCCGCCTCGACGAGCTGGCCGACGCGTTCTGCGAGGACGGCGTGCTCGAGCTGCGAGACGGACCGACCCTCGAGGGCCGAGCGGCCATCGTCGAGCTCCTGTCCGGCGTTCGGGGCGGCGCGGGCGACACCTCGACAGCTCCTCCCCGCTCCTCAGCCAGCGAACCACCCGCCAAGCGGATCGTCCGGCACCTGCTGACCAACACACGCTTCGTCGAGCTCAGCCCCGAACGAGCGCTCGTCGCCTCGTACTTCACGGTCATCACCCAGATCGGCCTCGATCACCACGGACGCTACCGAGACGAGCTCGTTCCGGTCGGCGACCGGTGGCTCATCCGACATCGGTTCGTATCGACCGACTGGCACGATCCGAGCTCGACGATGGTCCGTTAGGCCTCCGAGCAGGCTGGACCACCCCGAGCAGCACACCCTCGCCTGGCCCTACATCCGCCGCGGCGATCAACCGCCGTAGGACTCGGTGCTGATCGTGAATCCTCTTCCGCCGAGATCGCGGACCACGGACGCGATCATCCCGGAGTTTCCGACGGCGTAGACGTGGGTCGCCCCCGGGTCGAACTGGTCGGCGAGGACCCGGGCCACGACGTCGGCCCGACCCCTGGCGCCGGTCCAGCCCCGATTGGCCGGTTCGTCGGGACGGCTCACGGTGGGCACATAGGTCACCTGCGAGGAACCTGCCGCGAGCGACGTGAGCTCGCCGTGGAAGGGCAGCTCGGCCTGGTAGCTCGCACCCAGGACCACGGTGAAGTCGGCGGAGATCCCGCGGTGCACGGCGTCGCGCACCATGCTCAGCAGCGGAGCGATGCCGGTCACCGTCGCGACCATCAGGTGGTGGGAGGCCGATGGGTCGAGCAGCAGCTTCCCCTTGGCTCCTTCGCTGATGTCGACGGCGTCGCCGGTCCCGAGCGCGAACAGGGCCGGCGTGACCTGCCCGCCCTCGCGCAGCTCGATGGCGAGCTCGAGGTGGGGTTCATGGGGCGCCGACGCGATGCTGAAGTCCTCGCGCTTGCCGCCGGGCACGCCGAGCTTCACGTACTGACCGGGCTCGAACGTGAACTCCGCGGGACGAACGATGCGGAACACCCGGATCGTGGGTCCGCTTTGCTCGATCGAGAGGATCTGTCCGGGCCGACCCGTTTCGACCCGCGTATCCGAGACCTCGTGAACCTGGTGAACCTCGTGAGTCGTCGGCGATCGGAGCCCGCCGATGCCCAACGACGAAGGCGTCTCGGGTCGCGACCGCGCCTCGTGCCGCGAAGGCGCAGGGCCCTCGTGGACGGACACATCGGGAAAGCCGGTCGCCTCACCCACGACCTCCTTCTTACCCCCGCGCGAGCCCAACGTCAGCGCCCGACGTCGAGGTCGACGACGTGCGCGATCTCAGCCGATGAGCGACCGATGTGGAGCTGGTAGGTGCCCGGGTCCACGATCCACCCCCGAGGGTCGAGGTTGGACGGCGGGGGCATCCACGCCGCGTCGACCGACTGGCGCTCGATCAGCGTGGCGTAGCTGGGATCGCCTTCGGCCCATCGAGCGAAGCTGCGGTCGTCGAGCTCGAGGCGAGCCACCGCCGTCTCACCCGCGCCGAGGGTCACCTTGGCGAACGCCTTGAGCTCCTTCTCCGCACGGAACACCGGCCGTGGTCCGGCCGCGACGTAGAGCTGGACGACTTCGCTTCCCGCACGATCACCCGTGTTCGTGACCGGCACGGAGACGGTGAGCCGCTCCCCCGCGGCGTGCGTCGCCGACGACAGCTCGGGCGTTCCCAGCTCGAAGCGGCTGTAGGAGAGGCCGTGGCCGAAGGGGAACGCGACCGGGAGGTGCCGTGATTCGTACCATCGGTAGCCCACCAGTCCCCGCTCGCCGTAGAGGATGGTGCCGTCCTCACCGGGGAAGTTGCCCCAGGCCGGGTTGTGCTCGAGCCGGACCGGAACGGTCGTGGGAAGCCGGCCGCCCGGGTCCGCGTCTCCCAGCAGCACATCGGTCAGCGCCTCGGCGAGCTCGATGCCCCCGAACCAGCACTGCACCAGCGCCCGACACCGATCGGCCCAGGGCACCGTCACGACCGATCCCACGTTCAGCACGACCACGGCGTCGGGGGCCACGTCGAGCACGCGCCCGACCAGCTCGTCCTGCCGACCCGGCAGACCCATGGAGTCGCGGTCGTGGCCCTCGGTCTCCCAGTCGCCGTCCGTGCCGACGACCACGATGACCGTGTCGGCCCCTCGGGCGGCCGCCACCGCCCGCTCGATGCCGTCGGCCGCAACCGCCGGACGGAGGCCGAGCTTCGCTCCGGCGATGAGCCCCGCCTTGGTCACAGTCGACTCGAGGACGAGGCGAACCGGGCGATCAGGCGACAGGTCGAGATCGATCGTCTGCTCGCGACGGGCCATGCCGAAGAAGTCCGCTCCTGCCGGCAGGTCTCCGGTGGTGTCCTCGACCACGACCTCCCCGTCGACCAGCAGGCGAGCTGGTTCGATCTCGACGAGCGAGAGAGTCCACCGTCCCGGGGTGTCCACGGTCAGGTCCGCGGTGGCGCGCCACACGCACTCGGGACCAACCCCGGGAGGACCGCCGAACCAGGTGACCGATCCGGTCTCCTTCGTCTCGGCGTGCAGGACCTGCCCGCCGAGGTCACCCGGTGCGAAGCACTCCACCCGCATCCCGGGTTCACGATCGAAGCTCAGCCAGGATCCGGGGATCTCCGGCGTGGTGAGCGAGATGTCGACCGCCGGCTCGTGCACGATCTCGACCTCGTCGCCGAGCCGGTCGCGCAGCGCGTCGAGCGGCGACCGCAGGGTCGGCACGGACAAGCTCGCCGAGCCACCACCCATGATGACGGCACGCCCGGCGTTCGGACCGATGAGCGCGACCCGACTGATCGAGGCGCGATCCAACGGCAAGACGCCGTCGTTGCGCAGCAGGACCGTCGCCGCAGCCGAAGCCTCCCGGGCGACGGCTCGGTGTTCGGGCCGATCGTCCGATCGCGGCGGCACCGGCTCGTCGTCGAGCGCGCCGAGGCCATCGAGCACCCGCAGGACTCGGCCGAGCGCGGCGTCCACGAGCGCCTCGTCGACCGTCCCCGCCCGCACCGCGTCGGCGAGTGCCGGTCCGTAGGCCCGGCCCGGACCTGGCATCTCGAGGTCGAGCCCAGCCTCGATCGCCCGCTCGGTGTCGGCGAAGCCGAACCAGTCGGAGACGACGAACCCGTCGAAACCCCACTCGTCCCGCACCAGATCCTGGAGCAGCGCGCTGGCGGTGAGGTACTCGCCGTTGAGTCGGTTGTACGAGGTCATGAGCCCGAGGGCGCCTCCCTCTCGGACGGCGAGCTCGAAGGGCAGCAGGTGCAGCTCGCGGAGCGTCCGCTCGTCGACCACCGTGTCGACCACCATGCGGCCGTCCTCCGATTCGTTGCCGGCGAAGTGCTTCACCGTGCACGCGACGCCTTCGCCCTGCGCCCCCTGGACGAAGGCAGCGGCGAGACGACCGGCGAGGAGCGGGTCCTCCGAATAGGACTCGAAGTTGCGGCCGCCGAGCGGTGAGCGGTGCAGGTTGACCGTCGGGGCCAGGAGCACCCGGCACGCCTTCATCCGAGCCTCGGCACCCACCAGAGCCCCCACCCGCCGGAGCAGATCGACGTCCCACGTCGCGCCGAGGGCGGCACCGGAGGGCACGCAGGTCGACGTCGGTCCCGATCCCCCGCCTTCGGCGAAGGGCAGATCGGGTCCTCGTGCACCGTTCGGTCCGTCCGTGAGGAACACCGGCGGGATGCCGAGCCGATCGATCCCGACCGTCGACCAGAGGTCGGCACCCGCGAGCAGCGACGCCTTCTCGTCGAGATCCAGCGCCGCGATCAGCGCACCCAGGTCACGGCCACCTGGCTCTTCGCTCGACATGTCCCCGAACCCCCACGTCCGATCGCTCGTCGGCATCGTAGAGCCACCTCCGGGCCTCGGCCGAGCAGCCGTGGGTATCGGCGCCTGACGACATGACCGATCGCACGACCGATGGCACGACCGATGGCACGACCGA
>CAZALT010000073.1:0-4619 GCA_964485515.1 uncultured Rhabdothermincola sp. | reverse complement strand
CGCCTGACGACATGACCGATCGCACGACCGATGGCACGACCGATGGCACGACCGACCGATCTCGAGGTGCTCCTGGTGGGCACCGCACCACCGGTAGCGTGCAGACAGCACTGATGTGCCCGTCAGCGAAAGCAGGACCCGCGATGCGCAACCCCTGGGCCGGAACCCCGTTCGACACCCCCGACGACGAGATCGCCGCCGCCTTGGCCGACGTAAGCATCCCGACCCTGATGATGTCGCTCGTCCACATCACCGGTGATGTGGAGCTCATCCGCGGCGAGCTCAAGCCGCTGGGCCTGTTCCTCAACGAGGTCCAGGGGTTCATGAGCGACGACGACAAGCAGGCGGTGCGCGACCTCGCGCTGCCGATCATCTGCGCCTACCGCGACCGCGGCTGCCCCGAACCCGAACCGCTCGCTCCTGACGTGCTGCTCGAGATGATGGAGTGGCTGGCCTGCGAGCCCGTTCCGTCGGAGTACGTCCCGATGCTGCTCGAGGAGCTCGAGCTCGACGGCACCGACTCTCGACGGGTTCGCGCCCCCACCAGCGCGGCGGCCCGCGAGCAGTTCCCGGTCGTGATCATCGGCTGCGGCCAGTCCGGCCTGCTCGCCGGCATCCGTCTGAAGGAGGCCGGCATCGCCTTCACCATCATCGAGAAGAACGCGGGGGTCGGCGGCACCTGGTTCGAGAACTCGTACCCCGGCGCCCGAGTCGACGTCGGCAACCACTTCTACTGCTACAGCTTCGAGCCGAGCAACGAGTGGACCGAGTTCTTCGCCCGCCAACCCGAGCTCCAGGCCTACTTCGAGGGCGTGATGCGCCGTCACGGGATCGAGCCGAACATCCGGTTCGACACCGAGGTCCTCGGCGCCACGTGGAACGACGACGACGCCGTGTGGATCGTGCAGATGCGCACCCCGGACGGGACGGTCGAAACCATCGAGGCCCGGGCGGTGATCTCGGCCGTCGGTCAGCTCAACCGACCGAAGATCCCCGAGATCCCGGGGCAGGACTCCTTCGCCGGCCCCTCGTTCCACTCGGCGCGCTGGGACCACACCGTGGATCTCACCGGCAAGCGGGTCGCCATGATCGGGGCGGGGGCGAGCGGCTTCCAGATCGCCCCGACCATCGCCGAGGAAGTTGGTCACCTCACTATCTTCCAGCGCACCGCGCAGTGGATGTTCCCCAACCCCGACTACCACAAGGCCGTCGACGCCGGCGTGCGCTGGGCGCTGACCCACCTGCCGTTCTACGGACGCTGGTACCGGTTCCTGATCTTCTGGCCGGGCTGCGAGAAGGGCCTCGAAGCAGCGCGGGTCGATCCCGACTACCAGGGCGATCCGTCGGTCGCGGTGAGCGAGATCAACGACGGTGCCCGGGCCATGTTCACCGACTGGATCACCAGCCAGATCGGCGACGATCCCGAGCTGCGGGCCAAGGTCGTGCCCGACTATCCAGCGACGGGCAAGCGAACCTTGCAGGACAACGGAAGCTGGCTACGCACCCTGACCCGCGACGACGTGGAGCTGGTGCGCACGGGGATCGACCACATCGAGCCCGACGCGATCGTGACGGTCGACGGGGAGCGCCACGAGGCTGATGTCATCGTCTACGCCACCGGGTTCCTCGCCACCAAGGCCCTCTACCCGCTGGAGATCACCGGCCGCGACGGCGCCGATCTGCGCGACGTGTGGGGCGAGCGGCCGGCGGCCTACCTGGGCATCACCGTCCCCGGGTTCCCGAACTTCTTCTGCATGTACGGACCCGGCACGAACCTGGCCCACGGCGGCAGCCTGATCCTGCACTCCGAGTGCCAGATGCGCTACATCGGCGACGCGATCGACCAGATCATCGACGACGGGCTGCGCGCCGTCGAGCCTCGCCAGGACCGCTACGACGACTGGCACGCCCGCTCCCAGTCCGAGCTGAAGACCCTCGTGTGGTCGCAGCCGTCGGTGAAGCACTCGTTCTACAAGAACGCCGACGGCGAGATCCACGGGCTCAGCCCGTGGCGACTCGTCGACTACTGGACCTGGACCAAGCAGGCCGACCTCGACGACTACGTCGTGCGCTGACCGACCGGCTCGCGCCGTCAGGCGACGGTGTTCGAGGCCCGCAACGCCTCGACCACGTCGGTCGACAGGCCCACCTCGGCGAGGACCGCATCGGTGTCGGCCCCGAGCTCGGGCGGAGCGGTCCGGGCGTTCGTGGCCTTCGTCCCGTCGTCGCCGTCGAACCGGATCGGGTTGGCCAGCACCCGCACGTCGGAGCCCTCGAGGGTGACGAGGCCGTCGCGTCCGGTCACCTGAGGATCGTCGAGCAGGTCGGCCGGGGTGTTGACGGGACCGACACCGCCGGCCAGACCCGGGCTCACCATCCACGTGCTGGCCGGCCCACCCGCGAACAGCTCGGTGAGGCGCTCGACGATCGGCGCCTCGTCGTCGATCCCGAGACGATGGCCCGCGATGTCGTCGGCGCCGAGGGCGTCGCACAGCGCCGCCCAGCTCCGCGGCTCGGTCGCCGCCACCGTGACCTCACGTCCGTCCGAACACCGGTAGACGTTGCGGGCCGCGATCGTCCCCCACCCCGGTGCCGGGGCGTTCGCCGCTCGGGCCACGTCCTCGGAGATCATCCACGACGCGCTGTCGGTGATGCTGATGTCGATCTTGCCGCCCTGCCCGGTGGTGGTCGCCCGGTGGACCGCAGCGAGGATGCCGAAGGCGCCCATCGACGCTGCCAGCGGGATGGCCACCGTGAACGCGGGCGGGCTCGCCGGACCCACCGCCAGGCCGTCGAGCACGCCGGCGGCTCCCAGGAAGGTGAGGTCGTGGCCCGGCGCCGATGCGTTGGGACCGCTCGAACCGAACCCGGTGACCGAGCACCACACGACCTTCGGGTTGACCTGCTGCATGGCCTCGTGGCCGAGTCCCATCCCGTCGAGCTGGCCCGGACGGTTGGACTCGACCACCACGTCGGCCCACCGCACCAGCGGTTCGAGCACCTGCCCGGCATCGGCGGCGCGCAGGTCGACGACGACGGAGCGCTTGCCGCGGTTCAACGCCACGTGGGTCCCGTTGAAGGTTCCCGGGGGAACGAAGCCCCGCAGGCCGTCGCCGCCACGCGGCGCCTCGACCTTGACGACGTCGGCACCGAGGTCGGCGAGCAGGAGCGTGCACAGAGCTCCGGGGAACATCCGGGACAGGTCGAGGACCTTGAGATCAGCAAGTGGTGCAGTCAACGGGCCGGCTTTCTCGTGATGACGCGGGGTCGCGACCTGACAGTTCACCAGATGCCGAGCGCATCGCGGACCGGGATCAGTCGGGGGGACCTACGGAACCCGGCATCGGCATCTGGAGGTAGACGTCGAGGTGCCGAAGCTTGCCGGCGTCGTCGAACTCGTAGACCGACGCCGAGTTGACCGCGCTTCGAGCGTCGCCGCCGAGGCGCTCCTCCAGCTCGAGGAACACGAGGTTGCCGGTCTCGGTGATGCGCTTGAACGAGCAGTCCCACTCGGCGGTCGGCATCCACGACGCCAGGAACGCGGCGTACTCCGGCCACGACATCGCATCTTTGAAGGGGCCGACCCGCTCGAAGTCGTCGACGTCCACGAAGGCGGCGAGCTCGTCGAGCCGGTCGGCGGCGAAGCCAGGGTTCTTCGACTCGGCGACGAGGTCGCGCATGACGGCGCAATAGGCCAGCACCTCTCGGGACAGACCCGACGTCGCGCCGATCACATCCTCGATCTCCTGCAGCACCAGTGCCATCAGGCCTCCTTCGCCAGGCGGGCGCGAAGCGCGTCGAGGTACTCCGAGTGGCCCTGGAACGGTCCGCTGACCCCGATGGCGTACTCGAGGAACGTGCTGTACTCGTCGTTGACGTGGGTCTCCCAGCGGGCGACCTCACCAACCTCGTTGGTCTCCACGAAGCTGTACGAGTAGAAGCCCATCTGGACGCCATCGGGACGCGTGCCGCGCCAGCGGGTCTTCATGGTGAAGCCGTTGTCGGCCGGCCAGTACTTGAACTCCTCGGGCTGCCAGTCCGGGAACGTGATGGCGTACACCTGCGCTTCGAGGACAGCACCTTCGCCGTTCTTGCTGCCGACCTCGGCCAGGTTGAGCTCCTCGCCGGTGAAGTAGGGCGAGAAGTAGATGCAGTCCGGGGCGAAGGTCCAGGCGAACTTCGAACCCCCCTCCACGGACTTGTGCACGTACGAGTCCCGATAGGACAACGCCATGGCGGCGTGGTGGGCGATGCGATCTTCGAGGTCCATGGGTATCAGATCTCCTTGTCGAGCTGGAGCCAGCGGTCGAGGACGGTGTGGAAGCGGGCGACGTTCATCTCCTCCATGACGAGGGTCATGTGGTCGCCCTTGAGGCTGCGCAACCCGCGCTGCTGGCGGGGCATCTGGTCGTAGTCCTGCTGCAGCGCCCGGGCGTAGGCATACGAGCCGGGCTCGGTGACCTCGACCGGGGTGGTGCGGAACGCCTCGCGGTGCTCCTCGGGCAGCCAGATGAAGCTGCGGATCTGCCAGATGCAGCGATTGGGGTCGCCGTCGGGGTGGGGCACCATCGTGATGACGGTGGCCTCCGCGGCGCGGATGGTCATGAAGAAGTTGGGGA
>CAZALT010000072.1:0-16873 GCA_964485515.1 uncultured Rhabdothermincola sp. | reverse complement strand
GCACACAGTTCACCTTCTCCGTCCGGACGAGGGGCGACATCGTCATCCAGTTCCGGTGGATGAAGGCCCCGTTCGACATGCTCGCCGCCCGTGACGCGCTTCGTCTGCGCATCAATGAGGCGATCGCGGTTCCGTTCGCCGACATCGGCGCCGAGAGGCTCAACGGACTTCCCACGATCCCGCTTCAACACCTCCTCGACCCTGCCCGGCGACAGGCATTCCTTTTGGCCTTCAGCGAGATGCTCTCCCAAACACGAACGGCCATCGGTCCGTGACCCCACGAGTCCCTGACCAAGAGGAACCGATCGGGACTGAACTCGGTGGCGATGATCTGATCGACGCGCTAGCGAATCGACTGCGGTGGGCCAACGCCCATGAAGACCTGCGCGACTACTGGACTCGCCGATTCGAGGTTCTGTGTAGGTCACTGTCGCTCGATCCCACGACGGTCGACCAGCACGTCGGCGACGACAAGGACGTGGTCCGGCGGGTTCTCCGCAGTGCAGCAACAGGCCTGATCGATCCGCCCAATCCCTTCCGCGGCATCCTCGAAGGCGGCGAGCTTCTCGCGCCGATCTACCGCGAGGTCTCCCCTGCGCTCGGCGAGCTTGCCCGCATGAACACCGCAGTAAACCGGCAGATCGCCCGTGCGTGCCTGCTCGCATTGGCGCCCGAGCTCGAGCACCGGACATGCCCCACCCAGGTACTCATCGACGCTGACCTCGACCTGGTTCCCCCCGACCCCGATCTCTACTGGTAGCCCCATTCAACACATCACGGACTAGGTGTCATTGGCCCTGCGTACCGTGAACTCGTGGACGTCCGTTCTTGCGCTAGCCACCCTCCTGGACATCAGGCCGCCGAGCATCTGGCGACCGCCATCGCCGCTGGCCACCCGTTGCCGTTGTTGCCCAGTCCCGTGCTTCTGGCCGGGTACGAGGCGCTCCACGCCCAGCTCGATGCTGAGGGTTGGCGCTTCCATGGGGTGGACGTGCTCTACGAACAGCGGCGGATGGCCGCTGCCGGGCTTGTCACTTTCGGGGTGTCCGCAGCACTGACCTCGATCGGGAATCGGCGAGCTCGACGACGAGCCGAGCAGATGGCTGCCCCCCAGTGGCGACCGCTCGGGCCGATGCCGGTGCTCGTGACGAACCAGCGACTGCTCGTGTTCCACGAGGGGGTCTGGCAGTCGGTCTGGTACTCGGGGATCCGGCAGCTGATCCCCAACGTTACCGACCACCGGCTCGAGCTTCTCTTCGAAGCGGACCCTCCATACCTGTTGGTCGGCGAGTGGGTTCCGTACCTCACGATCGTCGTCTCCACGGTGCTCGCTCAGGAATACGGGGTCGACGCAGTGGCCACCATGCTGGGAGCCGCTTGATTGTCACCAGGACCGCATAGGGCGGACGACTCCCGCCAGGGGGCTTCGAGTGAGCCGCGAATGGGCGGAGATGGTCGGCTTATCGGTCGGACCAGGGACAAGCTCGGCCGATGACCCGAAAGTCGGTGGCAGGTAGGGTCGAACGCCAGCGGCGATCAAGGTGGAAGACGACGATGAGGCGAATGGGACGGCTGGGGTCATGACCGCGCTGGTGGTCGTCGCGGTGGTGTGCCTTCTGACCGGGCTCGCAATCGGAGCACTCGCGGTCCGTCAGATGACTCGTACCCGGACCGACGGTTCGTCGACGAACCACGCCGGATCTCAGTTGCCGAAGGGGTCCCTTCCTGACGTCATTGAGCCAGGCAACTTCCTCCCAGACCCGTCCGATGGCCTAGCCACACCGGGTCCGCCCAGCGAAACAATCGAGACCGCTGCGTCACCTACTCATACCCCGACATCAGATCCAGATTGCCGAGAGAGTGACGGGCCACCACCGGAGACCGAGGACGAGTCCGATAGGTGGACGGCTCGCCTACAGCGTCCACGAACCGAGCTGAGCCCACCACCAGCCGTTCCCGAAGAACAGCTCCCACCGCGAAACAACTCGACACCTCCCGCACCCGTGGCGCGCGCCGCGCCGTCAGAGGCTCGAACCCGGCCGTCTACCTCGTCGCACCCGGCGTCGATGCTTGCCCCCCTCCATGCCAAGCCGCTCAAAGATGGGGTGACCCACCCCACGATTCGGGCTGGCTCGCCGAGCGCAGACTCTGAGGAGCCGCAGCAGACCTCGAGCGATGCCACTGGCGCTGGCGCTGCCGCGCCGTACGTCAAGGTCGGCATCTCCGCTTCCGACGCCACCCGGTGGATCGGTGTAGGTATCGGTCCCAAGAAGGCCGTTGCCTGGCGGAACGACCACTTCTCAGCAGAATCAGCACGGCGCTGGTCGGATGCAGGATTCGCGCCGTCAACAGATCGCCGCGCCACGACTCATGCTCAGCCGTGGCGCGACTCGGGGGTAGAAGCACATCTCGCCCGGCAATGGGCTGACATCGGCGTAGACGCTCGAGGGCGTCGTGATTGGCTGCATCGCGGGTACGGCGTCGCGGAAGCAGCGGCCATGATCCAACGGGGAGCCCGGGTTCCCGCATCGGCGCCCGTTCGGGGCGGACCCGACTCGTGGCGCACATCGGAAGACTTGATCGTCCTCGACATCGACGAAGCTGATCTTTCGCTCGCCGCCGACTTGCTCAACCAAGAGGGCCATAAGGCACTCGGCTCCAGACTCGAACAAGTACTCCGAGACGAGGAACCCGTCATCAGCGTGGAGCTACTCGAGCGCTCGATCGACCTACTGCACAAGATCGACGCGACCTACGGCTACCGGAGCGCTGGTCGCGGTCAAGCTTTTGCCTCACCGCTCCAAGACGCGCTGGAAAGGCGTCGCCCGGCACTCGTGCGGGTGAATCCCAACTCATCCTCCGCGTCTTCCTACGGGGCTACCCGGTCGGGTACGAAGATTCACATCGTCAACGAGGGCCAGACCGCGCTATGTGGTGCAATAGTCGCCCTCGGCTCGGCAACACCAACACCAGAAGAGCTGTGCACCCGGTGTGCGTCGATGCAGTAGCGCACCGACCGATCAAGCGAGCGATCTACGGGCGGATCACCAACGGGTCGTCGAGCGACCCGCAGCATTTCTCTACTCGGAGTTCGAGTTCCTTGGTCCAGTTCGACGAACAGACCATCGCTTCGTTCAGGTCGTTCGCCGGCACACGGAGGTTGACCGGATAGCGATGCTGCGCATCGAGTAGCGCCGTTAGGCGCTCAGCGGCAGCGCGGCCGGCCTTGTCCTGGTCGAAGGCGATGACGAGCGGTTCGGGGAGTCGCGACAGTTGGTGGGCGATCGCCTGGTCGGGATAGGCGGCGCTCAGCACAGCGGCGGCTCGGTAGCCGGCGGCCGCCGCAGACAGTGCGTCGATCACCCCTTCGGTGATGATCACCTCGCGGTGCCGTTGTTCGGCGGGCCGGAAGTAGCCGATGCGGGGGTTGGCGGCGAGGTCGCCGGTGGGGTTGAGATAGCGCGGGCCGTCGGGACGTGGGTTGGTCACGCGCAGCTGTGCGTAGACGGCTCGGCCGTAGGCGCTGACAGGAAGCACGGCGCCAGCCGCTCGTGGCATGCCGTCGGGTCGTTGCTGTCGCCGTGGGCCGAGGTCGGCGCCGACGCGGTTGACCTGCAGGACCTCGTCGGGCAGGCCGCGGGTGTCGTTGAGCCAGGCGTGGACCCGTTGTCCGGGCGGGGTGAAGAGGGCGGCGGAACACTGGTCGATGTAGCGCTCCATGCCGGCAGGGTCGGCGCAGCCGCCTTGGACAGCGCGGACGGTCGGCATTGCGGTTCGCTGGGGAGGTGACCATTCGGGTCCTTGGTCGTCGAGGCCGACTCGGAGGGCGAGCTGTTCAATCGCGTCACGGGCGTTGGTGCGACAGCACCTCATGACGAGGTCGATGGCCGTGCCGCCTGCGCCGCAACCGTGGCAGCGCCAGCGTTGCTCGCCGCGGCGGCTGGTGAAGATCGAGACTGGGGGCGTGCGACCTGTTTGGGCGTGTTGCGGGTCAGGACAGGGCCAGACCGGGCTGCGGGCGGTACCTCGCCGACCGCCGAGCAGCTCGTCGGCGAGCGAGGTCAGGTCGATGTTGGCGATGATGGCGTCTCGGTCGTACATGACGTCATGCCGCCTCGACCGATTCGAGCGGGAACCCAGAAGGGTTCGCGTTCATCCGGGCGTCCGTATCGACCATCGACTCTTCGGTCGGGGCCATCAGGTGGTGGACCACGGCGGTGCGGCCACCGACCTTCCAGAGAGCGCGACCTCGAGTGAGCTGGCCGACGATGCGGGCTTCGGGTTCGGTGAGTCCGAAGTGCGAGGCCGTGGCGTCGATCTGATCGGGGGCCTGGCGAAGGATGATCTTCGTGGCCGAGTCGGCGAGGAGGCCGGCCGCGATCTTGGCGGTGCTGGATCCGTCGTCGGCTTGGGCGACGAGGTCGGATGCCCGGTGGGTGATGCAGAGGTTGGCGGTGCCGTAGGTGCGGCCGAGCTTGAAGCACGTCTGCAGGTAGGCGGCGGTGTGGCGATTGCCGAGCAGCGCCCACGCCTCGTCGAGGACCTGGACCCGTTGCGGCCCGGGACACGCCATGAGCTGTTGGAGCCAACCCGCCGCGGCGACCATCACGAGCGGGAGAGCGTCGGAGTCGAGCGGGACGGCGGAGAGGTCGAGCACGAGACCCGGTCCGTCCCACCGCAAGGGCACGGTGCTGGGCCCGTCGAACATCCCTCGCAGAGACCGGGCGAGGAGCTTGTCGAGGGCGTAGGCAACTTGAGCGACGTCGACGCCGACCTCGGCGGGAGGACGGCGCAAGCGGGCGCCCATCTCCTCGGTGGGATCGGCCACAAGCTGGGCGACATCGACGAGGGTCGGTTCGTCTAGCGGGGACCGCGTGAGGTGCTCGATGGCAGCGAAGAGCACGGCGTCCTCGAGTTGGGTGAGCGGCCGTTCGAGCACCGTGGCCACGAGCGCGGCGCACATCTCGGCGCGACGCAGCACCTGCTTGTCTTCCGGTTCGTACGCTGCTGCCGGGCCGGGAGCGAGCGGGTTGATGCGCGTGCTGCCCCCAGGAGTGAGGCGCACCGTGTGCAGGCCAAGCTGCTCGGCGAGCAGGGCGTACTCGCCCTTGGGATCGGCGATGGCGGTCCATCGCCCTTGTCGGCCTTGGCCGTACACAGCCGCTTGGCGCCACAGCAGACACTTCACGAGGGCGGACTTGCCGTTGCCCGGTTCGCCGAGGACCCAGCCGTTGGGGTTGGTGACGAGGCCCGACGCGTAGGCATCGAACGGGTCCCAGCAGAACTCGGAGCCACCGGCGAGAAGGTCGAGCCCGACGTAGGTGCCGACATGCCCGAACGACGCTTGGACGGAGAACGGGTAGATGCTCGACACGTGCGCCGTCGTGCCTCGATGGAACGGGAGTCGCAGCGCTGGTCTCATGACGCCAGCAGGTGGTTGGGAGCAAGGCCGAGCGGAAGCGCAGCCGCCCATGCGAGGTCTTGGCGGGCGTCGAGCAGGCGGAGGTCCATGCCGGTCTCGCGGGCGAGCTGCTCGATCACCTCACCTTGCGCCTCGAGCTCATCAAGGTCTCGTGCCGACACGGTGACGAGCCCGGCGTAGGCCATCTCGGGGTAGCCGGCAACCAGTTCCTCCTCCCGGTCGAGCAAGGCCTGGGTCGCGCGCCGATGCCGGGCGTCAACGCGGCGGCCCTTGTCCTCCTTCGTGGCCGCGTCGGACTCGAGCTTCACGAGGTCGCGCTCGATGCGTCGCCGGCTCTGGTGCGTTGACACCGGGACCAGCACGACGGTCATGGTCCGGGTGATGCCACCGCCAGCGAGGAACGGCTCCATCCACGACGGCGCCTGCGCGAGGCGAGGCCATGTGCCGATCCACCACGTTCGGTGCAGCGCGCCGTCGACCTGCACGTGGCGCCACTCACTCCGAAGCGACAGCGGACCGGCCGTGGAGGCCTGGACCAGAGCGAGGCGCTCGACCAGCCGGCCCTTCCGCGGCGTGGCGACCGGGGCGACGGGGTCGATGCGCTCGCGCAAGGTGCGTTGGATCCCTCGGGCATCGAGGGGGTCGGCGGCTTCGAGCCCTGCCGAGCGCAACCCCCGCAGCAGCGCGTCGACCGAAGAGGTCAGGGCGCGGGCGAGGTGCTCATCCGCGCTCGCGCCGGAACGATGCCGCTTGAGACGATCACGGGCGACGGTGATCGAAACCACGACGTCGTGCGACACCGCGCTCGCGGTCGCCACCTTGAGAAGCTCCCGATACGACTCTGCTGCGGTGGGGTGCTCCTCGCCTCGAGGTCCGCGGTCGATCCAGGCTCGATGCTGGTGCATGCCCGAGGGCCGGGCGAGGTCGGACCAGCTGAGGTTGGTGACGACGCCGCGTTCGACGGCGAACTGCCCAAGCACGTCGCCCCACCCTGCCAAGAGGGCCTCTTGCTCGGAGCGGGGCTCAACGACGAACTGCGGACCGGTCACCGGGATGATCGACGTGAGCGTGTGACGTTGCCCGTCGCGGACGGCGCCGAGCTGACGTCCGGCCCGCCAGTCGATGTCGACGATGTCGAGTCCCTCGAGGCACGGGGGCAGCGGTGAGCGCTCGTCGTGGGTCGGCCACAGTGGGAGCGGCGCGACCCAACGGCGGCCCCGACGTAGTCCGGACCAGATCCAGCCCATGCCGAGCGGGATCCACTCCCACACCGGATGACCCCCGGCGCGTGCGAACGTGGCGATGGCGGCGGCGAAGAGCGGGAGCGCGGCGATCGGGACCGGCGCACCAGAGGTGATGGCGAGCACGGCGAGTGTGATCGCGCCGCCGAGCAGGGCGCACTGCACGATGCCGAGACCCAGGAACACCCCGGAGGTGTCCAGCGGCTCGAGGTTGTACGTGCGGTCGGTCGGTTCAGCTGCCACCGGTGGCCCCCTTGCTCGGGCCCGGGTGCTTTGGCGGTGAGGCCGCTTCGGGTGACTCATGTCGTGGCGGCGGTGAGCTGCCTCGGTCGGGTGTCCGTCGGGCAGGTGTGGGCCGATCGGCGGGCGACGGCGACGTGGCGGCCTCGGCCGTCGAGGTCGCTGCTCTCGCGCCGGTGGACGCTGCACCTTTGGCTGCTTTGGCGGAGCCGACGGTCGCGGCAGCTGCAACGGCGACTGGTCCGGCTGCTGCCGATCCGGCGCTGGCTCCGCCAGCCGCTGCGGATCCACCTCCGGCTCCGCCTGCGCCAACAGCGCCCCCGCCGCCTGACCCCGCAGCGGCACCGGACCCGCCAGCCTTACCGGCGGCGAGCTGACCGAAGCGACGCCCTGTGACCATCTGTGCCGTGTTGGCCATCATCATCCCCTGATGGCCGGCGCGGATCGGCCCTCCTCGAACGCCCTGCGCCACGATCGCTCCCTCGGTCAGAGGCAGCAGTCGGGCGATGATCATCGGGGAGAAGGCGGCGACACCGAAGGTCACCGCGGCGGCGAGGAGGAGACCAACGGCTTGGTTGGTGCTGCCCGCTGGGGTCTCGGCTACTGATTCGGGCGTCGGGATCGAGGTGGTAGATCCAGCGGTCCCGATGCCGACTGCTGCTGCGGACGCGACGCCGAGCGCGATGGCGATCACGAGCTTGGACAGGATCAGCGCGCACAGCAGCTCGAGGAGCTTGCGGGAGATCCCCTTCATCGCGGGCCACAGCAACGTGGCTAACGCCAGCGGCGCGAGCGCGACGACGATGTAGATGAGCGCCTCGCGGATGGCCAGCTCGGCGACGAGGATGATCCCGCCGAGCGCCGCTGCGAGTCCGAGCAGCACGAGCACGAACGCCGTCGTGCCGGGGTCGTGTTGGGATCCGACGGTGGCGATGGCGTCGAGGAACGTACGGGTCTCGTCCTCGAAGGAGCGCAGCACGTAGCCAGAC
The DNA here is from genome assembly GCA_964485515.1 of uncultured Rhabdothermincola sp. Taxonomy (GTDB): domain Bacteria; phylum Actinomycetota; class Acidimicrobiia; order Acidimicrobiales; family Acidimicrobilacustridaceae; genus CAZALT01. Next base: position 8,981 of record CAZALT010000072.1, on the reverse strand, counting down.
AGGACGTCGGTCAGGTTGATGAGTGCCTGGGTGATCGTGACGACGCCGACCATCCCGAGCACCGACAGGGGTAGGTCGACGCTGATCCGGCGAAGCATCCCGCCGACGTCTCCGGCGATGACACCTTGGACGATCCCGATGAACACGAACAGGACGAGCAGCGTGGCGGCGATGGTCGCCGTCGTCCTGAACGGTCCGGTCCCGGACACGAACCAGTCAGCCTGGACGTTCGGTTCGGTCGCGTCGGTGAAGTAGCCGAACACGGTCCCCGACACCGAGATCGCGGCATCGACAACCCAGCGGACGATGCCGCCGAGGATCCCTTGGAGCCCTGCGTCGGCTGCGCCGCCGACGAGTCCGGTGGCGTTGTCGACGATCCAGTCGACGGGGTTGGGGAAGCTGGCGAGGATCACGTTCGGGCCGTTCATCGGACCGGCTCCCCGTCCATACGGGTGAACCCCGCGAGTGCCTGATCGAACGGTCCTGCGTCCCAGGGCTGGTCGGTGAGGCCGGTCATCGGGGTCGGGCCCGGGGCTTCGCGGACCTCGTCGACTCGCCACCCGTTGTCGACCCAGGCGACGTCGATGGTCACGGTGGCGAAGTCGGTCTGCGGGGCAGCGACCTTCTCCGCAGAGAGGATCGTCACAACCCACACCGCCACGGACGCTCTGTCGGTGGACTGCGCATCGACGTGCCAGGCCAGCGGACGCACGAGCCACCACACTCGACCCGACGTTTCCCCGAGCCGTTCTCGGGCCGCGCGCACGTCGCCCACAACGTCCTCGGTGAGGCGCGGGGCGGCGTCCGGCGTGGCGATCGCCGTGATCGCTTCGGTGATCTGCTGGTCGGTCAGGTAGAGCCATCGCTGTGGCGCGGTGGCATACGCGACTGCAGCCGCGCTGGCGCCGTCGCGATCATGTGAGAAGCCAGTCGCGAGTCCGATCTGCTCGACGACACCGTCGGTGCCGCCGCTGTGGGCAGGTTCGTGCGGCTGTGCGTCGACGGTCGTCTCGGCGCGGTTCGACGAGTGGACGGTGACGAGTAGCGCGCCGACGACACCGACGACCGCTACGGCACCGGCGGCGAGCGCGAGTCGGGTGCGTGGGCTGTTCGAGGCGGTCATCACTTCGCCGCCTGGAACAACATGTTGACCGCCGTCGGCGCGATGCCGGCGAGGATCGCGCCGACGACACCGCCGAGGGCGAGCGACTTGCCTCGCCCAGCACCGGAGTAGCTGCCGCCCTCGCGGGACAGGCCGTACATGGCGGCGCCGGCGAGGATCGCGGCGAGGCTGCCCCACAGGGCGACCATCTGGCCCCAGTTCAGGAGGCGTTGGACGAGATCACCGCCGGGCATCCCATCGGTTGACGGGGTAACGGTGACTTGGGCAATGAGACCGAGTGCGTGACGCATCGGCGACCTCCTCGAAGGCGTGGATGGCTGATCACCCGCACTAAGCCGCCGAGGAGCCCGGATCTCTCACAACTTCCGCGAGAAACGCGCCGCGGAACGGCTTAGGAGGTCATGAAGACCAAGCTCACCGTCGCCCTCGTCGCCCTCCTGCTCACCATGACCCTCGTTGCGTGCCTGCCCGTGCTGTTGTTCGCCGCGTCCCCGGCGGGTGGAGCGTGCGGCAGCGGCCCACCGGTGGACGCGTCGGTCGAGGCGATCCTCGCGACGATCCGTCAGCTGGAATCCGGTGGCGACTACACCGCCCGAGCCGCCGGATCGAGCGCGTCCGGCGCGTACCAGTTCCTCGACAGCAGCTGGGCCAGCTACGGCGGCTACACCCGGGCGTACCTCGCACCGCCTGGGATCCAGGACGCCAAGGCCGCCGAGTACGCCACCTCGATCCTGGCCGCCAACAACAACGACCCGGCGAGCGTGCCGGTCGCCTGGTACATCGGCCACGTCCCATCACTCGGCTCAACCGAGTGGGACACGGTGCCCGCCCCAGGTGCGGGGAACCGACTCACACCCCGCGAGTACCAGACCAAGTGGATGGCCGTGTACCGGGAGAAGCTCACCGGGACAACCACAACCATCGCCGGGTCCGATACGACGGGAACGTCGCCGCCGAGCGCACCGGCGTTGTGCCCCGCCGGTTCGCTCGCTGTCAGCGGCGACTACGCGCTCCCCCTCGAACGCCGTTGGTACGACGAACACCCCGACTGGTTCACAAAACCTCACCACGACTACCCCGCCGCCGACATCCCGGTCCCCACCGGCACACCCGTGTTCAGCGCTGCGGCCGGGGTCGTCGTGTCCACACCAACCCACGGATCATGCGGATTCGGCGTCGTCGTCAACGGCGATGACGGCGCCCAGTACACCTACTGCCACGGCCTTCCGAGCAGCCAGACCGTGAGCACCGGCGATCGCGTCGAGACCGGTCAGCCGCTCATGCACAGCGCCAGCACCGGCAACTCCACCGGCCCGCACCTCCACTTCGCCATCCAGGCCGAGGGCCGAGCTCGCTGCCCCCAACCCTTCCTCAATGGCATCGCCAACGGTGCGCCCGTCGTTCCCTCGAGCCTCCCGGTCTCAGGATGCTCGTACTGAGCAGCTCTGATTGCGCCGAGGTCAACGCCGTGCGGGCAAGTCACGTGGCCCATAGTGCGAAGTTCCCTATCAAGCTCGCGAGCGTTTCGCTGAAGCCATAGTCCACCTTCGTCGTGGACGTCTCGATTCGACTTCCGTCCGCGGCGTGTTCGATCCAAGTCGTCGTCTCTTCGCTGGCCTTGCCGCCGGTCACGTTGATGTAGTGCCAAGCAATGGCGCCTCCGGCAACGGCGAGGGCCACATAGACGCTCGCGGGAAGGTCCCCAACGCCCGCCACGGAACTCATCGGGCACCTGCGCGCTGGCGAAGCGAGTGCTCCCACACAATGCCACCGCTCACGGTCCTGACAGCAGTACCTCCGTCGGCGAATCGGTGACACACCGCTACCAGGTTGTTGGAAGCCATCGCACAACGGGTGGCTTCCCCACACAACGGACAGCGGTCATCAGCCGACACCCGGCGCCACAACGGCGCCTGCCATTCAGGGGGCCGGTTCGCCGCCGGTGGACCGCTCGGGACCAACACTGACTTCTGCGAGGGTGGCTTAACGCGCGTGTCCCGCTCTCTCTCTGCAGCGGACGAGCGCAGACCAGTGGCCCAGTGGCCGTACAGACCAGCGAAGGCAATCACGTCCTCTACGAGATCCTGATCGGCGTAACCGAAGTGCTCCGTGATGTCGATACTCGACACCCGAGCAAGCCGGCTGCTCCACATGAACGACGGCCGAGTCAGTCCGTAGCGCTCGGGGTCGCGGACGGGTTGGCGGGACTCACCAGCGGTTTCGCCTGACTTGTAGACAGGCTGGGTGGTCAGACCGAGGACCCACCAATGGCCATGGCCTTCAGCCACGAGCAAGCCGGGACGTTCCTTGCCGTGGGCGCTGCGGTTCTCGATCGCGTTCAGGATGTTCACCCTGACTACCTCGCCAACAACGCGGGAAGCAGATTCGATATTCATTGGGTTCTCCTAGATATCAGATGGGTTCTTGCTTACGCCGGCGGGTGAGCCGCAGTTCGGCGAGTGGCGGTCCGGAAGGACCGCCAAGGTCACCGTAGGACCGGCCGCCCTCGCCGTCAACCCTGTTGGAGCAACGAAGTAGTCGAAATATTTTCTCTGGCGACGGATACCGACTTGCGGGTCACCTCAGCTATGCTCATCCCATGAGTGAGCCCGCTGCCTCCGAAAAGCGCATCAACATTCCCCTTCCCGTGGAAACCCACCAAGCCCTTCGACAACGGGCTGGGTCTTTGGGCTTGACGATGTACGAGCTTGCGGCGCGGGCCATTGAGGCAGCCCTCGAAGACGGGACTGTCAGCGTCAACGTCGACCCAAGTCTCGGCGACGTCCCCATCGATGAGGCGATCGCAGCGATCTCAGGTGATGCTGCTGCGCCCGCGGCGATCGCTCGCCAATACCTGGCGCTCGGCAAGCCTCAACTTGCTGCAGTGATGACGACGGTCGCGGCCGAGCGAGCTGCGCGCGGGTCTGATGCGGACGCAGGTGATCCGGCACGAGCGTCTCGTGAACTGACGCGCTTCGCTGGCAAGCGCGAACTCGCCAGGGGAATGAAGATCGCGCTACTCGAGCGCGCACTCACCATCCACGGCCAGAACCTGGTGGCGAGCAACTTGCTGGGACAGCAGCTGTACTTCGACAGGCAGTACAGCAGGGCCATCGAGCACCTTGCCGCTGTGCGCGATCGAGACAACCGGGCTCGCCTATTCCACGGGTTCGCAGTGCTCACCCTTGCACTCGATGCTAGCGACGACACGCGAGCCAAGGACGGGCGGAATGAGGTGGTCGAAGCACTCGAGGCTTGGAGCTTCGGCAACCGCGATCCACAAGAGCGCTCCGCCTGGCTTCGCCAGCTGACCAAGCTCGACGCGAGTAGCCCTGACTTCACACATACCGTCGATGAGTTGATCGAGTACGCCAACATGAACGCCGACTGGAACGAACCGATCTCACGAGCCGATGTCAACGCCCAGCACCACGACCCGGTGCCGAACGACCAGTAGGAGCGAGCGGCAAGAGGAACTCTCCGGAGTACCGTCGCGAAGTCGCTGGTTCGGCCCAGCGATCAGTCTTCGGCCAGAGATCCATAGGTCCGTAGACGAGGAAGCAGACATTTGCTGTCAGCCGCGCTCACGCCGATAGGAGCTGGTCGAAGAGGTCGGTGGTGGATTCGTCGGGTGCATCGAGGTCGAGGGCCTCGAGTGCGGTGAGGTGTTCCTCGTAGACGCGGCGGACGGCGAGGCGGTCGCCGTTGGCGGCGTGGGCTCGCATGAGGGCTTCGGTCACGCCGGTGTGGGTGGGCATGGCGGCGAGTGCTTGCATCGACGCTTCGATCGCGTCCTCGCAGCGGCCGAGGTCGAGGAGGAGGTCGGTGCAGCGTTGCGCTACCGCGGCGACCTTGAGCTCCCATGTGCTGACCCAGTTCTCGACCTCGACCCAGGCGAAGGACGGGCGATCGCCACCGCGGTAGGTGAAGGGTGCGCCGGTCACGAGCTCGAGGGCGGTGAGAAGGGTGTCGGCTGCGTCGCCCGGGTGTTGGTCGGCCGCTCGTCTGATTCGGCGGTCGAACAGCTCGAGGTCGGTGGCGATGCCCGGTCCGGCCCGGTAGCGACCATCCGACGCAGGTGGGAAGAGGTGTCGGCCGAGCGCGGCGCGGCATTCAGAGATGGTGTTGGCGAGTCGCTTGCGTCGGTTGGTGGTGATCGCCGAGGCCCAAACGGCGTCTTCGAGCTTGTTGATGCCGACTTCGCCGTGGAGTGCGATGTAGGCCACGACGGCGGTCTGCTTCGCCGCCAGCGGTTCGCCGCCCTCGACGCGGATGTCTCCGAGGCAGCGCACGAGGACCTCGTAGTCGGGATCGGCGAGCGACTCCTCATCGGTGAGCCCGTCCGGGATGACGGTCACCAAGTCGGGCAGCAGCGACAGTTGCCCGTTGACTTCGACGGCGGGCGGTTCTGGATCGGTGACGAGGTCGATGACGGCGTCGAGGAACTCAGGCTCGATCGGGTGGGGCGTGCAGTCAAGGCCGAGGTCGACGATCCGGAGGTTGTCGGGTTGGCACTCGATGGTGGTGGCACCGTCGACGGGGCCGACGGCGACGACGGTGAGTGTCGAACGCACGTGAGTGGCCATCGCCTCGAGGATCCCGGGTGGGGGTGGTTCGGCGGCGATGGCAACGATCGGGGTGACGGCGTCGTGGTAGGGGTCGACGCCGCGGGCGATGAAGGCGTTGGGCCAGTCGTTGCCCGTGATGGCCTCGTGGGAATGTTGGGTCCAGGCGATGAGGTCGTCGTCGACCTCATCCCACGCGGAGGCGAGCGTGACGTGATCGAGGCCGGTGACCTCTGCCGGGGCGAGGTCGCCGATGACGAGCACCTCCAAGGTGTCGGCGAGCGGCGTAAGGGCGAGCTCGAGCAACATCGCTCGTGCGACCGAACGAGCCGTCTCGTGGTCGCCGACGAGGGCGACCTGTCGTTCGGCTTCGAGGTCGAGGTAGATCTGGCCGCCGTCATCGGGTTGGCCGAGTGTGACGAGGAGCGGTGCGGCGCAGATCCCCGGATCGTCAGCTGTCAGATCGGGGCAGTCGGCGGTCCAGAGCGTTTCGTCGCCGGCGTGGTGCCAGCCGGGCGGGGTGGCAGACCGGTCACTCACGACGAGGTCGAGGTGATCCGGTGCCTGTTGCACGACTCGGGGACGAACGGTCGCGCCGGCAGCCGCGAGGGTGCGGGCAAGGTCACCGAGCACAGCGCGGAGCTGGTCGACTTCGCTCGCGTCGGCGTCGACGACCAGCTCGCGGTGCACCGCTTGTGTTGCTTCGTCGTCCGGTCGGGGCAGCGAGCCCGGCGACCGGTGCGCGGCTCGGAGGCGACGGCGACGGATCGCTCGGGTCGCGCCGACCGCGAGAGCGGCGCTTGCGACTCCCAGCGCGATGGCGGGCGCCGGCAGCTCCTGGTCATCGTCGATCGAGTCGTCGGTCTGCTGCTCACCAGCTTGGTCTGTCGGGATGGATGGCAAGGCCTCGGGGACGACGGTCGACGTCGGCACGGCTTCGGTTACCGGTGGGCTCGGTACTGTCGTTTCGCTGGCGGATGCCTGGTGGTCGGTCGTCTCGGGAACCGGGGATGCTGGTGCAGGTGGATCGGTCGCCGGCGGGATCTCAGCCCCGGTGACGGGCCCATCGATAGGTCCGCCTTCGGCGATTGCCGGCGTGAGGATCGGCGGGGCGGTGAGGTGTTGGCCGGGAAGGATCAGGTTCGGGTTGCCCGACTGCACGAGGTGGTCCTGGTTCGCTTCGATGAGCTCGTGCCAATACGGGAGCGTGTCGGCATCGGATGGTGGCTGGCCGGTGGCGGCCTCGAGCTGTTCCTCGGCCAGCTCCCAGAAGTTGTCGCCAGGTTCGACGACGACCTCGGTCGTGACGTCGTCAGCCGATGGGGCGTCGAAGGTCGGGGCGGCGGCATCGCTGGGGAGCTCCAGTACCCAGCCGGGGTGGACGAGGTCGCTACCGGCCTGGACGACGTCGCCGGTGTTCATGGTGTGGCCGACGTTGAGGTCACGGATCTCGCGCCAGCGGTAGCCATCGCCCAGGGTGCGTTCGGCGATCGCCCAGAAGCTGTCGTGCTTCTCGACCGTGACCGTCGGCGGGGCGAACGTCGAGGACGTCGGCGCGGTGGGCTCGGATGTCACGGTCTCTGGCATGGGCGCGGCGATCGGGACCGCGGCGGGCATCGCGACGGTCGTCGGTGCCGCGAGGGCGACGATAGGAGTCGGGGCATGCGGGCCTGATGCGCCTGCGGCGGCGGGCGAGATGGTGGAGATCATCACGGCGACGCTGAACACGAGGCGACCGGCGACAGCCTGGAAACCCGGGAGCACAGGAGCCGACGGTGCCTCGTGGCGACGGATCACGGCGAGCGACTCGACGACGATGGAAAGTGCGATCTGGAACCAGGCCGCCCAGCCGATGAGAGCGACGCCCTTGGCCACGGCGTCATCGCTGACGCCCGAGCGCAGAGCCAGGTTGAGACTGTCGAGGCTCGGGATGGAGGTGGGCAGGGGCCAGCCCACGAGTTTGGCGAGCGCGAGCGGTGGGCCCACCAGGAGGATGACGAGGAGGAGGGTGGATCCGAGACCGCGGAGGATTGATCGGAGGCGGCTGTTCATGGTGTGGCCTCGTCGAGTGCGGAGACAGTTTCGGTGGCGGCGATAGTGCGGTCCGCTCCAGGCAGGATGTGCATGGGCTGGATGAGGGTGACGGTCACGGTGATGTTTGGGCCGTCGGTTGTGACGATGCCGGTGGTGCCGACGTCGGCGAGGTAGGCCTCGGCGCTGGCTCGAGCTGCGGACGGATCGAGCATCCTCTCGCCGCTCAAGCGCAGTGTCGTGAGATCGATCTCTTGGGCGCCGGCACGTGCAGCCTTGGACGCGTCGCTGCGGGCACGTCCCTGCGCCGCGATGATCTGTCCGCCGTCGTAGGCCATGCCGGCAACCATCACGAGCGCGATCGCGATGACCGCGACGAAGGCCGTCATGCTGCCTCGATCACTGGTCAACCGGCGCGTCACGATCCGCTCCCGCGGTAGCGGTCGATGACTTCGACGGAGCGGCTTCTGAAGTCGCGCGTGCCGGGCACACCGAGGAGGGTCACGTCGGCCATCGACGCCTCACACGAGACGGTGACGGCGACTCGACCACCGGGACGGAAGTTCGCGGCATCGACATCGACGGTCAGGGTCTTGCAGCGAACACCGGCGGCGGTGAGGTTCTCGCGGGCGACGGTCTCGGCGTCGGAGGCCGCGTCGCTCGGATCCTGACGCATCGACGCGGAGCGGGCGGCCTCGGAGGCAGCCCGGTCGATCTGGCCTTCGGCTTCGCTGACGCGGCCGGCAAACACCACCAGGAGCATCAGGAATACGAACGCCGGGGCGATCACCGCGACTTCGACGGCGATCGATCCTCGGTCCTCACCCCAGCGGCGACGATTCGGGTTCATCGTTCAGGCTCCGGGATGAATCGCTCGACCGGGCCCTGGCTGAGAGCGGTGACCGACCACGAGAAGCCGGGGACGAGTTGCGGGGCTCGTCCGGTGACCTCGACGGTGACAAGCGCGGGGGTGCGGTCAACGGTGACTACGACGTCGCGGAGGTTGCCGCTCTGGTCGAGGAACCCGTGCGCGGCGCGGTCTCCCGCCGCGGCTGAGCCGCTCGGGAGCTGCGCGGCGTCGACCGCCGAGTTGGCCGCTGCGTTGGCCACCTGCTTGGCGTGCCACCACAGCCCGTACTGGACGATGAGCATCAGCCAGAACAGGACGACGGGAAACAGGATGGCCACCTGGGAGGTGGTCATCCCCGAGTCGCCCCAGTCGTGACCCTGTCGGGACGGGCACTTCGCCTGCGGGGCGACTC
>CAZALT010000071.1:0-17001 GCA_964485515.1 uncultured Rhabdothermincola sp. | reverse complement strand
CTGGGACACCGACATGATCGGCCCGTGGCTGCGCATCTCCTACGACCAGCTGTCGGGCGTGTCGGTCGACAACCCCGGACCGACCATGGGCCCGTTCAGCAAGTACCGGGACTCGTTGCGCGACACCCTGGCCAGCCTCCTGACCGGCGCCGATCCCGCCGCCGCGATCGCCACGACGCAGTCCGAGACCACCCAGGCGCTCACCGACTACAACGAAGGCGGCTTCTGAGTCGACCGGTCGACCTCGATCCCTCCGCTGGACTTCGATCCGATAAGCCGTCGGAAGGTCGCGGTCTGACTTTCGCCCTTCGCGCCGATACCCTCGACTGCCGTGTCTCCCCCGGGCGAGCGCTCCGCCCAACCCCCCGAGCAGCCCGAGAGCACCATGAACCGTCGGAAGTTGCTGGTCGTCGGCGGATTCGGCGCCGCCACCGTGCTCGGCCTCAGCCGGCTCGACGCGGCCAGCCGGTTCTTCGCTTCCGGCTCGACGTCAGCCGAGGGCACGACCAACGTCATCGTTCGCGAACCCGACCGTCCCGTCGGCCCCACCACCATGGAGGGCGCCCAGGCGGCACCGCCCGGCCACACCTTCGAGCGGGTCATCGCCAACGGGCGCGTGATCGATCCCGCCACGGGCTACGACCAGGTGGCCAACGTCGGCATCGACGACGGGACGATCACCGCCATCAGCACCGATCCGCTCGTCGGTACCGAGACCCTCGACGCCACCGGCATGGTCGTCTCACCCGGCTTCATCGACGTGCTGTCCTACGAACCGGTCTCGTATGGGGTCTGGTACAAGGTCGCCGACGGCGTGACGACCAACCTCGGCATGCACGGCATCAACGACACCGCCAGCAGCTTCTTCGACGCCTTCGGCGCCGAGGGCAACGTGCCCCCCATCCACTACGGCGGCGCGTTCGACGATCCCCACATGCGCTCGGTCGTCGCGAAGATCCCCACCCGGGCCGCGACACCTGCCCAGATCGGCGAGCTCGAGCGGCTCTTCGAGCAGGGCATCTCGGACGGCTGGATGGGCGTCGACGTCGAGCCCGAGTACACCCCGTGGGTCGAGGCCGACGAGATCACCGCGCTGGGCGCGGTGGCCGCCAAGTACCAGCTCCCGCTGTTCTCCCACATCCGCTGGTCCTACCCGGGTACCGCGGAGGAGGGCAGCCTCGCCGCCATCGACGAGCTCTTGAAGGTCGCGCAGGACACCGGCGTCGGTGTGCACGTCGACCACATCACGAGCATGGCCACCCACGTCATACCCGAAGCCATCGCGAAGATCGACGCGGCGCGGGCCAGCGGCCTCGACGTCACAGCCTGCATGTACCCGTACGACTTCTGGGCGACGAGCGCGGGATCCGCCCGGTTCGCCGACGGCTGGCAGGAGCGGTTCGGCATCACCTACCGCGATCTCGAGATCCCCGGCGTCGGCGAACCCCTAGACGAGTCCACGTTCGCTCGCGCTCGGCGGGACAAGACCCTCGTCGCGGCCCATGCCATCCCCGCGGCCGACGTCGAAGCTGCGTTGCAGGCCCCGTGGGTCATGATCGGCAGCGATGCCATCCTCGAACCGGGCAACAACAACCACCCGCGGGCCACCGGCTGCTTCACGCGACTGCTCGGCCACTACGTCCGTGAGCTGAACGTGCTGTCGCTGCGCGACGGACTGGCGAAGATGACGATCCTCCCCGCCCGGCGGCTCGAAGCCCGATCGCCGCAGATGCAGCGCAAAGGTCGGCTTCAGATCGGCGCCGACGCCGACATCACCGTGTTCGACCCCACGACGGTGGCCGACGCCTCCACGTTGGCCGATCCGGCCCAAGAAGCCGTGGGTGTGCGTCACGTGCTGGTGCTCGGCACCGTCGTGCGCCGCGACGGCGTGAACGACACCGCGCAGACGCCAGGCCAGCCGATCAAGCCCTCCGTCTGATCCCCCCTGCACCACCAGCACTCGCACTCGCACTCGCACCGCCCACACTCGCATCGCCCACACTCGAGCGAGCGCATCTCGCACCGCGGTTCGCGGCACGAGATGCGCACGGCACGAGGCCGGAAGGATCAGCCGGCGTAGCGCGGCGCGACGGCCTGCGCTGCAGCCGCAGCAGCGGTGGTGGTGGTGGTGCTCGGCGCCGTGGTGGTCGTGGTGCTCGCGACCGCGGCCAGCTCGACGCAGTCGACTCCGGCGTTCAGGTAGTACTCGCCGGCGACGCCCGCGAAGCGAAGCCGTACGGTCTGACCGGCGAACGTCGTCAGGTCGACGGAGATCTCGGTCGGTGCAATCGATGCCGGATCGCCGTCGACCGTGCGGAACACGTTCAGCAAGACGTCGTCCGGCGCCAGCGAGAAGGGATCGGCCGCGGGATCGACGACGTCGATCCGGTACTGCTGGTTGGCCTCGTCGCCCCCGGGATCGAGGTTGTCCGGCGTCGCCCAGATGGCGTCACCCGGCGCTGAAGGAACGAACTCCGAACTGGGGAGGCCCTGGAGTTCCAGACCCTCTTGCTCTTCGATGTTGGCGTTCTGGTACCAGTGGGTGAACGTCAGCGTCGAGGTGGAATCGGCGTCGACCACGAGGTCCTGGTAGATGACCGACGAGGATTCCTCGTTCTGGTCGAAGACGGCCTGGTAGTCCCCGCACGTGGCCGCGGGGATCTCGTTCTCCGACAGCGGACCCACCGTTGCTTCGACCGCGCTCCACGTGCCGTTGCTCTCGGGCCAGTCCTCGATCGTCCACCCGGTGGTGCCGTCCTCGAAGCTGCCGTTGGTGACGTCGGCGGCCTGCGCGGCCGACGGCAGCAGCAGCACCGCTGTCACCCCGATGGCGCCGACGAGCAGCGAGCCGGCACGTCGTGACGAAGTACGCATAGATGGATCTCCCAAGATCGGCTGCCGATCGGCAGCGTGAGCTCCGAAGACGCTAGCCGGGAGACCCCGGCCAGGACGGCACCGGGGCCCGCGATCGACCGGGCCTGGCATGCGTGGGCGCACGTAACCTGCTCGTGGTCAGGTTGGCGCGCTGCGGTAGCGTCGGCGGATGGCCGACGTCGGTGTCGATCACGCGGATGATCCGGCGGTGGCCGCCCCCGCGACTCGTCGCGAGCTGACCCCGCGGCAGCTGGCCACCTTCACGGCGCTGCTCGACGCCGCGCTCGACCTCATCCGCGAGGACGGCTACGACACGCTCACGGTCCGCCTCGTCGCCACCCGCGCCGGTGTCACCCACACGACGGCGTATGCCTACTTCTCGTCGAAGGAGCAGTTGGTGGCCACGGTGTTCTGGCACCAGCTGAGCTCGCTCACCTCACCGCCACCGGACTTGTCCCGGCCGACCTCCGAGCGCATCGCCGAGGCCCTCGCTGATCACGCGCTGCTGTTCGACCGCGAGCCCGCCCTCTCCCGGGCCGCGCTGGCCGCACTGCTGTCAGCGGATGCCGATGCGACGGTGGTCCGCCTGCGAGACGCGGTCGGCGGTCACCTGGTTCGAACCATCCACGATGCCCTCGGCCCCGATGCCGACTCGGACGGCGCCGACACGCTGCTGTTGACCTTCAGCGGCGCCATGCTCCAGGCCGGGATGGGCTACTTCCGGTTCAGCGAGGTCGTCGAGCGCATGGCCACCGCGGCCCGGTTGCTCAGCTCCGAAGGCTGACCGACGCTGGTCGCTCCCGTCAGCCGATGCGCACCTGGACGGGGGTTCCCCGATCCTCGAACTCCCAGTTCGCGCCCGTGCTGAAGTTGGCCATGGTGACCGGCTCGGGCTGGCCGGCCGGCTCGTCGGCCATGACGATCTCGATGACGAGCTCGTCGCCGTCGGAGATCACGTCACCGCGGAACCGGGGATCGATCGCCCACGCGATCGCATCGATCGGCTCGAGGTGGTCGGCGTCGACGGTCGACAGCCACCCGCCGTCGGCGACGGCCGGCGAGGACGTGGGGAGCCGCACGAGAAGTCGGTCGCCCAGCTCGATGTGCGCCTGCACGTACTGCTGGGGGCCGAGTCCCGGATGCAGCTTGAGCACCTGGGCGAGGTCGTCGAGCGAGTCGCCGAGACCCAGGTGCGCCTTGAGGCGCTGCGCAGTCAGCCCGGCGACTCCCGTGAACTGCTTGCGCAGCAGGTCGGCGATCTGCGTCTCGTCGTCGGTGTGCTTGGCGACCGCGGCTTTGAACGCCAGCGCCAGCAGCTGGCCCTGGAGGCTGATCTCCTCGGCGATGCGGACGAGTGCCGAGCGAGACCACTCGGCGTAGACCATGTCCTCGAGGACGGTGAAGTCGTATGCCGACCAACCTTCATCGGAGGTGTCGATGGGTGACAGCTCGATGGACGCTCCCTCCAGCGCTCCGACGTGGGCGGCCTCGGCGGGTACCGGGAGCTCCGGGTGCTCGTCGTCGATCTTGACCGTCCAGTGGCAGTGCGGGTGCCGATCGGCCGGGCTGCGAGGTGGACGGTGGATGGGGCGCACCTGCATGCGGCTGTTGGTGGCGATGGCCGTGGCGTCGAAGGTGGGGTCCTCGATGTCGTGGCACATGGCGAAGGTGTAGTCCTCACCCATCGGCTCGACGTCCATGAGCGCACCGCAGTGGTCGAGCCAGAACTCGCCGTTGTCGTGGTCGATCACCTTGAGCCGGAAGTCGAGGAACTGGGGTGGCGAGCCGATGTCGAAGTGCAGGCCCTTGAACATCGTCTCGACGGAGTCGTCCTCGTAGCCGAGCGCCCGCTGCATGCGCTTCGTGTAGACGGGACTCGCCCCCATCCACTCGTCGATGGCGATCTGCGCCATGACGTCGCGGCCCCAGGTGCTGATGAGGTACGGCATGCCGGCCCGATCGATGAGGTGGCCGTCGAGCAGGTACTCCCGCACGAGCAGCGCGAGCTCCTCGCGCGTCAGGTCGTAGAGACCACGCAGCTCCATGGCGAACCCCCGGTTGTCGAGACGGAACCGAAAGGTTGACAGGTGTCAGGCAATGGGGTCAACCGCTGTCGTCGCCCGCCACCCCGAAAATTGCGTAGATCTCTCCCGCAATGCGAACCAGATCTACGCCAGAACGGCGCCGATCGCACGGGCTTCCCGTCCCGAAGCCGAAGACGACGACGCCCCGGCCGATGAGCCGGGGCGGTGATCGTGCTGCTGGTTGGTACCCCGTACGGGATTTGAACCCGTGTTGCCGGCGTGAGAGGCCGGTGTCCTAGGCCGCTAGACGAACGGGGCAGGTCCGCTTGCGCAGAGCGGACACTGTAGCGGCCGGATCAATACGGGCCAAAGTGGGATCGTGGACCGCGGCCGCCAAGCGCGACGAAGCCCCGGCGAACCGGGGCTTGCGCTCACTGCTCTTGCTCGGGGGGGAGGACTCGAACCCCCAACGACTGGACCAGAACCAGCTGTGTTACCAATTACACCACCCCCGAATGGGTGCCCCCCGGGGTCGGCAGCGAGCTGCGGACCGCACGGGCAGGCGGACACCTTACGAGGTACGACCCGGTCGGGGAAAACCGGAACCCGCGCCCACCGCCAACCCGCGTACTGGCTGGGCAGATACGCCGAATGGACCCGGTCTTCCCAGCCAGTTCAGCGCTGTTCGTCGGGAATGCGGTTCGGGTCAGGACCAGTTCGCCAGGCGGCGGTAGCCGACGATGCGGCCGAGCGAGACCGCCACGGTCTCCTTGGCCAGCTGACGCATGCTCGTCGCCGCATCGGTCGGCGACACCGACGCGCGCATGCCGACCTCGGAGGCGATCTGGCTCACCCGCTTGGCGTGGTAGGGATCGGTCACGATGAGCACGTCGGGTGAACGGCCAGCGTTGTGCACGATGAGCGCCGCGGCCGACAGCTCTTCGAAGCTGTTGGTGCCGTCGACCTCGACCTCGATCGCCGCCTCCGGGACCCCCTGCTCTCGGAGATAGGTAGCCGCGGCCTGTCCCTGGGTCACCCGATCACCGACCTGCTTGCCGCCGGTGACCACGATGGCGTCGGCCATGCCCTGGTCGTAGAGCTCGACGGCGTGGTCCAGGCGCGTCCTGAACACCGGCGACGGCACCCCGTCCCACTGAGCCGCACCCATCACGACGATGGTGCTCGACGGCTTGGCCTCGTCGCGTCGCGAATCGGACCACACCTGGAGGAAGGTCACGCCCACGTACACGATGGTGAGGGCGACGACGAGCAGGACGAGGCGCAGCGCCAACTTGACCAGCGTGATCACGGGCCGACGAAGGGCGCGGTCATCCGATTCGGCTGCGGGCGATCGCCAGGCGTCGCAGCGTCTCCTCACGTCCGAGCAGCTCGAGCGACTGCCCCAAGGGCGGACCGACGCTGCGACCGGTCACCGCGATGCGCACCGGAGCCTGCCACTGCTTCTTCGGGAGCTCGAGCCGCTCGCCCACCGCGGATATGACCGCCATGAGCGCGTCGCTGGACCAGTCGACCTCGGCGTACTCCGCGGTCACCGCGTCGAGCACGGCCGCCGCGTCCTCCGGGTTCTTGGCCATGGCCTTCTCCCACGACCTGTCGTCGTAGTCGGGGGTCTCCAGGAACAAGAAGTCGACGTAGCCCGGCACCTCGGAGAGCGTGGCCACCCGGGTCTGCACCTCGGGGGCGATCGCCTCGAAGGTGGTGGCATGGAAGCGCTCGGCTGGCCACGGCGCGGCGCCCAACAGCCAGGGCGACGACGCGTCGACGAACTGCGGCATCGACAGCGCCCGGATGTACTCGCCGTTGATGTGGGCCAGCTTCTTGAGGTCGAAGAAGGCGCTGGCCGAGTTGACGTCTTCGAGACGGAACTGATCGATGATCTCGAGCATGGGCCGGATCTCGATGTCGTCGCGCGGACCCCAGCCCAGCAACGCCAGGTAGTTGGCCATCGCCTCGGGGAGGTAGCCACGGTCGATGTAGTCGCCCATGGAGACGTCGTCGCGCCGCTTGGACAGCTTCTTGCGTTGCTCGTTGACGATGAGGGGCAGGTGGGCGAACACCGGCCGCTCGGTGATGCCCAGCGCGTCGCGCAGCAGCAGCACCTTGGGCGTGACGTTGATGAGGTCCTCACCCCGGATGACGTGGGTGATGCCCATCTCCGCGTCGTCCACCGCGTTGGCCACGAGGAACAGCGGAACACCGCTGGCCCGCACGATGACGAAGTCCTCGAGCTCGGCGTTGTCGAAGCTGATGTGACCCCGGATGACGTCGTCGAACGCGGTGGTGCCCTCGTCGGGAGTGCGGAAGCGCACGACGTGGCCCGGTCCTGGCCCGAGCCCGAGGTCGCGGCAGTGGCCGTCGTAGCCGGGCTTGCCGCCGCGGGCCTCGTGGCGGGCCTTGACGTCGTCGGGTGAGCACGAGCACCAGTAGGCCCGCCCGTCGGCGAGGAGCTTCTCGGCGGCTTCCTGGTAGAGGTGACCCCGGTCGGACTGGTGCACCGGCGTGCCGTCCCAGTCGATGCCCAACCATTCGAGGGCCCGGTAGATGACCTCGATCAGCTCTGGGCGGCTGCGCTCGGCGTCGGTGTCCTCGATGCGCAGGACCAGCTCTCCCCCGTTCTGGCGGGCGAAGATCCAGTTGAACAGCGCTGTGCGGGCACCACCGATGTGGAGGTACCCCGTGGGAGCGGGAGCGAAGCGGACACGAACGGGGACGTCAGGCACGGGGTCATCGTAACGGTCCCGCGGTGTGCACCCCGATCGCCCGCCACTACGCTCTCGCACGATGTCCACCCCCCTCCGTCGGTCGCCTTCGTCAGCTCGCCGGGCCTGCGCCACCCTCGTCGTGGCGACGCTCGCCATCCTGGCCGCGGCCTGTGGAGGCTCCTCCGACGCCGGGGCCGGCTACGCCATCTCGGGCGACGACCTGCGGGCCACGGCCACCACGGAGGCACCCGACCCGCACATCACCACGGTCGCCACCGTGGTGGTGCCCGCCATCGAGGTGTTCACCGACAAGCCGGCCGATCCGGGAGCCACAACGACCACGGCAGGACCCCGAGCACAGCCCGCATCGCTGCGCACGGGCGGCGTCGCCACCCAAGCCCAACCGATCCCCCGCTTCGGTCTGAACTCGGCCGGGTCGGCCAAGACCGAGACCGGCTACACGTTCGACAACCCGACCTACAACGACAAGCCGCTCGTGCTGGTGGTCACCGCCGAGGATGGCGACTGGATCAAGGTCCTGCTCCCCGCCCGACCCAACGGCTCCGAGGGCTGGGTGCGGGCGAGCGACGTGACCCTCAGCGAGCACGACTTCCACGGCACCCTCGACATCTCAGATCGCCACCTCACCGTGTACCGGGGTGACACCGTCATCGCCGACACCGCGGTCGTGGTCGGCAAGGACGCCACGCCGACACCACTCGGCCACATCTACATCAACGAGGTGCTCACCGCGGCGGAAGCCGGCGTCAACCCGGGCGGCTCGTACGGTCCCAACCTCTTGCCGACGAACGCCTACTCCGAGACGCTCGACCTGTTCGACGGCGGTCTGCCCGTCATCGCGTTCCACGGCACCAACCAACCCGATCTGCTGGGGAGCGCGGCGTCCAACGGGTGCGTGCGCATGCCGAACGAGGTCGTGACCCAGCTGGCCGAGCAGCTGCCCGCCGGCACCCCCATCGACATCGTCGAATAGGCCAGCCCACCCGCAAGTAGGCCAGCCGCAAGTAGGCCAGCCCACCCGCAAGCCCGGCCCGATCCCGTCAGGCCGAGGCGAGGGCGAGGAGCTTGGCCCGCGTGGGATCCGCGTCGGCGATCCGCTTGAACTCCGCCATCGTCAGGCGCAGCGTCTCGCCGGGGACGAGGGCGGCGATCTCGCGACGCTCGGTGTAGTGCGCGGGGAGGTGGGCGGCGGCGAAGTAGCGCTTGCGCAGCTCGACCAGCGAGGGGTCGGCCTCGGTGAGGAAGCCGAACAGCGTGAAGGCCATCGTGAGGTCGTGGATCATCGGGGCCCGTCCGAAGATCGACGCCCGCTTGTTGGCCACCTGGACGCAGCCCGAGATGGCATCGGCCTCGTGCTCGCCGGGGGTGAGCACAAGGCGACCCTTGAACTGGTTGGCGAGCTTGATGGCGAAGCCCTGGTCCGGGCCCTGGTTGCCGAACCGGGCACCCGCAGGCTGACGCCCGGGGATCTCGGCCGGACGGTCGGCGACCCACGTCTCGGGATCGGCGGGCGGCGACTCGTACACACGGCGGTGGTCGGCGCTGGACTTCGGGACGTACTCGGGAGCGGCCATACGCCGCCAACTCTACGCGGGCCCGCCACCCGAGCCGGAATCGCCCCGCCTGACCGGTCAGGCGGCATCGCGACCGGCGCGGACCGCGTCGGTGACGTGGCGCACCAGGCGTGGAGCGATCGACACGACCTGGTCGCGCCGCCACACGAGATGGTCGATCAGCGCAGGTTCGCACTCGGCGGGCAAGGCGAGTCGCGGGCGCCGGGCGAGCATGGACCGGAGTCGCTCGGCCACCTCGTCGGGACCGGCGTAGGCGCCACGTCCGAGACCGACGCGCATGCGCTCGAACAGCCGCTCCCAGGCCAGCCGCTGCTCCGTGGTGAGCTCGCCGAGCAGACGAATCCCGAGCATGCCGACCACCTCGCCGAGCGCATCGGCGACGCCGTCGTCCTCCAGCAGCACGCCGTCGAGCAGGAGCTCAGCGCCGACGTGGGCGCACGCGCGTGCAGCGCCCCGAGGCAGACCCGCGGCTTCGAGGGCGGGGACGTCGGTGCGCAGGACGTCGACGAACCACGCGCTGTCGTGGAAGGCGTCGTCGGTGCGGTGGTGGACCATCACGCCCTCGACGACCGAAGCGGGCATCGTCGACCGGTCGAAGCGGACCCCGGCCATCGACGCCAGGTCGGGGATGACCGCGCCGGCGGCGAGGTCCGAGTCGGCAGCGGCCCCCGTCGCCGACGTGGCGACGACGAGGTGGGCGACGAAGTTCACGACCCGAGACGTCCCACCACGAGCCGTTCTGGCTGGACAGACACGCCAAATAGCCCGGGTCTTCCCAGCCAGAACGGC
Source organism: uncultured Rhabdothermincola sp. (assembly GCA_964485515.1). Lineage (GTDB taxonomy): Bacteria > Actinomycetota > Acidimicrobiia > Acidimicrobiales > Acidimicrobilacustridaceae > CAZALT01. The sequence continues at coordinate 6,996 of CAZALT010000071.1, read as the reverse complement.
GAGGTCACGGCGTCACACCGGGTCGGGGTCGGCGCTGTGGAGGCCGTAGACGAGGGAGTCGACGAGGGCCTGCCACGACGCCTCGATGATGTTCTCCGACACGCCGACGGTGGTCCACGTGCGGTCACCGTCGGTGGAGTCGATGAGCACCCGCACCACCGAACCTGTGGCGGCGACGCCGTCGAGGACGCGCACCTTGAAGTCGGTGAGGTGGATGCGCCCCAGCGCCGGGAAGCGATCGCCGAGCGCGTTGCGCAGCGCGTGGTCGAGGGCGTTCACGGGACCGTTGCCCTCGCCCACCGCGGCGACCCGGATGCCGTCGATCCACAGCTTGACGGTGGCCTCCACCGTCACCTCGACCGCGTCGTCGGCCATGACCGGGCCCTCGCGGTGGTAGCTCGACACCCGATAGGCCTCGACCTCGAAGAAGTCCTGGGTCCAGCCGGCGGCTTTCAACATGAGCAGCTTGAGCGAGGCGTCAGCGGCCTCGAACAGCCAGCCGCGGGATTCGAGCTGCTTGAGGTCCTCGCTCAGCAGGGCGGCGGCGCGGTCGTCGATCTCGACGCCGAGCTCCTCGGCCTTCATGGCCATGCCGGCGCGTCCGCCGAGGTCGGAGACCAGCACCCGGGTGTGGTTGCCCACCAAGGCGGGGTCGATGTGCTCGTAGGTGGCGCTGCCGGCCCGGCCGAGCGCTGAGGTGTGCAGCCCGCCCTTGTGGGCGAAGGCCGACGCGCCGACGAAGGGGTCGGCCGGTTGCGGCGGGAGGTTCACGAGCTCGGCGACGTGGTGGCTCACCAGCGTGAGCCGTTCCATGCGACCCGGTGGCAGGGTCTCGATGCCCAGCTTGAGGGTGAGGTCGGGGATGACCGTCATGAGGTTGGCGTTGCCGGTGCGCTCGCCGTAGCCGTTGACGGTGCCCTGCACCTGCGACGCGCCACCGACCACGGCGGCCACGCTGTTGGCCACCGCGCAGCCGCTGTCGTTCTGGGTGTGGATGCCCACCTGCACATCGCCGCCGAGGAAGGCCACGACCGAGGCCGTTACGGCCTGCACCTCGTGAGGAAGCGACCCGCCGTTGGTGTCGCACAGCACGACGCAGGCGGCGCCGTTGGTGGCTGCCGCCTCCAGCACGCGCAGCGCGAACTCGGGGTTGGCTCGGTAGCCGTCGAAGAAGTGCTCGGCGTCGAAGAACACGCGCAGCCCGGCGGCGTTGAGGAACTCCACCGAGTCGGCCACCATGGCGACGCCCTCGTCGAGGGTGGTGCGCAGCGCTTCGGTGACGTGGAAGTCCCAGGACTTGCCCACGATGCACACCGTCGAGGTGCCGGCTTCGACCAGGGCGCGCAGCGTCGGGTCGTCGTCGACCCGCCCGGAGGGCCGGCGGGTCGAACCGAAGGCGAGCAGCTCCGAGGTCGTGAGGTTCAGCTCCTTGGGCGCACGCTGGAAGAACTCGGCGTCCTTGGGGTTGGCTTGCGGATAGCCGCCCTCGATCCAGCGGACACCCAGCCAGTCGAGCTCCTCGGCGATCTTGAGCTTGTCGTCGACGGTGAGCGAGATGCCCTCGAACTGGGCGCCGTCGCGCAGGGTCGTGTCGAAGATGTCGACCTTGGCCGGCGCCCCGGCGGGACGGCGGGTGACGTCGAGCTCGAACCCTTCGCCGGCTACGTCTCCCACCGGTTCGCCCGAGCCTCCAACGACGGCGTCAGGAGACATGTTCGACCCAGTCCTTGTACCGATCGACCTTGCCGCGCACCGCGTCGGCGTACTCGGTGGCGATGGCCGTGGTGATGGGGCCCGGGCACGGGATGGGACGGTCGTCGACCGAGTTCACGGCGCTGATCTCGGCCGCGGTGCCGCAGACGAACATCTCGTCGGCGAGGTAGACGTCGCTGCGGCTGATCTCGCCGACCTTGACCTCGTAGCCGAAGTCGTTGGCGATGGTGGTCACCGCAGCCTGCGTGATGCCCTGGAGCGCGCCCGCCGACTTGGGGGGCGTGATGAGCAGGTGGTCCTTGACGATGAAGATGTTCTCGCCGGTGCACTCGCTGACCGAGCCCTGCGGGTTCAACATGATGGCCTCGTCGTAACCGGCCTTGAGCGCCTCGACCTTGGCCAGCGACGAGTTGACGTAGTTGCCCGTCGTCTTGGACAGCGGCGGCATCGTGTTGTGGTTGTGCCGGGTCCACGACGAGATCTTCATGCGCACGCCCTTGGTGACGGCGTCGTCGCCCAAGTACGCGCCCCACGGCCAGCAGGCGATGGCCACGTCGACCGAACACGGCAGGGTGTTGAGCCCCATCTCGCCGTAGCCGTAGTAGGCGATCGGTCGGATGTAGCAGGACGGAAGACCCGACTCCCGGACCACCAGCTTGGTGGCCTCGACCAGCTCCTCGACCGTGTACGGCAACTCCATCATCATGATCTGCGCCGAGTCGTGGAGGCGCGCGATGTGCTCGGTCAGGCGGAAGATGCCAGGACCCTGGTCGGTCTCGTAGGCACGGATGCCTTCGAACACGCCCATGCCGTAGTGCAGTGTGTGCGTGAGCACGTGGATCTGGGCGGCATCCCAGTCGACGAGCTCGCCGTTCATCCAGATCTTCTCGGTGGGTGTGATGGGCATCGGATCAGGTCTCCTGATGTGAGCAGCCGGCCTGGGTGGAGGCTCGCAGCTAGCGGGGGCGACGGGAACGTCGCCGAACAAGTGGTTTGGTCAGAGTCGACCGGCGACGAGGTCGCCGACCTCGGCGGTGGAGCCGACGAGCGACGCGGTGTCGGCGCACGCCTTGCGGATGCGGTCCGCGGCGTCGTCCTCGCCCAGGAACTCGAGCATCATCGCGGCCGAGAGGATGGCGGCGGCAGGGTTGGCCTTCTGCTGGCCGGCGATGTCGGGCGCCGAGCCGTGGACGGGCTCGAACATGGAGGGCCCGGTGCGGGCCGGGTTGAGGTTGCCCGACGAGGCGAACCCGATGCCGCCCGATACGGCGCCGCCGAGGTCGGTGAGGATGTCGCCGAACAGGTTCTCGGTGACGATGACGTCGTAGCGCTGCGGATCCTGCACGAAGTAGATGCACGCGGCGTCGACGTGGTTGTAGGCGGTCTCGACGTCGGGGAACTCGGCGGCGACCTCGTCGAAGGTGCGTTCCCACAGGTCGCCCGAGAAGGTGAGCACGTTGGTCTTGTGCACGAGCGTGAGGTGCTTGCGGGGGCGTGACCTGGCCAGCTCGAAGGCGTACCGCACGCAGCGCTCGACACCGAAACGGGTGTTGACCGAGCCCTGCGTGGCGATCTCGTGGGGGGTGCCCTTGCGCAGCACGCCGCCCTCGCCGGCGTAGGAGCCTTCGGTGTTCTCGCGGATGACGATGAAGTCGTGGGTGCCGTCGGGAGCCAGGAACGGGCGCTGGTTGATGTAGAGGTCGAGGTCGAAGCGCATCTTGAGCAACATCCCCCGCTCGATGAGACCCGGGGGCACCTCGGGGGTCCCGACCGCGCCGACCAGGATGGCGTCGAGGCCGCGCCACTCGTCGACGATGTCGTCGGTGAGCACCAGGCCGTCGCGCAGGTAGCGGGCGCCACCGAGGTCGTAGTCCACCGTGTCGAGCTCGACCCCGGCCGCCGCGATGACCTTGAGGGCCTCGGCGGTGACCTCGGGACCGATGCCGTCTCCTCCGACGACTCCGACCTTGTGACTCATGGGGGATTCCTTTCGGCTGGCGGGTTCGAGGCCTGAGGCTTCGACGGGAAGGGCGAATCTGGCCCGAGAACGACAAAACCGCCCACCGGAAGTGGACGGTCGAGGCGCACACCAGAAGCTGGCGTGCGCTACGGAATGACGATTACCGAGGTGGTGAGCAGGGCAGACATCGCTCACCAGTGTGCTGCTCCGACCCCGACTTTTCAACCCGGTTGGGTGGCTCAACCGCCCACGTTCGTTCCGCATGGCCGACTCGCGTCGCTACCATGCCCACCGTGGCTGACACGATCTACCTCTCCTCCGACGCCCATGCCCGCCTCACCGCGGAGCACGAGCACCTCACCACCGTGTGGCGCACCGACATCGCCCGCAAGATCCAGGCGGCGCGCGAGATGGGCGACCTCAAGGAGAACGGCGACTACCACGCCGCCAAGGAGGAGCAGGGCCAGCAGGAGGCGAGGATCCGCACGGTGGCCGCCACGCTCGAGATCGCCGAGATCGTCGAGGACGTCGACACATCGGTCGCCGGGCACCTCACCGTGGTCACGGTCGACTTCGGCGACGGCGACCTCGAGACCTATCTCATCGGCTCCATCGAGGAGAAGCCCGAGGGCCTCGAGCTCCTCACCCCCGTGTCTCCGCTCGGTGCCGCGCTGCTGGGCCGCAAGGTCGGCGACGAGGTCTCCTACGAAGCCAACGGCACCAACCTCACGGTCACCATCACGGAGATCACAGCCAACGGCTGAGATCGGCACGCCCCGGTGAGCAACCGTTGAACGACATCCCCCCGCCTCCCCCGCCCCGCTCGCTCATCGAGTCACGCGCCGCCGATCCGAGCGTCGACGGGTCGCCAGGTCCAGCGCGCGCCGCGCCGGCCGAGGACCTGATCGAGGGGATCCCACCCGAACCCACGAGCCTCGACCAGATCGACGCCGACCTGGGCATCCCGCCCGAGATCGTCGATGCGCTGTTCCCACCCGACGACCTCCCGGCGGCGACGCCGGTCGAGCTGCCGGGGCGGGGCACCACCCACATGCGCTTCCTGGCCGGTCCGCCGGGTGCGCCCACGGTGGTCCTGCTCCACGGGTGGACGGCCAACTCGGCGCTGAACTGGTATACGAGCTACAGCGCCCTCGCCCAGCACTTCCGCGTGGTCGCACCCGACCACCGAGGCCACGGGCGAGGCATCCGCGCCCCCGAGCGCTTCACCCTCCAGGACTGCGCCGACGACGCGGCCGCGCTGATCGACCTGCTCGCGCTCGACCCCGTGATCGTCGCGGGGTACTCGATGGGCGGGCCGGTCGCCCAGTTGCTCTGCCGACGCCATCCCGACCTCGTCGACGCGTTGGTGCTGTGCGCGACCGCATCGAGCTTCATCGGCAACAGCCCCAGCGAACGGGCGATGCAGGGCGTCGTCACGGGGCTCACGTTCGCGGCCCGCCGCGCCCCCGAGTCGTTCAACAAGCGCATCGCCGACCGCGTCGTGGTCAGCCGCTACGACGACAGCGCCCTCGGGCTGTGGGCCCGCGAGGAAGCCCGGCTCAACGATCCCCGCTCGATCGTCGAAGCGGGCCAGGCGCTCAGCCAGTTCTCGTCGGAGCCTTGGATCGGACGACTCAGCCTGCCGACCGCCGTCGTGCTCACCGAACGCGACCACGTGGTCGCTCCCGAACGCCAGGAGGCGCTCGCCCGAGCGATCCCCGACGCCGTGCGGTTCGCGGTCGACGGCGACCACGACGTCGTCGCCACCGAGCCCGACAACTTCGTGCCGATCTTCGTCCAGGCCTGCCTCGACGTCGCCCGACGCATGGCCCCTTCGCCCGAGGACCAGCCAGATCAGGCCCGCGATGTCGCGGCGCCCACCTCCGTCACCGCGATGGACTGACCCAGCACCTCTTCGAGGAGCCCTTTGCGCTCGTCGACGGTGTACAGCTCGAGCGACAGGTCGACGTCTCCCACCCCGGTGACCTCGAGCACGAGGCCCCCGTCGGATTCGACGCACTCGATGTCGCTGACCAGCCCGCTGTGGGTTCGGTCCAGGGCGATGGCCACCCGGAGGAGGGCGGCCAAGGCCCGCACGGCGTCTTGATCGGACTCCGCGAGCTGGGCGAACTCGGGGTGCTTGGACTTCGGCGCGCTCTTGCGGTGGTAGCGCGCCACCAACGCGATGACCTCGATCTCGTGGTCGGTGAAGCCGGAGAGCTTGTCGGAATTCCGGATCAGGTAGTAGGTGTGCTTGTGGTGGCCGCTGTGGGCTACGAAGAGCCCGACGTTGCACAGCAGCGCGGCCGCCTCGAGCAGCTCGCGCCGGTCGTCGCCGAGGCCGTGCCACTCTTCGGTCTCGTCGAACAACCGCAGGGCGAGCGCCGCGACCCGCCGCGAGTGCTCGGGATCGTCGTCGAGGGCTTCCATCAGGCCCACGACGCTGTGACGGCGGAGGTCCTGGAGGTGGTGCAGCGCCCCACCCCGGATGCGGGACCACCCGTCGAGCAGGGCGCCTTCGCGCAGTGCGTAGTCAGAGACGACCATCTTGGAGATGCCCATCTCCTTCATCGCCGCTTCGAGGATGAGCGCGCCGGCGAGGATGATGTCGGCCCGGGTCGGGTCGAGGCCCACGAGCTCGCGGCGTGCCTCGACCGTGTCCGCGGCGATGAGGGTCTTGACGACTCCCTTGACCTCGGACCGGGTGAACTCGAAATTGTTGAACGTCTTCGGGGCCGCACCGTTCCCGCGTGCAACCTGGGCGAGCGCGGCCACGGTCTCGATCGTGCCCGAGGCACCGATGGCCACCTCGAAGCCCGCCCGCTGGACGTCGCGTGCCATCGGGGCGAGGGTCGCACGGACCCATCGACGGCAGGCATCCACGGCGTCACCGGTGATCGGTTCGTCGGCGAAGAACTTGCGCGTGAGCCGCAACGCCCCGATCTTGAGGCTGCCGACGGCGACCGTCTCGCCCCGCTTGCCGACGAGGAACTCGGTGCTGCCGCCGCCGATGTCGATGACCAGCACCTGCTGATCGAACACCGGGACCGCCTGGAGCACGCCGAGGTGGATGAGGCGAGCTTCCTCCGGCCCCGAGATCACCTCGACCTCGACATCGGCCTCGCGCCGCGCCCGGGCGATGAAGGCATCGGCGTTCTCGGCTTCTCGCACCGCGCTGGTGGCGACGGCGAAGATCCGGGCGTCGGAGATGTCGGCCACCTTGCGGAACCGCTGGAGCGCCTCGATGCCGCGATCGATGGCGTCCGGGTCGAGCTCCTTCATGTCGCCACCGCCGGAGCCGAGCCGCACGACGGCCTTCTCCC
>CAZALT010000070.1:0-17039 GCA_964485515.1 uncultured Rhabdothermincola sp. | reverse complement strand
CCCGGCCGCCGTGGGGTCGGCGTGACCTTCACGTGACCTTACGGATCGAGAACCTGCCGACGCGGGCGCCGACGAGCTTCCAGAAATGACCACGCTCTGCGCGCCTCAAAGGCCACCGCTACGGTCTCAGAACTCAGGGGCGAGGCGAAAAAGCGAGGGTGCAGTGGCGATCGACATCACCTTCGACTTCCGGACCGACGCCACCGGCAACAACCCAGATCCGGACGCGTCCAGCCCGACACTGCTGCGCTACCACCACCTGCTGTGGAGCAAGCCGCTGCCCTCGGGCACGCGGTTCGAGCTCACGCCGCGGGACCGTGTGCCCTACGCGCTCACACACGAATCCGATCTCGGGAGCTTCTGGCTGACGAGCGATTCGGTCCTTCCCACCTTCACCCGACGTTCGGACATGCAGTCGATCATCGAGCATCTTCCGCTCGAGGACATCGCCGCGCTCAACACGATCACCTACACGATCGGCGGGATGATGCTCTGGCCGGGGAACCAGATCGATGGGCGCTGGACGATCAACCAGGCCCGAGGCTGCACGGGACGTATCGCCGATCGATTCGATCTGACCGTCGAGTGCATCCGGCGCCACTACGAAGGCGACCCGCACCCGCTCGCCGCTACCTTCGATCGCTACCGCGACTTCTTCAACCTGTTCGACGCCCTCGCCGGGTATGTCGACTTCTGGCTCCTCGGCGACCTCGTGGACGCCGATGGTCGAGTGTGCCTGTTCCTACCGTCCGACGACTTCACGCTGCCGTCGGTCCCGCGGGACGTCGACGACTACCTCGAGTTCTGCGGGAACACCATCACGTTCGTGATGACGCGGAACGAGCGCATCCGACAACTCGGTCTCTGACGGCAACCGCTCCCGCCATAGGCTTGCATCCATGGGTCCCGTCGAGTCTCTCCACGAGCCGGACGACCGCCGCACGACGACTCCCTTGGCCGGTTCGGTGCCGGGTTTCCCCGATCTCTCCTGGGACGACTTCAAGCGAGCATCGGAGCTGGCGGTCGCCGACACGGCCGCCCTGACTGGAACGGCTCGACAGGCGGGGTCTCCGCCGGACCACTCACGCCGCCCGAAGTACTCGGGCCTCTGAAATCGAGTCGTCATCGAGAAGCCGGATTTCCTTGGCCGCGATCCGCAACCGCCGACTCAGTTTCGCTTCCCAAGTCACCACCAGCGTGTGGATCCCGAAGCGGTTCAGATCACCGACCAGGTCACAGAAGTAGCCGTCGCCGGAACCGATCACGACACGATCGAACCCGCGAGCGATCGCGTCCACATCAAAGAACGCCTGGTCGAGCGCTCGCTCGGCACCATCAGGGCCACGCCTGCTCCTGATCGCAGCGGTAGGCCACGCACTGCGGGCCCCGAAGGCGGCGTCAGGGTTCGAACCTGTTCCGATGGCGACCTGATCGCGACCGTCGATCCCAACCATCCGGATTACCTGGTCGACAGCGTCCCGATAGTCCGTCTCAGCTGCGAAGGCCGGCGATTCTGGCAACAAGTTCTCGACATCGAGAACCGCAAGCGTCCGATCCGCCGCGGTCACTTGCCCGTCTCCTCGTGAGCATCGGTCGGCTTCGATGGGGACAGCCGGGGCCGGGGCACCGCAGCGAGCGATGGCGGCTCGAGGAACTCCGCCGAAGGTGCCCGGACGTCAAGCAGGGCTCCCGCCAGTCCGAACAGGAATGGGTACGGGATCCCCGGATGAGTCGCCAAGGCCCGACCGATACTCGGGTCCGGCTCGCCTAGCTCGGCACCTTCCGGCAACTGGGCAACATCCAGTTCGAACTTCCGGTCAGCGATGAACAACGTCCATTTCGGCACGCCATCTGCGTCGTCTTGCATGATGGACTGGCCGGCGGACAGTGCGTGAGCGAGCAGTGCAGCGTCGAGGTGATCCCAGAAGTCGTCACTGGTGATGGAGAAGTTCTCGGAGAGGTCTGCGAGCTCCCAGCTGTACAGCGAGGTGCGCTCAACGAGCGATACGTCGAGATAGAACTCGCCTTCGAGAGGTTCGCCAAGGGCTCGAGCCAGCGTGTGCTGGTTCGTGGGAAGCGACACAAGCTCCGCGAAGTCGAGGTAGGCAGCCAGGTCGACGCCCAGCTCGTAGCCGCGTTGGCTCACGGCTCGCACCTGGCCGTACGCCCGAGCCGACCTTTCGACGACCGCCTCGCGGGTTTGGTCGCTGACCCCACTCGGGGCGTGCCCGAGCGGATCACTGAGCTTCTCGCACAGGAGGGTCAGTCCCTGCTGGACCACGGCTGACGGGCCGTCGCCGGCCGTCTTCACGCAATCCCACAGGTCGTCTGGAACAGAGATCGATGTCTTCATGGGTGATGGTCTAACTCGGTAGTAGTACGCCTGTCAAGTAGTACTACGGATCGTTCTCACCGCTCGTGAGGGGCGCGTTCATTCCTACCAGCCTCCCCAGGAACCGGCATCCGAAGGACGTCTCACGTCGTCGGGCGCTATCGAGGATCAGCGGTCGGCACGCGGATCCGCTGCTCCGGAGTTATGACAAAGTTGTTTGCGCCCTTCGGGATCAGCACAAGTCGCGCATAACTCGTACGTGGCTCGGTGTCGGACCGCCAGCCTCGAACGCTGAGTATTCGAAATATCGCATGGTGTGCGATATTCTGCACATCGTGCGATAGATCGCACGCGAAGGGGAGGTGCCATGGACGTCTCGATGCCGATCACGACGGTTGTGCCGAGTCTCGACGGGCCCGTGCTTGCTGCCCTCGCGGCGACCGCTGGGCCGATGGGGCTGGGCGCTGTTCACGCTCGGGCCGGGCGCGGGTCGAAGTCAGGGGTCCGGTCGGTGCTGCTGCGGCTGGTCGACGAGGGTCTCGTCCTCGAGGTCCCCGGCGGATACGTGCTGAACCGCGATCACCTCGCCGCTCCGGCCGTGGAGCTGCTTGCCTCCCTCCACGGCGAGCTGACCAATCGCATTCGAAGCGCAGTCGGCGAGTGGTCCTTCGTCCCACAGCTGGTCGGCCTGTTCGGTTCAACCGCACGTCGCGACGGCGACGCCAACAGCGACATCGACGTACTCGTCGTGTCGGACGATCCCGACCTCGAGGAGCGCGTGGACGAGCTGGCCGAACAGATCCGCCGCTGGACGGGCAATCCTGTGCAGGTCATCGGCCGAACCCCAAAGGAGATGTCGCGTCTCCGACGAGCGAAAGAGCCGATCCTCGCCGAGTGGACGCGCGATCTCGTCGTGATAGCCGGCGAACGTGCCGCTCTCGGGAAGGTGGCGTGATGGCTCGGCCGAAGACTCGGACCCAGGCGTGCGACCGAACCGCCGCTCTCAGTCGTCTCGCCCAGGCGGAGGCATTCCTCCTCGCCGCCGAACTGGTCGTCGACGACGACAGCGACGACGCGACGCCGAGCGTCGCTGCATCGCTCGCGGTTCTCGCCGGCATCGCCGCGTCGGACGCCGCCTGCTGCGCACGGCTCGGTGTCCGCGCCCGAGGGCAGGCACACGCCGAGGCGGTCGGGCTCCTCGGCACCGTCGAGCCCGGTGGATCCGACATGGCAAAGGATCTCCAGCGCCTCTTGAACCGCAAGGACGACTCGCAGTACGGCCTGGCCCTGGTCTCCTCAGCCGATGCCGGCCGAATGGTCGGCTGGGCGAAGCGACTGTTGCACCTCGCCCGGAAGGCCGTCGAGGCGTAGCACTGGGCTGGCCTACTCGGCAGCGCGGCGAAAGCGGATGACGTTGGTGTCCTGATCACCGTCGCGCTGCGATGCTTCGAGGATCCGGTCGATGCCGTTGGCGATCGCCTCGTCCCGCTCCGCCGTGGCGTGTTGGTAACGCAGAGCCGCTCGGGGGCTCGCGTGGCCCAGGCGGTACATCAGTTCCTTGGTGCTCGCCCCGGTCGCGGCGGCCAGGGTGCCGGCGAGGTGGCGTAGGTCGTGCAGTCGTATGTCCTCGAGGCTGAGGGCTCGGCGCACGCGAGTCCACTCGCGCTTCCAGGTGGCGATGCGGAGCGCCCCACCTCGAGGCCCGACGAACACCGGCGCGTCTGGCTCGGGCGGAGTCCAGTCAGCGAGGTGGGCCTCGACCTCCGGCACCAGCGTGGCGGGAATCACCAGCGTGCGCCGGCCGGCGTCGGTCTTCGGCGCCCCGACCAGATGGTGGCCGCCGTCGTCTTCAGTTCGTTGCACCCGGATGGTGACCGTCCGGTGCAGCAGGTCGATGTCTCGCCGTTCGAGTCCGAGCAGCTCGCCTCGCCGAAGCCCGCCGAACGCGGCGAGCAGGATGAGGGTCCGGTACTGCGGCTTCACCTCAGTGGCGAGCGCGGCCACTTCCGCCAAGGTCGGGAGCGGCCGCTCGTCGGCGGGCTCGACGCCGGCGCCCTTGATCACGCACGGGTTGGCCACGATGAGGCCGTCCTCGACGGCAGTGTTGAGCACGGTGCGAAGGAGTCGGTAGCACTTGGCGACGGACGACGCTCCGAGGCCCTCGGCGAGCAGGCCGGCGTGCCAGGCGCGGATGCCTGAGGTGTTCAGTCGAGCGAGCGGTGCCGATCCGAGAGTCGGGAGGATGTGGAGGCGGAGGAAGCCCTCGTAGAGCTGGCGCGTCTTGGGCCGCAGCCGCTCGCCCTTCCGGGTCAGGCGAGTCTCGAGCCACTGCCACGAGTAGTCCTCCAGCGTGACCCGACCCTTGTCGGGTGCGACCCAGGCGCCCTTCTGCTGATCGGACGTCGCCGACGCGAAGGCCCGCTCGGCGTCCGCCTTGGTCTTGAAGGTGCCGAGGCTCACGCGACTGCCAGTCGCCGGGTCGACGAGCCGCGCTCGCCAGCGACCACTCGGTAGTTGATCGATGCCGCCAAGCTGTCGTCGTCGTCCACCTGCCATCGCTATGCCTCCTCTTGCTCCAATTCGACTGGTTCGCCGGCGCGGTGCGATGTGGATCGCAGGTAGCCGGCTGGGCCGAGCGCCTTCACCTTCGAGGCGAACTCGGCGAGGAACTCGGCCACCTCGTCGAGCTGATCTCCGTACTCCACCTCGACCTCACGCAGTCGGTGCTTGCGCCAGGTGCGGAAGTCGTCGTGCCATCCTGCGGCTGACTCATCGGAGCCGAACACGGCGGCGAGGACGTCATCGGAGGCGTCGGGGTCACCGCGTCGGATCTCCGCGAGCCGGTCATCGACGACCTCGAGCTGCGCATCGGTGCCGAGCGTCGACCGCCACAACTCGGCGACCGGCCGGCGGGTATCGGCCAGCTCGGTGGAGGTGGTGCCGGGCGGTGGGATGAAGAAGTAGGCGATCGGGACGTCGAACACGACCGACAGCAGATAGAGCTCGTGGGCGTCGAAGCGGCGACGGCGCTCCCCGTCGAAGCCACGCTCCATCGCGGAGATCGATGCCTGCGGAAGTTGGTGGCCGGTCAGCTCGGCGAGCCGGTCAGCAACCGCCTGCTGCGTCATGGCTCGGCGCTCGCGAATGGCCTTCACGTTGAACGAGACCACGGCGTTGACATCGAGACCGGGTGCCTCTTGAGCCTTCACCGGCTCGGCGGGCCGCTTGCGGGGCCGAACCATGCCGATCCTCCTCAATCGCTGCTGTTGTGCTTGACAACGGTACCACGTGAGCGCGACAAATGGTCACTGCTTTGAACCACAACGCACAGGAGTGAGCACGATGGCTGAGACGCCCCGCTTCCTGACCGTCGAGCAGGCCGGGAAGCTCCTTCAGCTCGGCCGCTCGAAGACCTACGAGCTCACAGTCGAGTGGGATCGCACCGGCGGACGCTCGGGCATCCCCTTCGTGTGGTTCGGCAATCAGAAGCGCGTCCCGCTCGACGCGCTCGTGCGGTGGGTCGACGATCAACTCCGACCACCGGCGGCGTGATGACTGACCGTCTCGGCGACCGCGCCGACGCCCTGCGACGCAACCTGGGGCCAACGGCCTGGTGCGCGTTGGAGTGCCTCGTCGAGCGCGCCGGGACGGGGAACGTCGCCGTCGCATCGGTTCGGTCGCTGGCGACTCAGCTCGGCGTCGCGAAGAACACGTCCAACCGGGCAATCGGCACCCTCGTGCGAGCCGGGCTCATCGAGTCGCTCCAGGACCGTGGGGACGACGGCCAGTTCCGTCCCGGCAGCTACCGCATCGCCATCGACCTCACGAGCGACCGGCCAGCCACCAAGGCCACCCCCAAGCGCACCACGGCAAAGCAACTAGCCGACCCAGCGCAACTCAGCCTCCTACCGAGCTGAACCATGAGCACACCCACCGAGAACCACCGAACCGATCACCACGACAGACAAGTGCCCGCGGGCTGCACCGGGACACCGCCATGCTCCGCGTGACGACACTCCACGCCACCACCGCCGGTCCGACGGCGCGCTACTACACGCGCTACTTGGCCGACGAAGGACCCGAAGGCGAAGGCCGATGGGTCGGCCGCCAAGCAGCGGCGCTCGGGCTCAGCGGATCGGTCACCACCGACGATCTCGAGTCTCTCCTGTCCGGCCATGACCCCGTGATGGGGACGCGGCTCGGCAACCCGCTCGTTGTCCGCTGGGACACGAAGGGCAACCTCATCCCCGCCGTCGCTGGCTTCGACGCAACGTTCTCGGCGCCGAAGTCGCTGTCGGTGTGGTGGGGCCTCACTGGCGACACGGGCGTGCTCGAAGCGCACGACGTCGCGGTGCGTGCCGTCCTCGAGCACCTTGAACGATTCGGGGCAACGACCCGAGTCCGCGTCGACGGCTCCCGCCAGTTCCCTGAGGCGAACGGTCTCATCATGGGAGCGTTCCGGCAGGCCACCTCCCGAGAGGACGACCCGCAGATCCACACCCACGTCGTCATCTCCACCAAGGTGCAAACCTCTGATGGACGGTGGCTGGCCCTCGACGCCCGCTACCTCAAGCGCAAGCAGCGCGCCCTCGGTGGCCTGTACCAGTCCGTGCTGCGGGCCGAACTGACCCACCGCTACGGCGTCGTCTGGCAACCGATCGTCAAAGGCCAAGCCGAGATCGAGGGCATGCCGGAGGAGCTGATCAAGGCGTTCTCGAAGCGCACTGAGCAGGTCAAGGCCGAGCTCGACGCCAAGGTGAAGGAGTTCAAGGACCGAGAAGGTCGAGACCCGACGCGCTGGGAGCGTGCCGCGCTCACCCGTGAGGCGGCACAGGACTCACGAGTGGACAAGAGCCACGAGTCGACCAACGACCTCAGCGCCGGCTGGTCCGACGAAGCAGCCACGCTCGGCTGGGCACCCGATCGCCTCACCGCCGCCATGCAGTCGGCCGCAAAGGGAGTCCGCTCGAAGGACACCATCGATCTTGTCGAGGTCCTCGAGAAGCTCTCGGCGAACGGATCGACCTGGACCCGCGCCGACGTGCTCCAAGCGGTCTGCGACATCGCCCCACCGGTGTCGCAGCTCTCAGGACAGCGCTGGGCCCAGACCGTCGAGGAGGTCGTCGACCGCGTGATCGCCACCTGCGTGAACCTCGACCCCGACCACCGGAGCCCGACCCGTGCAGCCGATGGGCGCTCTATCTGGCTGGCGCCGAGCGAGCCGCACCTCACCCACGAGCACGTGCTCGCCGAGGAGGAGCGCATCATCACCTTCGCCCTCGAGGCGCAGGACCGTCCCGAAGACCCCTCGACCACGCTCGACCGGGACGGGCTCGACCCACTGCAGGCAGGTGCTGCTTCTGCCGTGGCCGGCCACGATGAGCTGGTCCTGGTCGTCGGCCCCGCTGGCACTGGCAAGACGACGACCCTGCGCGGCGCCGTCGCAGATCTTCGGCGACACGGGCGAGCGGTGTTCGGCGTGGCACCCACCGCCAAAGCCGCCAAGGTCCTCCGCGACGAGACAGGCATGGCGGCCGAGACCGTCGCCAAGCTGCTCTACGAGTGGCGGGACCACAGCCCGTCAGACGACTACCGGCTCCCGAGCGGGGCGACCCTGGTCGTGGACGAGACCGGGATGCTCGGCACGCGGGCCCTTGACCAGCTCGTCGGGCTCACCGTGTCGCAAGGCTGGCGACTGGTGCTCGTCGGAGACCCGCGCCAGCTCCAGGCCGTCGGTCGAGGCGGCATGTTCGACGAACTGTGCCGCACCGGCCGAGCGCACGAGCTCACCTCGATCCACCGGTTCCGGCACACGTGGGAACGGGATGCTTCGCTGCAGCTACGGGCCGGCAACCCGGCCGCACTCGATGGCTACGCGACGCACGGTCGCGTACTCGCCGGCACCTTCCCTGAACTTGTCGTCGACGCGGCGCGGCAGTGGGTTGAGCGGACAGAGCGAGGCCAAACGGTGTCGTTGGTGGCCGAGACCAACCAACACGTCGACGCGCTCAATCACGCCGTGCAAGACCTCCGACGCGAGCAAGGAAAGCTCGGCCCGCACGCGACCCGCGTCGCAGGAGGCGAGACGGCCTCGGTCGGGGACATCGTCACGACGAGGCGCAACGACCGGAGCATCCGCACCGACCGAGGCGAACCCATCCGCAACCGCGACCGCTGGACGGTCCTCGCAACCGGTGACGACGGGAGCCTCACCGTGTCGCACACCAACGGACACGGCACAGCGGCGCTGCCGCGCGACTACGCCAGAGAGCATGTGCGGCTGGGCTACGCCGCGACAGCGCACGGGCATCAGGGCGACACCGTCGACGTTGGTCTCGCGCTCGTCACCGAGGCCACGAGTCACCGCAGTCTCTACGTCGGGGGCACCCGCGGTCGGCAAGACAACCGGCTGCTCGTCGTCGCCGACGACAGGCGCGCCGCCCGGGATGTGCTCGAGTACGTGCTCACCAACGAGCGCGCCGACGTGCCTGCCGTCGTACAGCGGCGCAACCTCGCCGGACAGGTGCAGCGGATCCGTTCCGAGGAGCAGGCGGTCGAGGCCGCACGACGCGCCTTCGCTGAGGCCCAGCGGAGCGCCGAGCCGTTCCTCAAGCCACTCCGAGCCGCCGAGGCGGACCTGACCAAGGCCGACGCAGTCATTCGACGCGAACGGGCCGCACTTGCCGAGTCGCCAAGATGGCGACGCCGTGGCCAGACCGCCGTGGTGGAGCGCGCCGGCGAATCGCTCGCTGAGGCCCAGGCGCGCCTCGCGAGTGCCTCGCAGGTCGCCGAGCCGCACCTCACCCGACTCGACGCTGCCGAGGACAGCCTGCGGCAGGCGGAACGTGACGCGAGTAGCGCCAGGCTCAAGGACCGCTTCGACCGGCTCGAACAACAGCCCCCACGCGGGACCGATCGAGGAGCCGGGATCGGACTTTGAACCCCACCCCGCCCGCCGTCCGGTCGTGACGTCCTGGGGCTTCAGCGCCGAGGCCGGCAGCCTAGACAAGCACCACTCACTCTCGTCCGAGCATCGTCCGAGGGATGGCGTACCTTTGCGATGGTCGTTCGGCCACGGCCATGTCGGCTTGGGCGACGGCGCAGGAGGATGAATGGCGGAAGTGGACGAGTTGCGGCAGGAGGCGAGGCGCAATACTCGCGGCCGCTTCGAGCAGTGGGCGAAGAATCCCACGTGTGAGGCGAATGCCCTTTCAGCGGTCCACAACATCAGGCTCGACGCCGCAGCAAAACAAGCGGGGCTCACCCCAACCTTCGGCCAGTCGCCGTTCGCAATCGCGAGAGGCAACCGATTCGAGGCCGGCCTGTTCTATGACGATGCCGCGAAGCTGCGGCAGGCCCTGGAACGGAAAGGCTGCCTCCCATCGGGCTCGACCGGACTGTTCGATCTTCGCTTGAAGATGAACGGGGGCTCGAAGATCACCTCCGTCGATCATGCCTTGAGCGAGACCGAGTCATGGCTCAGGCGAGTCGCCGCAAATCCGGCGACGGCGGAGACGATCGTGGCTGCGCCCATGATTCGCATTCCGAAGGGCGTGATCCTCCCTGAAGCGCTGCTCATCATCGATGTCGTGACCGTCGTGCAGAGCGCAGGAGTCGCTCGAATCACGGTCGGCGAGGTGAAGGTGTTCCCGGACAGGGGCGGTCACACCGACCCCCATCAGCTCTCCACCGCACGAGCGCAGGCTGGTGTCTATCGCCATGCGCTGGAACTGGCCGTCGAGAGCCTTGGGCTGCAGGACGAAGTCGAGGTGGCGGCCGATGGGATGCTGATCTTCACGTGGCCCGGCTCGAACTCACCCGCTATCCGAGCGAATGAGGATCTCACCTACCAGGCAATCCGGGCCGAGCGTGGCTTTAATCGGCTCGAGGAAGTGGCCCAAGAGATTGTCCGGGACGACGACTTCGCAGCGGATGATCCGGCGCTCGTGAAGCGCGTGCTCGACGCCGACACGGAATACTCCGAATCGTGCCTGCGCTTCTGCGACCTCGCTCCCCGATGCCACCAGCGTGCCCTTCAAGCCGACGAGCCGGTCATCCTTGGCAACGAGGTGAAGCGGCTGCTCGGGGACCTCACGATCAGTCGGGCGATCGAACTGCTCAACGGCGCAGCCCCAGTGTCCGACCGCGAAGTTGACCTCCAGCGGCAGCTCCAGTCATGAGCGTCCGAGCGATCACCGACAAGCTGCGAGCGTGGGACGCCGGACAGCCACAACCGCGGTACGCCACGATCCATCACGCGGTGGTCCCCGAGGATCAGGCCTTGATCGTGGCCTTTGTCCGGATGGCCGGCGAGTCAAGGCTGTGGGGCATCGCGTGGGGAACCGTCGGTTCCACGCCATTGATCTCCTCTGTCCCTGATGGACGTGTTCGCGACGACGTGGCGCAGCTCTGCGCGTCATTTGCCGAGGACCTTCTGGCTCACATGCGCGTGCACAACTGGACGTTCGACCCTGTCGACCAGACGGCGAGCCCCGGCGCTCTTCGCCAGGTGTGGCTCCCCAACGGGCAGCACCTGGCGATGTTTCACCACCTCAGTTACACGTACTCCCAGACGAAGTTCGGCGGAGCCAATCAAGAGATCCTGAGAGCACTGGGTCGCCTGTCGGGCTGGATGTTCCGCGACACGTCACGCCGCGGCCACCAACACGTGATCGACGCGAGCGAGGCGCTGTCAGACGCCTACGTCTTCCCAGCACAAGACGCCCGGACCGCCCACCTCGGCTACCAGCTGGCGTGGCTTGCCTCCGCCGACGACCGGGCCCGCAGACTCGATGCCGCGACCCTCGCCGAGGGCCAGACGATCTCCCCGACGATGGATCCGGCCCTCGAACGCTCCGAACTGACGGACCGTGTCGAGCGGTGGAACGAGCTTCGTCGCTCCGGCGGCGATCTGGTGGCCGACGCCGACGTGATCACCTCGGTACTCCGACCGGAGCTCGAGCGCCGGTGGCGGCTCACAGAGCAGGCCTACCGGTTGCTGCAGGACGATTCCCGCCACGTAAACCCGGGAGTCGCCGGTCTCGTCGCTGAAGGTCACAACGAGTTTTGGTACCAGCACCAACGGATCGAGCTGCGGATGAACGACCCGAGCCAGGGCCCAGCCTTTGTCGCCCATCCTGAAACAGATTTCCACGGCTCGGCAGCCGCGTCTCGCTACCTCATCTACTCGGCAGCCGACGAGGCCTACATCAGCCAGCTCATCCACGACGATGCAGTGCTGTTCCAGGAGGCGATCGACAACGGCGAAGCCCTGCGCGGGAGAGTGATTGGCCTCTCCGACCTCGGCAGTGGCCGCTCGACCGTTCCGGTGTGGGACATCCAGCTCGAACCCGGCATCCCGAAGCGGGTGCGTGAGAACGGTCGCCTGGTCCCCTACGGCTCTCGAGGCCACGAGGCCACGGTCATCGAAATCGTCGCGACGCCCGACGACACCGTGGTTCGGCTCGAGTGGACCGCCCGCAAGACGAAGCCCCTCGGCTGCGGCGTCGGAGCGAAGCCCGTTGACGACGTCTGGCTCGGCAAGGACGTGGCGTTCGTCGTCTCCGATGCCGCAGACCTCACGAGGCGACGGAGCAACCGCGTGTGGAAGGCGAAGGACGGGCCCGGCGCATGGCTGACCCACGGCGCTGCTCCGCCACCGGTCGCCATCGAGGCAGACGACGGGGGTACCGATCTGCTCGTGGACGACATCACCCAGATCGAGGGCGGGAGCTCGGCATGACCTCGTCGAACGCCGCCATTGATCAGCTCTACACCTCCCTCCAGGAGGATCTGGTGTCCTACTTCCGGGGTGGTGGGACCCTCGGCGTCGTCAAGGCACCACCGGGGTCGGGCAAGACCTACACGCTCATCGAGGTGCTCTCGACCCTGGTCGCTGCCGGGAGCCGGGTCGCCATCGCGGCCCAGACAAACAGCCAGGCTGACGACATCTGCATCCGCGTCGCGTCGGCTCATCCTGAGGTGCGGGCAGTCCGGTTCGCGAGCAAGGGCAGCCGTGAGCCGGCCGGTTTCCCCTCCACAGTGTCGTGGGAGACCGACCGCACCGCGTTGGGTGACGAACCAGGAGTAGTCGTGTCGACCACGGCGAAGTGGTCGCTCACCGACATCGCGCATCCTTTCGATCTCCTTGCCATCGACGAGGCGTGGCAGATGAGCTGGGCGGACCTCATGCAATGCGCCCTGTTGAGCCCGACCTTCCTCATGATCGGTGATCCCGGCCAGATCCCACCTGTGGTGACAATCGACGTGCGCCGCTGGGAGACCTCGCCGCGTGCGCCGCACGAAGCCGCTCCCGAGATCGTCCTGGCCGAGGACGGGTTGCGTGACGTCCGGTTCGAGGGAACCCTGCCGGCCTGCCGGCGGCTACCCAACGAGTCGGTTGACTTCGTGAGGCCGTTCTACGACTTCGACTTCAGCGCCTACGTCCCGCTGGGCGATCGCGGCCTGGACCTACCGCCTGGCCATCGCCTCGGTGGGCTTGCGGACGGTCGCCCGTTGGTGGTCACCGTTCCCACCCCCGAGCACGGCCCACCCATCGAGGTGGACGACGAGATCGCTTCGGCCGTAGCGACCGTGGTCGACGACCTTCTCGAGTCCAAGGCGGAGATCCGCACCGGTGAGGGACCCGCACGTCGGCTCGAGGCACGGCACATCGGTGTGTCGAGCAGCCACCGTGCGATGAACGCTGCCTTGGCCGGGCATCTCGCAGCATGGGGCCCACATCTGCGAGTCGACACTCCCGAGCGGTGGCAAGGACTCGAACGGCCCGTGATGATCGTCGTCCATCCCCTATCCGGCGTCACCGACCCGTCGGCGTTCGACATCGAGACGGGGCGGCTCTGTGTCATGACATCCCGTCACCAATCGGCGCTCGTCATCGTGACCCGTGATCATGTCGGCAAGACGCTCGCCAACTTCGTTCCCGATGCCAAGCAGGCCCCAGGGCGACCGGACGTGGTCGGCCGAGGCCACGACGCCCACGTGCGATTCTGGGAGGCGCTCGCCGGTCAAGGTCGAATCCTCGGGATCAGCTGAGCTTCGCCGAGCCGCACACGCTGCTCACGTCGCATGCCCGACACTTCGTGAGTTCCGGCTTGGGAGTGAAGTCACGTTGACGCAGAGCCGAAGCGGCCGCGATCACGGTCGCCTCGGCTGTGGCCACGGATGCGTCATCGACGGCAACCTCATGCCGAGTGGTCGTGGCCATGTCGTGGATGAAAGCTGCGCCGACCGACAGTCCCTCCCGCCGCCCAGCGTCGGCGTAGATCTGGAGCTGGAGCGGTTCGACGTGGCCCCCGGTCGAGGTCTTGTAGTCCACGATGGCGAGATTTGCGGGTATGCCGTCGTGGTCGTCGTAGATGACGTCTGCCCGCCCGCTGATGACCACGCCTGGGAGGTAGAGCTCGAACGGTCGCTCGGTGGCCCAGGTGCGCAGCAATTCTTTCTGATTGTCGTTCACGTACTTGAAGATGAGCTTGCGCGCCTTCTCCCGCATCTCCTTGTGAGCCGGCTTGTTGGCGAACGGCAGGAAGAAGTCGGTGTTCAGGAGGTCGTTGACCTCCCTCGGTGACGGCAAGCGACCGGCGTCCTGGGTGTGCTCGGCGATCACGCGCATCACGTGATGCACCGCGTTCCCGTATCCGAGTTCGGCCTGGATCGGTGGCATGAAGCCAAGCTGATCGCGCAGGAGGTAGCTCTGTGGGCAGTCGCTGTAGGCGGCAAGCTCGCTGTAGCTGACGGCAAGGTCGTGCAGCTCGAGTCCGGTAGCTTGCACGCCGGTGGGGTGCCCGCCACCGGGTTGTACGTGCTCGAGACACTCGATGAGGTAGGGCGAAGGCTGTACCGAGTTCGTCGTCACCCGCAGATGCGATGACAACGAGACCCAGTCACGCGCTCGGGTAAGCGCGACGTAGAACAGGCGGCGTTCGTCGCTGTCGGAGCCCTCGTACCGCGCCGCGTCGAAGAGGCCGCGGGGCACCAGCCAGTCCTGCGCCGTCCCCACCTTGCTGGACGGAAAACGTCCCTTCGTCAGGGATGGGAGGAACACCACGGGCCACTCCAGGCCCTTGGCGCCGTGGACGGTCCCGAGCGCCACGCCGTCGGCGTGCAAATCCTCCTCGCCGTCGAAGTCGTCGTAGGAGCCGTTGGCGTAGTTGACGAGGAGTAGCGCCAGGTTCTTATAGAACCATTCGCCGCCGATCTGTCCGCCGACCTGCTCCCCGAGGTTGTCCGGATCTCGTCGAGAACGCCGGTAGACGGTCTCGTAGTCCGCGAGAACATTGGTGAAACGGGCAACGGTGCCAAGACGGTTACGGGTCAGTTCGTCGCTCGTGTCCCACCCGGAGAGCCCGAGGATCTCGAGTAGCGAATAGAAGTCGCCGACCAGGCTGGCGTCGAAAGCGGTTTCAAGAGTGATGGGCTTCCAGGCCTCGAGGTGTTCTCGAAGCACCTGCTCCGAATCTGCAGAGAGCTGGAACGTCGACTGGTAATCGGCGACTAGGTCATCGAGCGTGATCACCTGTCGTTGGACGAATCGGCCCGGTGCCCAGTCGATGCCGGCCAACCACGAATAGGTCGCGCCGAACACCGCTGCTTCCGGCTGTTGAAAAAGCCCAGTCCGCCCGCCCGGCTGCACTGGGATGCCGGCTGCGTCGAGCGCGTCGAGGATACGGTCGTACGCGACTCTGCCACGCACCAGGATCGCGATGTGACGGTAGGCAACCCCGGCAGCATGGAGCTGTTCGATGTCGAGCGCGAGGGAGTCGGCTTCGGTGGCTTCGTCGTCGAACCCGACAGCGAGCGATACAGCCGGCCCGCCAGCTTCGCGGAATGGGCCCATCTCCTTGGCCAGGCGTCCGGGGATTGACTGGGCAAAGGAGTTCGCCAAATCGACGATCGCCGGACGAGACCGCCGGTTGACGAGCAGGTTAAAGGTGGTCACCTCGTCGTAGCGATCTGTGAACGTGACGATGTTCGAGACGTTCGAGCCTCGCCACTGGTAGATCGCCTGGTCGTCATCACCCACGACCACAAGGTCGGCGGTCCCAACCGGCTTGGCCAGCAGCTCGATGAGCCGCTCCTGGGCGGGGTTGACATCCTGGTACTCGTCGACCACCAGGTGACGCAGGTCAGCGGTGACTTTCGCGTGGGTGGTCGGATCCGCGAGCGCCTCGACGGCTCGCACGATCTGGGTACCAAACGACATGAACTGGTATCCGTCGAGCATCTCGTAGTAACTCACCAGCGTGTCCCGGAAGTCGCCGGGTGGCAGCGAGGCGGCGTCGATCAGCTCGTTCTCGACGACATCGGCGCTGCGTTGAAACGCAGCGATGCCGCGGAAGAGCTTCCCTGCCCCGAACTGCTTCAGCTTGAGACGGCTTCCCTCCCGGTACAGGAGGTTCACGAGCTGGTTCGCGTCGAGCGGTGTGTACATCTCGTACGCGGGAACATGGGTCTGGAGCAGCCGGAAGCAGTACGCGTGGATCGTGCCCACGAACAGCCGGCCCAGCTGGTCGGTCGCCTCCTCACCTATGAGGGCAGTGACCCGCAGTCGGATGCGATCCTTGAGCTCCTCGGCCGCCTTCTCGGTGAACGTGAACGCGACGATCGACTCCGGGGGCTCGCCGCCGGCGATCAACGACGCCACCCGTTGCGAGACCACTTCGGTCTTACCCGAGCCTGCCGCTGCGATGATCTGGAGGTGGCCACCGCGGTACGAGACAGCCTTGGCGGCCTCGCCCTCGAGGGTCGGGATCTCGTTTGCGCCACCGGTTGCTGTCACGGCTCCACGGTACGAGATAGTCGTCCGAGGAGTGCGTAGTCTCGGGCGGTTCACGAGCTCCAGGGAGGCGGGCATACCGATGGCAGAGGACCCAGCGAAGGTCGAACTTTCCTCGCCCGATCTTGCGGGCGAGAGCCGGGCAAGGTTCGAAGAGCTGTTCCCGGGCGTGATCGCTGATGGCGTCCTCGATGCCAGCCGCCTCGGCGAGCTGCTCGACATCGACGTGACCGCGCCGGCCGAGGGCCGTGAGCGCTTTGGTCTCATGTGGGCAGGCAAGCAAGACGCGATCCGCTCGCTGCTGACCCCCAGTCGCGGCGCCCTCGTGCCCGACCTCGACCGGTCAGTCGACTTCGACAACGCCAAGAACGTCTTCATCGAGGGCGACAACCTCGAAGTCCTCAAGCTCTTACAGAAGGCCTACAACGACAAAGTCAAACTGATCTTCATCGATCCCCCATACAACACAGGAAACGACTTTGTCTACCAGGACGACTTCCGAGACGGCATGCGTGGCTACCTCGGGTTCACGGGCCAATTGGACGAGGAAGGAATGCGAGTATCGACTTCCGGCGAGGCCATTCTCGGGAGGCGTCACAGCCGGTGGCTGTCAATGATCTACCCGCGCCTGGTCCTCGCTCGAAACCTCCTCCGTCAGGACGGGGCAATCTTCGTCACAATTGACGACAACGAGGGAGCGAACCTTCGAAGCGTCATGGACGAGGTGTTCGGACCAGAGAATTTCTTGGCCAACATTGCATGGAAACATACGCAGCAGAGCAAGAACGACGAGCCGTACTTCTCTCGGCACTGGAATTCGATCCTGGTCTATCGACGGTCTCCCGAGCTAAATAGGGCTCTCCTGACTCTGGTGTGGGTTTGATTTCTGGTTAGGCGGCTATGGGTGTG
>CAZALT010000069.1:0-17139 GCA_964485515.1 uncultured Rhabdothermincola sp. | reverse complement strand
GACCCCCTGCCGCCTAACCGAGGGTCGTGAAGAACGTGGCGGCCAGCGGGGCGGCCACTCGGCCTCCGGCTTCGCCGTCCTCGACGAGCACCGAGATGGCGAGGTCGCCCCGGTAGGCGAGGAACCAGGCGTCTACGTCGGACGACCATCCCCGGTGTTGTCGGGCCAGGTGTTGCCGTGGTCGTCACCTGCCGGGTGCCGTGGCAGAATCGTCGACGTGTTCGACGACCTGCTTGAAGCCAACGTCCGCTACGTCTCGGGCTACCGGGACTCGGGTCTGTCGGGAAAGGCGGCACGAGGGGTTGCGCTGGTGACCTGCATCGACTCGCGCATCGATCCGCTTGCCATCCTCGGCCTCGAACCGGGCGACGCGAAGATCCTGCGCAACGCCGGTGCGCGGGTCACCGACGACGTCCTGCGCTCCCTGGTCCTGGCCGCCAACCTCCTGGGGGCCGAGCGGATCATGCTCATGGCGCACACCGACTGCGGGGTCAACAAGGTCACCGATGCGGAGGCGGGCGAGATCGTCGCTGCGAACACCGGTGCCGACACCGGTGGCTTCGAGTTCCTCACGATCGCCGACCAGCGTGCCACGCTCATCGCCGATCGGGCGCGCGTGCAGGCGTGCCCGTTGATCCCCTCGGCCACGGTGGTCGGCACCTTCGTCTACGACGTGCACACCGGCGCCGTCGAGGCCGTCGCCGAGTAGCGGGGGTCGGGACGTCGGCCCGTGTGACGCGGGTCGTCGTCGCTCGGGCAATTCGACGCGAATCCTTGAAGGCCACGGCCACGCGCCGACAGGAACGCCCATGGACATCGGCGACGAGACCTGGGACTCAGACGAGATCGATGAGATCGAGCGGGCCGTCCTCAACGAGACCGAGGAGGGCCGCGCCATCGCCGCGGGGTTCGTGGCGGTGTTCGGCGAGTACGTGTCCGGGCAGGTCCGCCCGATCCTGCGCGACGTCGCCACGGCCGGCGGAGAGCCGCAGCTCCTGGTCAACGGACTGGCGGAGCTGCTCCGGCAGGTCGCCGACTCGATCGAGTTCCCCGTCGGCGTCGAACGCTGAAAGGCAGTTGCAATGGAACGTTGGACATTCCTGGTGATCCCCGACGATGCGGGGGCCGCCAAGCAGATCCGCATGACCCTCCGCTCCGGAGACGACGAGGCGACGTGGCCGACGATCCAGGTCGGCGTCGATGGCGTCGAGGTTCCGGTCGACGATGCGGAGAAGGACTTCGAGGCGCCAGAGTGGCGCGCGGTGCAGCTCTTCACCGGTGGGGGAGGAACCGAAGCGGGCTGGGAATCTCTCAAGGAGCGGCTGCGCAGCGACGCTGCGTGAGGGCCGGATGACCCACTGGCCGTGGGTCCCTCGATCGGGCAGAATGGCCCGCACCGAGTAGGGGGCTGGTCGGCGCCTTCGCCGGTTCCGTTCTTGGCGGCGGCGGGGACTTCCGGCCTCGCCCATGAAGTGGACAACGTCTGGGTGACCTATGGCAATCGTGGTGGTTCTGGTCCTGTTGATCGCAGTCGGCGTCGGTGTCGGCGTCGCGCTCGCCGGGAAGAACAAGAAGCAGCAGGCGTCGGGCTCCGGGACCACATCGGTGGTCTCGCCGACCAGGCCGACGTTCTCCCCGTCGGCGAACCCATCGGCGGGCGCGCCCTCGGCGGCCGCCGATGCCGTGACGGCCGCGGCGCGAGCGAGCGAACCCGGCAGCGCCGTCGCTCCGTCGACGGGTTTGCCCAAGCTCGGCTACGAGCGGGACCGCCCCGCCGTGCCGGTGCCCACGCCGCCCTCGGACGTACCCGCGGAGAACCCGCAGGAGGCCGACCTCGACGGTGACAGCACCGACGAGGACCTCTCCCATCGGTTCAACCCCCGAGGGGCCCGATCGACGAGCACCGAGGCCTACGCCCCCACGGTGCCGCGCAAGCCGGTCCTCTTGAGCTCGCTCGATTCGACACCTGATTCGGCGTCCGATCTGACATCCGAGCCCGAGCCCGAGTCTGTCGAGCCGGATGGGCTCGCCGATGCCGTGCCCCAGGCCGCCTCCGTGGAGCCGGATGCGGCCACCCGGTCCGATTCAGAGGCCGATTCCGAGGCCGATTCCGAGGCCGAGGCCGAAGCCGTCGCCCCGGATACGGCGGTCGGCGCCGCAGCCGAGACGGGCGTGCCCGATGCCGTCGACGGTGCGGACGACGACCCCGAATTCGTGCTGGTCGACGCAGACTTCTCGGCCACGCCCTCGGCGCTCGAGGACGATGTCGTGGCCGACGTCGTCGCCGCATCGACCGACGGCCCCGAGGCGAGCGCCGCCGACTCGATCATCATCGAGCTCGACGAGTCCAGCGCCGACGCTCCCGTGCTGGTCCTCGACGAGGCTCCCAAGCCGCTCGACGAGGTCGAGGCCA
Source organism: uncultured Rhabdothermincola sp. (assembly GCA_964485515.1). Taxonomy (GTDB): domain Bacteria; phylum Actinomycetota; class Acidimicrobiia; order Acidimicrobiales; family Acidimicrobilacustridaceae; genus CAZALT01. The sequence goes on along the minus strand of CAZALT010000069.1, from coordinate 14,726 downwards.
ACGACAACGACAACGTCCTCAAGGCGCTCATCGGTCGTGTCCGGGTCACGCAGGACGACGTCGACGCGGTCGCCACCGAACTGGGTCGCCGTGACGACCTCGATGCCGACGGCATCGCCGAGGTGCTCGCCGACCTGGCCGAGATCGCGGCGGCCGAAGCCGAGCGCGACGAAGAGCTCACGCTGTTCAGCGAGCAGGTTCCTAGCCGCCCCGGTCAGCTCACGCGGTTCGCCGAGCTCGGCGACACCGAGCGTCGTCGGGTCATCATCCGGGTGCTGTGCCTGCTCGTCGCCCGGTCCGAGGACGGCTCGGACGCGGCCGAGGTGGCCGACTCGCAGGCACCAGTTCGAGATGCCTGGCCCGGCGACGAGTCCGACGACGAGCTCGATCTCCCGAACCGCGTCGGTCTCGTCAAGTCCTGACCGCTCGTCAAGTCCTGACCGGCGGCGACGAGGCGACGAGATCGGTCCTACGCTCGCCTCCGGCGGAGCGACGATCGAGCTGCGGCCGACGAACGGCTCGGTGGCTCGGTGTCGTCAGATGGCGAGGGTCGTCAGCTGGCGAGGCGGTCGGTGAGCTCGTCGGCCGGTGGTGTGGCGGGTGAGGCCGCGGCGGCAGGGTCCTCGTCGTAGGCGACGAGACCGCACAGCACCTGGACGATGAGCCGAAGGCGCTGCTCGTGGGTGAGGCCGGTGAACGCGTCGGGGCCGCGCTCGATGCGCAGGTGGTCGATCCGGGTGGGGGGCGTCGCGGTCACCGTGGTCTCCGTTCGTCGAGTCGGTGGTCAGCGCCGCTTCGGCAGGTCGGGAGCGCCAGGCTCGACCTGGCCCTGGACGGGTTGCGCCGAGGGCTGCGCGTCGCGCAGGTCGACGAAGGGGGCGAGGTCCTTGGCCGAGACGAACTCGGTGTCGGAGAGCAGGCGATGGACCTCTGCGAGGGTCACCGTGTCGCTTGTGGTTGCTGGCTGGTTCGTCATGGTCTCGTCTCCTCCACCCGCTGATCGAGGCGTGTCGTCAACGTAGCGGTTCGTTCCGGCGGGAACGGGGATCTGGGCGCGGTCGGGCGTGTTGGCCTCAGCGGCGGGTGGGCAGGATGGCTGGCGACGCGGCGGGGTCCCGAAGCGCGGCGATGCGATCGCGTTCGCCGTCCTCGGCGTGGATGGCCTGCGCGATGCGCAGCAGTGTCTCGACCCGCTCGTCGTGGTTGTGCACCGCGTTGAGCTCGGCGAGGCCGGCCAGCTCGGTGGTGGGGGCGAGCAGGACCTCGCCGTACTCGACCGGACGAGAGAGCAATTGAGGCGCGGTGGTCAACGGAGCACTCCGGGTTCTCTCCGCCCAGGGCCTGCGATCGGCGAAGTGTAGGAGCCGCCGTCGAACCCCGCGCGGATGGTCACACCAGCCAGTCCTGGACGCCGCACTAGGGTCCGCTCGTGGGATCGGCGATCACCCCCTACCCGGCGGACGGCCGCCGAGCGATCGCGTGGCGAGCGACCGTGGCGGTGTCGGTCTCGGCCGCCGCGGTGGGGTTCACCAGCACCGCGATCACCGTGGGCACCCGCGGCATGGCCCAGGAGCTCGACCTCGGCCTCGAGAGCCTCGGGTGGGTGGTCAACGGGTTCCTGCTCGCCGCGGCCGCAACCGCGCTGCTCGGTGGGCGTCTCGGCGACCGCATCGGCCGAACCAACACGATGATGGTCGGGGCCTGCGTGTTCGGTCTGGCCTCGGCCCTCGGCGCCGTGGCCCCGGGTTCGACCGCCTTGACCATCGCTCGGTTCGTCCAGGGCATCGGTGCCGGGCTCCTGATGCCGTCGGGCGTCGAGGTCCTCGTGGCGTTCTCACGGCCCACCAAGGCATCCGAAGCGTTCGCCATCCGAAGCGGGCTCTACGCGGTCTCGTTCGCGATCGGTCCTCTCGTCGGAGGCCTCCTGACCGACTACGTGTCCTGGCGATGGATCTTCGTCGGTGATCTCGTGCTCATGGGCTTCGTGATCGTCATCGCCTCACCCCTCTTGCGCTATCGGACCCGACTGCCCCGCGGACGCTGGCACGACTGGTCCGGCGCGGGGCTGTTCGCCGCCATCGTCTTCCTCGTCGTCCTCGTGGCGGACCGTTCCCGGGTGTGGGGGTGGGCGTCGGTCCTCACCGGCGGCGTCGTGGTGCTGATCGCTGTCCTGGTCATCGTGTTCGTGGTCGTCGAGCGCCGGACCCAGGCGCGCGTCTTCCACCCCTCGCTCCTGCGCAACCGGCGAGTGCTCGGCGCCAACATCGCGACGTTCGGCGCATCGCTGGGCATGATCGGGTTGCTCTACTTCTTCAACGCGTTCGCCCAGTCGGCCGCCACCTTCGACTCCGGCGCGGTGCAGGTGCTCATCGCGTTCGTGCCCTTCATCGCATCGGTGGTCCTGGTCACGGTCATCTCCCTCGGGCTCAAGCGCTGGCTCGGATATCGCGGTCCGGCCCTCGTCGGGATGGGCTGCATGGTCGTCGGGTTCGCCATGCTGGGGTTCACCGACGGCAACACGACCCGCCCCGAGCTCTGGGTTCCGCTGATCCTGTGCGGTCTCGGTGCGGGCATATCGAACGTGGGGTTGAGCTCGGCGGCCATCATGGGCCTTCCGGCGGGTCGGTTGAACGAGGCAGCCGGGCTCGTCAGCCTGAGCCGGTTCCTCGGTTCGGCCCTGGCACTGGCGGTCGGGACCAACACCTACCTGGCGGTGCGGGCGCACTCCGATGCGGACTCGGTGGTGGGAGCGCGCCCGAAGCTCATCGATCTGCTGCTGGGAGGAGACGCCTACAACAAGGCGGTGCAGCGCCTCGGCGAGGATCTCCGTGGCCCGTTCGAGGCGATCGTGCGAGACGAGACGGCCGCTGCGTTCGCCGCGACGATGCGGGTGTCGGCGCTGGTCGTCGGCCTCACCTGGGTCGCCTCGCTGGTCTTGTTGCGCAATCCGTCGTCGGCCGAGTCGGCCTGGGTGGCCACCCATGAGGAGTTCCCGGACCTCGACGTCGTGGATCGGGACCCCTCCGGGTGACCCGCGTGGAGATCGGCGGGGTGGCCAGCGGGGTGACCAGCGGGGTGACCAGCGGCGATACCGGTTCGATCGGCGCCTCGGTGGTGGTTCAACCGCTGGTCGGTGGGTCGATCCAGAGCTGGTGGGGTGTCCGATCCCGAGGGCCGGTGAACGGAAGCGGTTCGGTCTCACCGCCTCGGCCGGCGGAGCGGTAGGCCCCGCACACCGCGTCGAGGACGTCGCGACCGAACGCGGCGCCGAAGGTGGGATGGCTCGAGTGCTGCGCGTCGGAGATGGCGGCGTGGAGCTGCGCCGCGTAGCCCAGCTGCTCGAGCTGGGGGACCTCGGTGTAGGAGGGCGGAGCGACGACGAGCTCCTCGCCGTCGCGTTCGACGCTGAGGGTCGGGACGATCTCGAGGCGCACGACGCCGTCCTGCGTGGCGGCTTGGAGGTCCCAGATCGGTTCCTTCGATGTCCACGAGGTCCTCACGCGAGCGGTGAGCCCGTCCTCGAAGTCGATCTCGACGGCTGCTGCGTCGTCGACCGGGCAGTCGGCCGAGGATTGGAGCCACCCGCGGATGCCGACGGGGCGGGTCGGAGCAGCCGCGAGCACGAGAGCGATCGGATGCGAACCGAGATCGAAGAGCACACCGCCTCCTCGCTCCGGATCGAGGAACGAGCCCCACTCGGGCCGACCCTGCACCGCGGTGGCTTCGAGGTTGACGAGAGGTCCCGATGCGCAGAGCTCGGCGATCTGATCGAGCGCGAGGCGAGCTGCGGGCGCGTGGAGGAGGTTCTCGGCGTAGGCGACGACGCCGTCGCGGGACGCGTCGACGAGCCGATCGGCGTCGGCGAGCGTCGAGCACAGCGGCTTCTCGATCAGGACGGCGGCGCCTCCGTCGAGCGCCCGGAGCGCATCGTCGGCATGGCGTTCGGGTGTGGTCGCGATCACCACGAGGTCGGACCCGGCGGGCAGCTCCTCGTAGGTGACGGGCACGGCGTCGAGCTGGTCGGCCCGCTGGCGGGCATGGTCGGGGTTGCGGGAGGCGACCGCCACGACCGGTTGGCGGAGGAGCTGCGCTGCCAGCCCGTGCAGCACGGTGATCGTTCCGGAACCGGCGAACGCGAGGCGCGTCCTGGTCGGAAGGGACAGCGGATGCGACGGCGGTGGGGAAGGCGACGCCGCGGGGGCGACGGGCTCGCGGTCTGGTTGGCGCACCCCCCGACGGAACACGCGTCGCACGGTACCCCTACGGTCGGAGCCATCGCGGGCGCGGGTCCGGCATGGGTTCGGCTCGACATCGTCAACGGCCCCGTTGGTCGGCCCGAGCTCCACGAGTCCGCCCGGGCGGAGCTCCAGTCGGGCGGTACGCTCAAGGCGCCGTGCGCAAGCTCCTCACCTTCATCGTCACGATCCTGGCTGCCACCGCGGTGCTCGTCGTCGGCGTCCTCGTCGTCGCGCCGAGCGCGGGGGGCGTGTCGTCGATCGGGGGTGGTGACCCTCAGGAGATCGACCTCGCGTTGCTCGACCAGTACGCCATCCGCTCGGAGGTCGTCGCGTCCGACGGCACGGTGATCGACACGCTGCACGGTCCCGAGAACCGCGAACCGGTCTCGCTCGACCGGGTCTCGCAACCGGTGATCGATGCCATCCTCGCCGTCGAAGATGCCGAGTTCTACGCCCACAACGGGGTCAACTTCCGTGGCATGGTGCGCGCCCTCTTCGAGAACGTGTCGGCCGGACAGATCGAGCAGGGCGGCTCCACGATCACCCAGCAGCTGGTGAAGAAGGCGCTCCTCACCGACGATCGGAACCTCGATCGGAAGTCGCAGGAGATCCCGCTCGCCCTGCAGCTCGAACAGCAGCTGACCAAGGACGAGATCCTCGAGAAGTACCTCAACACCGTGTACTTCGGTGCGGGTGCCTACGGCGTCGAGGCTGCGGCCGAGACCTACTGGGGCCAGCACGCCGATCAGCTCGGCTACGCCGAGGCCGCCATGCTCGCCGCGCTCATCGCCAACCCGGTCCGGTTCGATCCGACCATGCATCCGCAGACCGCCTACGACCGTCGTCGCGACGCGCTCAGCCGGATGGTTCGGGAGGAGAAGATCACCGAGGACGAGGCCAAGATCTACGCCAGCGCGCCGCTGCCCGTCCGGCGATGCGACGGCGAGGTCGCGGCGCTCACCTGCGCCGGCCAGAACCAGCAGGACCAGCCCGACGACTACTTCGTCGAGGAGGTCAAGCAGCACCTCCTCTTCGATTCGGACATCCTCGGCAGCACCGACGAGGAGCGATATCACGCCCTGTTCGACGGGGGGCTTCGGATCTACACCACGCTCGACCCACGGCTCCAGGAGCTCGCGGTCCGGGCGCAGGCCGCTGGCGTCCCGCCCAACGACAAGGGCATCACCGCGGCGATGGTGACGCTCGACAACTCCTCGGGCGCGGTTCGGGCGATGGTCGGTGGGCCCGACTACGCGGTGCAGCAGACGAACGTCGCCACCGACCTCCCCGGTCGTCAGACCGGTTCGACCTTCAAGATCTTCACGCTGTTGACCGCGCTCGAGCAGGGCAACCTGCCCATCGACTACATCAGCGGCGGTCAGAGCTTCCCCAACCCGTTCGGCACACCCAACCCGTACAAGGTCGACGGGGCCGGAGGATCCCTGGCCTCGGTCACCCAGAAGTCGTCGAACGGCGCGTTCGTGCGCCTCGAGCAGGTCGTCGGGCTGGACCCGGTGATCGACATGGCCAAGCGCCTCGGGGTCACGACCGACCTGCAACCGGACCTGTCGTTGACCCTCGGGGTCAAGTCCGTCCCGCTCATCCAGATGGCCGCGGCATACGCGGCGATCCCCAACGAGGGGGACTTCAACCCGTCGTACCTGATCGACCGCATCGAGGACCGGGACGGCGAGGTCATCTACGAGCACGAGTCCGAGAGCTCGCGAGAGTTCTCCGAGGACACCGCGTGCTACGCGACGTCCATGCTCATCGACAACGTCAAGTACGGCACCGGCACGCGCGCCCGCCTGCCCGAGATGCCGTCGGCGGGCAAGACCGGAACGACGGACAAGAACACCGACGCCCTCTTCGTCGGGTTCACCCCGTACCTCACCACGGCGATCTGGATGGGTGCGCCCGAGGTCAACCCGTGGACGGGGCAGCTCCCCACCATGCAGAACCTCAACGGCGTGGCCAACTTCGGCGGCACCTATCCGGCGATGATGTGGAAGGCGTTCAACGAGCCGGCCAACGCGCCGTTCGCCGTTCGGGACTTCCCCACGTGCGCGCCCTACAAGCGGTCGGCCAGGAACGTCGTCGGGTTCGGTGGGTCGAAGCTCAACGAGGGCAGGGCGCCCACATCTGGCTCACCGTCGAGGTCGGGCACGACCACGACCACGACCAGGTCCGGCGACGACGACGACGACGGCGGCGACGGCGGCGACGGGGGCGGCGGCGGCACGACCGGCACCACGTCGGCGCCGACCACACCCACCACCGGCCCAGCCCCGACCACGCCGCCGGACGGCGGCGCGGGAGCCGAGGCCGACAACAACGAAGGAGGCGGCGAATGACCGTCATGTCCAGCGGGAGCAATGCCAGGTGACCGCGTTGCACGATCTCCTCGTGGTGCAGGAGCACGACACCCGAGCCGACCAGGTCCGCCATCGGCTGGCCAACCTCGCCGAGCGAGCAGCCAGAGACGCACACCTCGCCGAGGTGGCGAGCTTCGATGCGGCCACGGCTGATCTGCAGGACCGGCGAGATGCCATCGGCCGGGAGCAGCGCCGGTTCGAAGACGACGTTGCCAGCATCGAAGCGAAGATCGTCGACCTCGACCGCACGCTCTACTCGGGGACGGTCACCGCTCCGAAGGAGCTCCAGGCGTTCCAGGACGACATCGCCTCGCTGAAGCGCCGCCAGGGTCAGCTCGAAGACGAGGTCATCGAGCTCATGGAGCAGATCGAGCCGCTCGACGAGCAGCTCTCGACACGGGCTGCGCAGCGCTCGGCGATGGACGAGAAGGCCACCGCGCTCGACGCCGCGCTGAGGGAGGTCGACGCCGACCTGCACGCGGAGCAGGCGAGTCTCGATGCCGAGCGCGCCGGGCTCGTGGCGGCCATCCCCGAAGACCTGCTCGCCGAGTACAGCAGGCTCCGGAGCCAGCTCGGTGGCGTCGCGGTCGCCCGCCTCGTCGGGGCCAACTGCGGCGGCTGCCACCTCACCCTGTCCGCCGTGGCCATCGACCAGATCCGCCACCTGCCCGCCGACACCCCAGCCCACTGCGAAGAATGCGGTCGTTTGCTGGTTCACTAGCTGCGGCCGCCGTCTGGCGGATCGGGTAGCCGTCGCGGAGCGCGCTCCAGGATGCCCGGGCGTGAACGTCGGTCGTTCGCTAGGCCAAGCCACTCCTGTAGGGGGCTGGTCGGGTTCCGTCCGGTTGGTGTGTGCCGCCGAGTCCGCCCATCGTCACCGCGCTCACCGTTGGCGATCGGTGCGCCGATTACGTCGGTCGGCGGGCGGGTGGCACCATCTCGGGATGCTCTTGTGGTTCGCGGGGGTGAGCTTCGCGTTTGTCTGGCTGGTGTTCCGCAGTCCCGCGCTCGACTATCGACTGGTGATGGTCGGGTCGGTGCTGCCGCTGGGCGAGGTGGTCTTCGGCGGGCCCAAGGTCCTCCACACGCTCGTGTTCGTCGTCGTGCTCATGACGGTGATCATGCTCGCGACGCAGAAGCGCCGGTTGGTGCGCCGTCGGCTCATCAGCCTGCCGATCGGACTCATGATGCACCTCGTTCTCGACGGCGTCTGGGCGGACACCGAGGTGTTCTGGTGGCCGTTCTTCGGGACCGCCTTCGAGACCGCGGGTCTTCCTGAGGGTCGGACCCTTGGCGTGATCGTGGTCCTCGAACTGATCGGCGCGGCCGCCCTCGCCTGGTGCTGGCGCGAGTTCGGCTTCTCCGATCCGGCCAACCGCAAGCTGTTCATCGAGACCGGCCATCTCAACCGGGGGGTCGTCGCGTGAGCGAGATCGTCATCGTCCGTCACGGTCGCACCGCGGCCAACGCGTCCGGGCTCCTGCTGGGACGCCTCGACGCGGATCTCGACGAGCTGGGTCGACGGCAGGCGGCCACGTTGACCGGCGCGGTCGGTGCGGTCGACCGGGTCATCTCGAGTCCGCTGCTGCGCTCCCGAGAGACGGCCTCGGCCTTCGGCCTGCCGGTGGAGGTCGACGACCGGTGGATCGAGCTCGACTACGGCGACTTCGATGGCACGCCCATCTCCGACGTCCCTGCCGACCTCTGGGCGCGCTGGCGTTCGGATCCGGACTTCACACCGCCGGGCGGTGAGTCGCTCCGACAGCTGGGTCTCCGCGTCCGTGCCGCGCTCGACGATCTCGCGGCCGCCGGAGCGGGAGTGACCGTGGTCGTGACCCACGTGTCGCCGATCAAGGCGGCGGTGACATGGGCGCTGGGGGTGGACGACGACGTCACCTGGCGTCTTTGGGTGGCGCCGGCTTCGATCTCGCGGATCGAGATCCGTCCGCCCGGGTCGGTGCTCGCGTCGTTCAACGAGACGGCCCACCTCCCGACCGATCTCTGAGGCACCGAACCAGCCGGTTCGTCGCCGGGTCGGGACGGATACGGTGCGATGACGTCTGAACGACGGCCGGAGATGGACCAGAGGTCTACCGGCGGTCGAACCCCAAGGTGAACGAGCGCACGGCGCTGGCGAAGATGTTGGGCTCGTCGTCGGTGTCGTGGACGACCCGGAGGTCGGTGATGGTCGAGGTGAGCGCTTCGAGCACGATCGACAGCTCGAGACGGGCGAGGGACGCGCCGAGGCAGAAGTGCGTGCCGAACCCGAAGCCCAGGTGCGGGTTCGGCGATCGTCGGATGTCGAACGCGAAGGGGGCATCGAAGACGGCCTCGTCCCGATTGCCCGACGGGTAGAGCAGGATCACGCGATCGCCAGCCCGGACGGGCTGACCGCCGATGGTCGCGTCGGTCGTAGCGGTGCGGAAGAAGTTGTTGAGCGGCGTCACCCAGCGCACGAGCTCTTCGACCGCGCCGGGGATCAGAGCCGGATCGGAGGCCATGGCGTCCCACTGCTCGGGGTGATCGCAGAGCACGCGCAGGCCCCGGGCGATGACCGTACGGGTGGTCTCTGCGCCTCCCGAGATGAACAGCCCGGCCTCGTTCGTGATCCGATCGGCCTCCATGGGGTCGCCGTCGATCGCGGCGTTGGCCCAGACGCACACGAGGTCCGATTCCGCCGTGACGGGGCAACCGACGCGCTCGGCCGTCATCGCCTGGAGGTCAGCGTCGAACTCGTCGATCGTCCCCATCATGTCGAGGAACGCCGTGGCGTCGTCCTTGATCTGGTCGTAGCGCATGAGGCGCTCGGACCAACGCTTGATGTCGGGCCAGCGGTCTTCGGGCCAACCGAGGAGTCGGGCGGTGAGACGGCAGGGGAGCTGGGCGGCGAGGGCGTCGACCACCTCGACCTCGTGGGTGGGGAAGGCGGCGACGAGCTCGCTGACCGTGTGGCGGATCCACGGCTCGTGGTCGCGCACCGCACGGGGGGTGAAGCGGCGGGACACCAACCCTCGCTGCTGGGCGTGGGCCGGATCGTCGAGGGCGATCATGTTGTTCTCGCTCTCGGCGTGGAACGACCGGTAGCCGGCACCCGAGATGAACTGATCGGATCGACCTTCGACGTCCTTGATGTCGGCGTGGCGGGTGACCGCCCACAGCCCGTTGCGTTGGTCGCGGTAGACGGGGGCGTCGGCCCGCATCCACGTGAAGGTCTTATGGGGGTCGTCGAGGTAGAAGGCGGGGTCGAGCAGGTCGCACGCGGGTGCGGCGTCCTCGCCATCGGTCAACGTCATGGCGAGATCCTACGCGGCGGCTCGTCGAGCGAGCCCGGGGCGCTACCCCGTGGAGTCGGGCTCAGAACGGGGTGCCGGCGCCCACGACGTCGGGCGGATCCGGCAGAGCGCCCGGGCCTGCCCCGTCGGCGGGTTCGTCGCGTTCGGCGAGCCACCAGAGCCCGAGCTCGTAGCCGCCGATCAGCAGGGCCAGCAGGAAGAGGCTGCCCCACGTGAGGTCGAGCCACATCAACAAGATGAAGCCCACGACTCCACCCGCCACCTGCAAGGCGGTGACGTTCGTCTGGATCCACGCGATGGACTCGTCACTCGTGGCGCGGTCGCTGAGGCTGCCCGCGGTCGTCGCCGCCCGCGACCCGGTGCGGGCCACGAGCTCTCGCAGCGACGTGGCCCACGCGTACGGTCCGGTGATCAGCGCGACGACGCCGATCGCGGCCAGCACCCACAGCACGACGAGGGTGAACGACAGGAGCGGGTCGATGAAGGCGTCGAGCACGGAGCTGGCCGCCGCGTTGTTGATCTCGTTGGTGATGCGCGCCAGCGCCTCGCCCTCGAGGGTCATGACGACACGGCGTAGGAGGACCGTGACGAGGAGCAGCCCGGCGGCCATCTGGAGCAGCGTGCGCCGACGGCGATGCGAGAGCCACAGCGTGAGCGGGATGAGCAGGATCGTGAGGAGCACGAGCGCCCACACGCCGACGGTGAACCACTGGACCGCGGTCTGCGCCGCCGAGAGCGCACCACCCCCGCTGTTGATGCGGATGATGCCGAAGTCGTCGGCCAACGGCATGCCGAGGGCCTCGCTGAGCTTGTCCTTGGCGACCTCCGGGATGTCGTCGACCGTGAGGGTCGGGAGGTCGATGGCACGGCCGAAGATCTCGGGGGACTGCGCGCCGATGTCGGCCAGCGCGGCGTTGATCACCGGGATCAGGTTCACGACGATCGTGTCGTCCTGGGCACGGATGACCTCGCTGTCGCCTTCCAGGATCTTGACGGCGGTGGCGTGGGCTCTGGTGGTGGCGGTGGCCCAGAGGTCGGCGAACCGGTCGGAGGCGAGGAAGTCGTCGACCTGGTCGCCGACGAAGCCCCGGATGGCGTTGGCGAGGGGGGTGGCAAGGATCTGGGCGCGCTCGGGGAGGGCATCTTGGAGGATCGTCTTGGGGTCGATGGTGACCATGACCTGATCGGTGACCCACACCCCGAGCGCGGCCTGCACGGCGGGGTCGGCTCCGAGGGGTGCGACCTTGTCGGAGAAGACCTCGTTGTTGAGCGTGTTGCGCTTGGCGTAGACACCGACGATCGACGCGAGGAACGTGATGCAGAGCACCACGACCAGTGCGCTCACGGCGAAGCTGCGGATGCGGCTCTGCCGCTTGTGCTCGAGCTTCTCGACCTGGGCGGCGAGGAGGTCGCGCTCGGCTCGCAGGCGTTCGATCTCGGTCTCCGGCCTGGGGTCGGCATCGACCTGCGTAGCGGCCTGCATCTCAGGCTGAGACTCGGATGCGGTGGAGTCGACGGCATCGCCGCCAGGGGAATCGGTCATGTCGGCAGCTCCCTCGAGCACGCCCGCCGGGGCGCGGGTTCGGACGAACCCGCGGCGATCCTACCCCCGGTCTCGCGGCCGAACGGGGGAGCCAAAGCTGCCTGGTGTCGACACGAGAGGCCAGGGAACTTCGTCGGCTGTCGCTGATCGGCGACCGATCGTCGACTCCCCGGGCAAGAAACATGATCGGTTAGGTCGGGATTCGCTACCCTGTCCCGGTGACCAGACGAGCGCGACGACCGCCATCGGCCCGGCCCGCTCATCTGGTCGGCGCCGGTCCAGTCGATGGCTGACCTGCTCATCCGCGTCGCCACCGGGTTCGCCGTCGCACTCGTGTGCACCCCGGCCGGGGTGTCGGGCGCGTTCTTGCTGTTGCCGATCCAGGTCATCGCACTCGGTGCGCCGAGTCCCGCGGTGAGCGCGACGAACCTGCTCTACAACGTCGTGTCGACGCCGGCGGGGGTCGTGGGCTTCGCTCGCCGCGAGCTCCTCGACCGGGCGCTGGCGATCCAACTGTGCATCGGAAGCGGCGCCGGCGTGGTCGTCGGCGTCCTGCTCCGCACCTCCTGGTTGGCATCGGCGTCCCGGTTCTCGTGGGTCGCGGCGATCGTCCTCGGGGCCCTCGGCATCCGCCTCCTGCTCCACCTGCGAGGTGAGGATCCCAACGATGGCGCCGAAGCACGCCCGCTGCCCTGGATCCGCGTCGTTCCCGTGGGGTTCGCGGCAGGGGTGGTCGGCGGGATCTACGGCATGGGCGGTGCGGCCTTCGTCGTGCCCTGGCTGGTCACCGTCGAGCACCTGCCGCTTCGGCGCGTGGCCGGTGCCGGCATCGTCACCACCTTCGTGACATCGGTCGTTGGCCTCGCCGCCTTCGGCTTGGCCAGCGTCATCGGCTTCTCGGGCGCGCAGGCCCCGGAGTGGGCCAACGGCCTGGCGCTCGGCGTCGGCGGCGCCGTGGGGGCGGTGGTCGGGACCCGGCTGCAGTCCCGGGTTCCCACCGCCGTGCTCCGAGGCATCCTCGCCGTGGCGGCGATCTCTGCCGCGGTCCGCCTGCTCGCCAGCTGAGCGATCCTGCTCGAGGTGGCGAAGGGGGTCGCTTGGGGTCGGTCGTCGCGTCTCGCGTAGTCTGCAAGCGGTCGGACGCATGTCCGCGCGACCGACGACCTCCACCTCCATCCGCAAGCCAAGACGAGCAAGCCATGACCATCGCGGCCCTCACGGGCATCCCGCTCCCGAACCCGCAGGAATCGGTCGTGGCCATCCCTGCGCCAGCCGATGGCGCCGGGAACTGGGCCGGTGGCCCGAGCGCGATGTTCGTCGATGGCGTCTACTACCTCGCCTACCGCCTGCGCCGCCCGGTCGACGCAGGTCGCGGGTACGCGGTCGAGGTCGCCCGTTCCGAAGACGGCGTGGCTTTCGAGGTCCTCGGTCGGGTCACCAAGGAGGAGTTCGGCACGGAGTCGCTCGAGCGTCCGGCGCTGGTGGCGTTGCCCGGTGGCGGCTGGCGCCTCTACAACAGCTGTGCGACGACGGGTTCGAAGCACTGGTACGTCGAGGCGGTCGACACCGACGACCTCACGAGGTGGCCGACGGAGAACCGGGTGACGGTGCTGCCGGGTGACGACGTGCATGCGGTGAAGGACCCCGTCGTCATGCACGACGGCGACGACTGGCACCTGTGGGCGTGCTTCCATCCGCTCGCCGATCCGGCCGAGGCCGACGAGATGTCGAGCTGGTATGCCACCAGCGACAACGGCTTGCAGTGGAGCTGGCAGGGCCCGGTGCTGTCGGGGCGGTCGGGCCAGTGGGACTCGCGGGGTGCGCGCATCGCGAGCGTGCTGCTCGACCGCGAGGTGCCCGTCGCCTACTACGACGGTCGAGCATCCAAGGAGCAGAACTGGTTCGAGCAGACCGGCGTGGCGCTCGGCAAGCCCGACGGCTCGTTCAGCGCGGTCGACGGGCCTCCGGTGGGTGTGTCGCCCGACGGCGACGGCGCGCTCCGGTACCTGTCGATCGTGGTGGTGCCAGGGGTCGGGCATCGCCTGTACTACGAGCTCAGCCGCGTCGACGGCTCGCACGACCTCTGCACGCAGCTGGTGCCCACCGTCTGACCCGCACCTCAGGACGTCTCCGGCCCGCGCATGCCGGGTGCGGACGCGTCAGGCGTCGGCCTGCTGGTTGGCTCGGCGCGTGGCGAAGTCGCCACGGGCCGAGTCGGACAGCCAGTCGTCGAACGATCGCCCCGTCACCGAGCTGAGCAGGTCGATGTCGTCGGCGAAGTAGGCGACGAGCTCGCGTCGCTGGTCGACATCGAGCTTGGGTCGGGCGCCGCCCCGGTACTGGAGCGCCCGGGTGAGCGGCACACTGGCGATCCGCCAGACGTGGGGCGGAGCGTAGGCACCGGCCGCGGCGCCTGCCCGCACGATCGGTCCGAGCACGTCGGAGCGCCAACCGGGCCGGGCGAACGAGCGGGTGTTCTCCGGGCCCGGAAGGGTCATCGCGTCCGTCTCGACGCCGAGGAACCCCGCGATGGCGTCGAGGCTCTGGCGGGGATCGTCGACGAGGTCGCGGTAGCGCAGCACGTGGATCTGCTCGACGGGGAAGAGGCCGTAGAGGTGCTGGAGCTGCTCGCCGTAGCGACCCTGGGCCTTGTAGTGCCAGAACGGGGCCCATCCGGCGTCGATGCGGTCCTCCTCGGCGGCGCACGCCTCGAGGAAGTCCGCGATGGGCTCGAGCCCGTCAGACCACAGGTGCATCCAGTTGGAGTACGCCCGGTCGACGGGGTCGCGGACGATGGCGATGAGCTTGGCGTGCGGGACCGTCTCGGCGATCCGCCGCTGCGCGTCGAGGTCGTACAGGTAGAAGGGTGTGGACTCGCCTCTGGGGTGGGCGTCGGGCGCGGTGTCGAAGAGGGATTCGTACCTGGCGCGCTCCCAGATCCACTCCTGCGCGGAGTGCGCGTCACCCGGGCCGTTCTGGCCCTCGCGTGGGGGGCGATCGTCGCACAGGAAGTACTTGGGCTCCTTCACCGGCGACAGGTAGAGATCGGGGTGGGTGTCCAGCGCGGCGTGCAGCGCGGAGGTGCCCGCCTTGGGTGCGCCGATCACGAAGAAGTCAGGGAGTGCCACCTGCGTCACAGTAATACCCACTAAAGCCACCAACAATAGGGGAATGGGGTGGCGGTCCCGTTCTGCGTACCCCGATCCGCCGTGGGGTAGTCGTGGTCGATCTGTCGCCTTCGGAGAGCTCCGTCGTTCCTGTCCTACGACATCACTAA
>CAZALT010000068.1:6886-17232 GCA_964485515.1 uncultured Rhabdothermincola sp. | reverse complement strand
CGCCGACCTGTCCGGTGGCTCCAACGATCCCGATGCGCATAGGGCGACCACGCTACCGGCGTGCGCCTCCAGCGACCAAGGGACTTTCGGCCCCAATCAGAGACCACGAAATGGAACCAGGTTCCCTGCTCAACCCGCAGCAAGCCCTGAGGCGACGGTGCGAGGTAGGCGAAAGGGGGCGAAGTCGCCCGTCCGGACCTGGGGGAAACGCCGTGGAGCGAGGCGGAACGAGTGACCCCGACTAATCGACCAGGGTGGGGCCGGAACCGAGATCGAACGCGTCGTGAAGCGCTTGCACAGCCCGCTCGACCTGCTCCTGGTCGACGATGCAGCTGATGCGGATCGACGACGTCGAGATCATCTCGATGTTGATCCCCGCCACGGCCAGCGTCTCGAACACGGTCGCGGCGACGCCCGGATGGGACTTCATCCCCGCTCCGACGACCGTGACCCGGGCGATGGCGGGATCGGCCTTCACCTCGGCGGCACCGATGGACGCCAACTGGTCCTCGCACACCACCACCGCCTGCTCGTACTCACCGTGGGGCACCGTGAACGAGATGTCGGTGGCGCCGTCCTCCGAGACGTTCTGCACGATGACGTCGACGTTCACGTTGCGGTCGGCGAGCGCCCGGAAGAGCTGGCCGGCGACACCCGGTCGGTCGACGACTCCGGTCACGGTGATCTTGGCCTCGTCGGTGTCGTGGACGACCGCGGAGATGATGGCCTGTTCCATTGCGTCGTCCTCCTTGTTGCCCGGTACGGGCTCGACGATCAGGGTTCCGGGCTCCCACGTGTTCTGCGCCGAACGGACGTGGAGCTTCACCCCGTGGTTGCGCGCGTACTCGACCGATCGCATGGCCGGCTTGGGGCAGCCGTTCGCGGTCATCTCGAGCATCTCGTCGAACGAGATGCGATCGATCTTGCGGGCGTCGGTCACGGCCCGCGGATCGCTGGTGAACACGCCCGACACATCGGTGTAGAGCTCGCAGACCTCGGCGCCGAGTGCGTGGGCGAGCGCCACCGCGGTGGTGTCGGACCCCCCTCGGCCGAGGAACGTGACGTCGTGCTCGCCCGACACGCCTTGCGCTCCCCCGACGACGGGGACCTTGCCGGCGTCGAGCGCGGCGCGAACACGGTCGGGACGCACGTCGACGATCTTGGCGTCGGCGTGCGTGCTGTCGGTGAGGAACCCGGCTTGGCTCCCGGTGAACGACTCGCCTTCCACACCCTGGTCGTGCAACGCCATGGCCAGCAGGGCCATGGCCTTGCGCTCCCCTGCGGTGATGAGCATGTCCATCTCTCGGCCGGGTCGGATGTCGGACACCTCGCGGGCGACGCGCAGCAAGTCGTCGGTCTCCTTGCCCATGGCACTGATGACGACGACCACCTGGTCGCCGCGCTTGACCGTGCGCGCCACGTGGTCGGCGACGTTGCGGATGCGATCGGGATCGGCCACGGAGGTGCCGCCGAACTTCTGGACGAGAAGAGCCACAGCGCTGGAGCGTACAGGCGCGCCGGCGCGCCCTCCCAAGCAGATGCACCCGAGCAGATGCACCGAGTGGACCGGCGCCGCATGGCCGCCGTGACCCCGGTCGCACGACTTCGGGCACTAGCGTCGGTGCGCCATGGATCGACCGACCTCGCCGAAAGAACGGCAGAAGCAGCAGGACGCGGCGCGTGCGAACGCCCGCCAGGCCGGCGCCGACCGCGAACGTCGCCGCAAGCGCATGCTGGCCGTCGTCGGGTTGACCCTCGTCGGTGTCCTCGCGCTCTCCACGCTCGGCGGTTTCCTCGCCAGCACGTCGGGTTCGGGAACTGCCTCGACGACCACCACCGTGTCCTCGACGACGACGTCGCCGCCCGCGGGTGCTGCCGAGATGCCCGCCGTCGAGCCCGGTGCCACCCTGGCCGGGCCGACGCCGTGCCCCGCCGAGGACGGCAGCTCGCCCCGCACCACCCAGTTCTCCGGACCGCCGCCCACCTGCATCGACCTCGCGCTCAGCTACCAGGCAGTCGTGCACACCACCGTCGGTGACCTCACCCTCATGCTCAACACCGAACAGGCCCCGGGCGCGGTCAACAACTTCGTCGTCCTCGCTCGCTACCACTACTTCGACGGCCAGGCCTTCGCCCCCATCATCAAGAAGCAGCTCGCCGCGGTCGTACCCAGGTTCACCGGCTCGCTGCCCAGCCCCGGCTACACCCTGCCGAGCGAGGTCCCGGCCGCTGGCCAGGCGCGGGGGCCCTACACCGTGTCGGCGATCCCGGCCGATGGCTCGGGGGCCTTCGACGCCGCCTTCTTCATCACGACGTTCAGCAACGCCCCCGACACCGACCCCGAGCCCACCACATTCGGTCTCGTGCTCGACGGCGACGACACCATGCGCGCCCTCGACGCGGCCGGCAGCGAGGAAGGGTCGCCCTCGAGCGCCATCCTCATCACGGGGATCGAGATCACACCGCTGATCCTCGGCGACGGGTAGACCGAGCCGATCACCCGAGCGAGCCAGCCGGTCGCCTGAACAAGCCGGCTGCCTGAGCAAGCCGGTCGCCTGAACAAGCCGGTCGGTCGAGCGGTCCCCTGGGCCCACGCCCGCACCTGGATCTGTCCGCACCAGTTGTGCCGGCCCCGGACCTGCCTGGTCGGCGCACCCTGGCCCGGCCCGAGATCGGGGCCGACGCGATCGACGATGCCTGTCGCTGCAAACTGACGCATCCGAAACGGCGGCTAGCGTGCCGCTAGCGGGTCGGGGAGAAGTTCTGGGGTTCTTCTCCCCGACCCGCTGGCGACACACTCTGGGATTGCGCCGCCGGAGCAACCTACGACAGCGGATCTGTGAGATGTCTGAGAGAACCGTGGGAGATCAACGGATCTCCCGGGAGATGAGCCGGAAAAGGAAGGCCGTGCGGTGAGCGACGAGGTCGGAACCACCCCAACCGACCAGGGAACCCTGATCGAGGAGCTCCGCGCGCTGGCGCGGAGCCGCTCCGCGCTGCACTTCGCCGAGACCTCCGCTCCCCGGTTGGACGACCTCGTCCGATCACGGGGCCTGATCCCGCCCGACGGCCGTCAGAGGCTGCTCGACACGGCCATCGCCTCCGTGCGCTACCCCCAGTACCGCGAGGCGGCCCAGGCCCTGCTCGGGTCCAGCTCGGACCGGTGGCAGACCCTGACCCAACGAGGCGAGTCGGCCGCGCTCCAGTTCGGGATCGGCTACGACGGCTTCCGCCGCGCCCGCACCACCGGACCATCCCTCCTCGACGAGACGCTGTCGATCCTCGCCGGGTCCATCCTCGCCCCCGCTGCGACCCCGTCCGAAGAACCCGGTTCCCCCGCATCACCCGGTTCTTCGAGTCCGACCTCCGAACCGAGCGACGCCCCCGAACCGCGCGAGATCCCGTCCGGCCAGGTCCCGACCAGCGCCGAGCCAGCCAAGGCATCGCCTTCGGGGCCCGCAGCCACCTTCCCCGACCCCGGCGCCGAGGTGCACGACCCCGCGGCGCTCCGATCGAAGCGGCCACTCGCCGTCATCGGAGTGCTCACCATCGTCGTGGCCGCGGCGGTGGCCGTCGTCCTGCTCGCCAGCCAGCACGACGACGACGACACGGTCGCGGCGACCACCGCCTCGGTCGAGGGCTCCTCGATCGACGCCGCGACCCCGGCCACGTGCGAGCAGACATCGACGATCACCGCGTCGACCCCCGAGCTCGAGCCCTACACCGACACCTTCTCGGCGAGGACGGCCGAGATCGTCGGCGACCCCACCAACGGCTGCCCCACCGGCACGCTCCAGAAGTGGGACGCCTTCGTGTACCAGCAGTTCGCCGACGCCAACGGCACCGACACCGGTGTGCTCGCCGCGACCGACCCCTCCGCCGCAGTCTGGTTCACCGATGCGCAGTGGGGCTCCTACCACCAGGTCGGGGGAAAGAGCGGCGACAACGCGCAGGCGCTCATGGGCATCGCCCAGGCGCCGATCCAGTACGACGGCTACGTCGTGATCCCCACCGACACCGACGCGATCCTCGTCGGTGAGACATCGGACAGCCCCCACTTCTTCCTGCTCGGACCGGCCCGATCCGTGTGGGAGGGCGCGGGCGGGAGCCAAGGACCGCTGGGGCTCCCCGCCTCCAACCCGGTGGTGATCGGCGGCGCCCTCACCCAGGACTTCGACGGCGGCTACCTCGAACAGCTCCCCGACACGTCGGTCGTCTCCCACCTCGTCGCCGACCCGGGGGCCGACCTCCCCCCGCTCGACGACCTGCGCGAGAAGATCGTCCGTCACGCCGATGGCACCTCCTGGTTCATCGGTGCCGACGGCGGCCGCTACTGGATCCCGACCGGCCAGGTGTGGGAGTGCCTCGGCGGCGCGGCGATCCAGGTCGACAACGACATCCGCGGCTACGCGGTCGCGACGCTGCCCTACCGCGGATCGGCCACCTGCCGCTGACCGTCGAGGCGTGCCGCGACCCACGCGACCCACGCGACCCACGCAGCCCGTGGGGCCGCCGCGACACCCGTGCGCCGGCAACGCGCTGCTAGCGTCGCCCGCCGTGGGAACCGAGAAGCGCCAACGCCAGAAGTCCGGTCGCCAGCGACGCGTCGAAGCTGCGATCGCCAAGCAGAAGAAGGAGCAGGCCCGACGGCGAGCCATGCTCGGCGGCGGCATCGCGGTGTTCGTCATCCTCATCGTGGGCGCGTTCTTCCTGCTTCGAGGTGACGACGACGGGGCCGAGTCGGCCGACTCGACCACCAGCTCCACCAGCCCGGCCCTCGACGAAAGCGCC
The DNA here is from genome assembly GCA_964485515.1 of uncultured Rhabdothermincola sp. Classification (GTDB taxonomy): domain Bacteria; phylum Actinomycetota; class Acidimicrobiia; order Acidimicrobiales; family Acidimicrobilacustridaceae; genus CAZALT01. The sequence goes on along the minus strand of CAZALT010000068.1, from coordinate 12,441 downwards.
ACCTCCACGACGGTGGCCGCACTCGAATCCGCCGCCGGCAAGCCGTGCGTTCCGTTCGCCGACACGCTTCCGGCGGGAGCACCTGAGGTGCCGATCACCCCCGGTGTCCCCTCCGCCGAGCTGGTGAGCGAGGACCTCGTCGAGGGCACGGGCGATCCGGTCCCGGCCGGGGCCACGGTCACCGTCGACTACATCGGCGTCTCCTGCTCCACCGGCATGATCTTCGACGACTCCTACTCACGGGGTCAGCCGGCCACGTTCGGCCTCGACCAGGTCATCTCGGGCTGGACGACGGGGATCCCCGGCATGAAGGTCGGCGGGCAACGCCTGCTGATCATCCCGCCCGACCAGGCCTACGGCACGACAGGCAACAGCGGCATCGCCCCCGACGAGACCCTCTACTTCGTGGTCACGCTCGAGAGCTTCGAGCCGCCCGCGACCGCCACGCCCGAGACCACCCCCGAAACCACCGTCGGCTGACGCACCGACCTCACCGGCGATCCGCTGAGCCCGTCGCCGCACGCGCCGGACTCGGTCGCGTGTGCCTCGGGCGGTCTCAGCGAGCCTCGAGCCCGGGGAGCACGTCGATGCCGACGATCGCACCGTCGAGGTAGATGGTGCAGTCACCCACGCCGGCGCTCTCCCAGCCCGACCGCGGATCCCAGATCAGCGCGGTCGCCTCGGGGATCGCCACGACGGGCACGCCCTTCGGTGCGAGCTCGACCGTGCGGTGCACCTTCTCCGGTGACCAGGTCTCGACCCGAGGGATCGCGGCGATCCCCGGCACCACGCCGAGGCCGACGGTGAACGCACCGCCCCGGGTGTCGACCATCGGGTCGCAGAGCACGTCGGTGCCCGCACCGGAACCAGCGAGCGCCCCGCCGCCCTGCCAGGCATCGACGAGCGCGTCGAAGAGCGGCGTGTCCTTCAGCACCGATCGGAGGTGCATCGGCGAGGTGCCCGGGAGGTAGGTGAAGCGGCTGGCCCGGACCGTTGCCGCGACGTCGCCGTCGAAGGCGTCGCGACGGGTGAGCACCGGGATCTCGACGACCTCGATCCCCAGCGCCCCGAACCAGGACACCGCCCGGGCAATGAGGCCGGCCGGATCCTCGTACGCGGCGCCCGCGGGGATGACCGAGACCGCGGTCGCGCCGCTCGCCTCGACGAGCCGACGGTCGAACGTGCAGCCGTCGGTCCAGGGGACACCCCCGACGAGGGCGAGAGGTCCGCTCACGCCCTGACCCCCTGGGCAGGTGCCGCCTGGACGTCGGACCGCGGGGCGAGATCGCCGGGGAGCGAGCCGAACGGGGCCTCGCGTCGAGCACGGGCATCGATGAACCGACAGAGCGGCCACGAACGGGTGGGCATGGTGATCCTCTCGAGATCGGTGATGAGGAGGTCGTTCGACCGGAACGCGAACGGGATGTCTCGCTCGAGGTGATGGCCCTGCGCTTTCGGGTTGCCCGCCCACAGGGTGGCCCGGAACCGAGCGGTCGCGCCGATGTGGGCGACCGGCTCGACGAGGTGGACGACACCTCCGGGCTCGAGCAGGCCGTGGACCGCTCGAGCGACCTCGTCGACATCGGCGAACCGTGGCAGGGCCACGATCGAGATGACGGCGTCGAAGCGCGGCAGGTCGGTCTCGCCTCGGCAGGCAGCGACGAGCACGTCGAGGTCGTCGGGCTCGTCGAGATGGAGGCGTCGTGACCGTGCAACGTCGCCAACCCGGGCAAGCACGCCGTCGTGGAGCGACGAGACCACCGTTGCCACCTCAGCGGGCAGGACGAGCGCTGACGCGGGACGTCGGCCTTCGATCACCGCTGTTCTCGCCGGCTCGGTTCCACATCGGGACCCTATCCCGGGGTCGGCTCCCGAACGGCAGCCGGATCGGACCGCGGCGTGGCGCGGCCGGATGGCGCCGCCAAGCTACCGTTCGGTAACATCTTCGCCATGAGCATCAAGCGAGTGGGTGTCGTCGGGTCGGGGATCATGGGGTCGGGCATCGTCGAGGTGGCCGCCAAGCGAGGCTGCACCGTGGTGCTGAGATCCCGCTCCCAAGAAGCCGCCGACACCACCGTCGCCGCCGTCACCAAATCGCTCGACAAGCAGGTCGCCAAGGGACGCCTCGACGCGGCCGAGCGCGATGCCACCATCGAACGCATCTCCGCCACGGTGCACCTCGCCGACCTCGCCGACTGCGACCTCGTCATCGAATCGGTCGTCGAGGACCTCGACATCAAGAAGTCGCTGTTCACCGCCCTCGACGAGGTCGTGGCGCCGACGGCGATCCTCGCCACGAACACGTCCACCCTCCCCGTCATCGACCTCGCCATGCAGACCCAGCGACCCGAACGGGTCTGCGGCGTCCACTTCTTCAACCCGGCCACCGTCATGACCCTCGTCGAGATCGTGCGGCCCATCACCGCCAGCGACGACACCATCGCCGAGGTCCGCAACTTCGCCGAGGACTGCGGCAAGACCGCCGTCGAGGTCAAGGACCGCGCCGGGTTCATCGTGAACGCCCTGCTGTTCCCCTACCTCAACAACGCCGTCCGCATGCTCGAGAACGGCACGGCGTCCGCCGAGGACATCGACGCGGCGATGAAGGGCGGCTGCAACTTCCCCATGGGGCCGCTCGCGCTCCTCGACCTGGTCGGGCTCGACACGTCGCTCGCCATCCTCGATGCCCTCTACACGGAGTTCCGCGACCCCAACTACGCCGCCGTGCCCAGCCTCCGCCGCATGGTCACCGCCGGTCACCTGGGTCGGAAGTCGGGCAAGGGCTTCTACACCTACGGCAACTAGCCCGTCGAGCCGTCGAGCCGTGCCGCTGCAACCCCGCGCCACCACCTGGCGATTCCCTGCCGCGGACTCCGCCAGCGAGCACGGTGTCGTCGCCATCGGCGCCGACCTGCAGGCCGACACGCTGCTGCGCGCCTACCGGAAGGGCCTGTTCCCGATGCCCGATCGCAACCTCGGGACCATCGCCTGGTGGTCTCCCGACCCACGGGGTGTCCTCCCCTTGGATGGCCTCGTGGTCTCCCGGTCCCTGCAACGGAGCTGCCGACGCTTCGACGTCTCGATCGACCGCGACTTCGCGTCCGTGATCGACCGATGTGCCCACCTCCCACGCCACGGATCGTGGATCGACCAGGACGTGATCGACGCCTACACCACGCTGCACCGACTGGGCTGGGCGCACAGCGTCGAGACCTGGGACGGAGACGAGCTCGTCGGAGGTCTGTACGGCGTCGCCATCGGTGGGTTCTTCGCCGGCGAATCGATGTTCCACACCGAGACCGACGCCTCCAAGGTGGCGCTGGTCAGCCTGGTCCGACTGCTCCGGGACATCGGTGCGACCCTGCTCGACGTGCAGTGGTCGACCGACCACCTGAAGTCCCTCGGGGTGATCGACCTGCCCCGCTCGCAGTACCTGCAGCAGCTCGACCAAGCCGTTCGCCTCGACGTCGCCTGGCCCGAGCGGCCACCGGGGCCGAGTGGTCTGCCCGCCTACCTCGACGACGTGTTGGCGACCGTGTTCCCCAGGGAGGATCATGGAGCCGATGGCTGACCCGGGCTCGACGCCGAACGAACGCAACGACCAACGTCCGACGCGAGACAAGCCGTGGCTGATGCGGACCTATTCCGGCCACTCCACGGCCAAGGCGTCCAACGAGCTGTATCGGACCAACCTCGCCAAGGGCCAGACCGGCCTGTCGATCGCCTTCGACCTCCCCACCCAGACCGGCTACGACCCCGACGACCCACGCGCCCGCGGCGAAGTCGGCAAGGTCGGAGTGCCCGTCGCCCACCTCGGCCACATGGACGAGCTCCTCGCGGAGATCCCGGTCGCCGAGATGAACACGTCCATGACGATCAACGCACCCGCGGCGTGGATGCTCGGCCTCTACATCGCGCACGCCGAGAACGAGGGCGTGGCGTCGGAGGTCCTGCGCGGCACGACGCAGAACGACATCGTCAAGGAGTACCTGTCGCGCGGCACGTACATCTTCCCGCCCGAGCCCTCGAAGCGGCTGATCGTCGACATGATCGCGTTCTGCGCCGACCGGGTCCCCAAGTGGAACCCGATGAACGTGTGCAGCTACCACCTGCAAGAGGCCGGCGCGACGCCGGTGCAGGAGATCGCCTTCGCGCTCGCCACGGCCATCGACGTGCTCGACGCCGTGCGCGACTCCGGCCAGGTCGACGAGGACCGGTTCGCGTCCGTCGTCGGCTCCATCTCGTTCTTCGTCAACGCCGGCATCCGCTTCGTCGAGGAGATGTGCAAGCTCCGGGCGTTCACCGAGCTGTGGGACCAGATCACGCTCGAGCGCTACGGCGTGGAGGACCCCAAAGCACGGCGGTTCCGCTATGGCGTGCAGGTCAACTCGCTCGGTCTCACCGAAGCCCAGCCGGAGAACAACGTGCAGCGCATCGTGCTCGAGATGCTCGCCGTCACCTTGTCCAAGAACGCCCGTGCCCGCTCCGTGCAGCTGCCGGCGTGGAACGAGGCGCTCGGCCTTCCCCGCCCATGGGACCAGCAGTGGTCGCTGCGCATGCAGCAGGTCCTCGCCTTCGAGAGCGACCTGCTCGAGTACGGCGACATCTTCGACGGTTCGACCGTGATCGAGGCGAAGGTCGATCAGCTCATCGCGGCCGCACGCGTCGAGCTCGACGACATCGTCGCCCGCGGTGGCGCCTTCGCCTCCATCGAGGACCTCAAGGGCCGTCTCGTCAGCTCCAACACCGACCGCACGCGCCGCATCGAGACGGGCGAGTCCATCGTCGTGGGCGTCAACGCCTACACCGAGACGGCCGAGTCGCCGCTGGGCGGCGAGGAGAACATCTTGCGCGTCGACCCTGGCGTCGAGGCGCTCACCATCGCGGGCGTCGAAACCTGGCGCTCGACGCGCGACACCGACGCGGTCGCGAAGGCGCTCGCCGCTCTCCGCGACGCGGCGGAGACTGACGCCAACATCATGGAGCCCACCATCGCGCTGGCCCACGCCGGCGGCACCACAGGAGAGTGGGCCAACGCCCTGCGCGAGGTGTTCGGCGAGTACCGAGGCCCGACCGGCGTCGCGGCGGCCGTCGGCACGGGCGACCTGGGCACGAGCCTCCGTTCGGTCGCCGAGCGGGTTCGCTCGCTTCCCGGCGGCCCGCCGCGCCTGCTGGTGGCCAAGCCGGGACTCGACGGCCACTCCAACGGCGCCGAGCAGATCGCCGTCGCGGCACGCGACTCGGGCATGGAGGTCATCTACCAGGGCATCCGTCTGACCCCGGCCCAGATCGCCGCGGTGGCCCGCGACGAGGACGTCGACGTGATCGGCCTGTCGATCCTGTCGGGCAGCCACCTCGAGCTCGTACCCGACGTCGTCGACCGGCTCCGCGCCGAAGGGGTCGATGCCCCGGTGATCGTCGGCGGGATCATCCCCGAAGAGGACCGCCCGACCTTGCTCACCCGGGGCGTGACTGCGGTGTACACCCCGAAAGACTTCGAGCTGGGCCGGATCATGGCCGACATCGTCGACCTGGTCGTCGCCCAGCGAGCCTGA
>CAZALT010000068.1:0-6786 GCA_964485515.1 uncultured Rhabdothermincola sp. | reverse complement strand
GATCCCCGCGAACCGAATCGCACCGTCGCCCCTCCTCGGAGATCTTCGTGCCACTCGGTCGGAGGACGACGTCGTCCGACCAGCGTTCGAGACCGGGTCCCCCCTGGGCCCCTTGGACGCTGCTAGGTGCCTCGGCCACGGAAAGTGCTTGATTCGGCACGCCCCTATCCGACCTGTAGGGGGTGGAACGACGTGTTCTCGTCGCAATCGGAGTAGGGGCCCTCGGTCTCGTGCTAGGCGTATTCGGCGCGACGACAGGGCTCGCCCCGCTCGCGGCCACGGCCGGGCTCTGCGCCCTCGCCGCCAGCGTGCTGGCCGGATGGGCCCTCACGCTCGGGCGCCGCGCCGAGCACGAGGCGGCGGGGCTGAAGGTCTCGGTCAGCGGCCTGTCCGACGACCTCGAAGAAGAGATCAAGCGCCGGTCCGACGCCGAGTCGAAGCTCGCCTCGCGCATCCAGCTCACCGCGATGCGCCGCGGCACCGAAGGAAACGCGCTCACCGACGGCGCGTCCGGCTTGCTCAGCGAGGGGTACTTCACCGTTGCCCTCGACGCCCGCATCTCGACGGCCCGTCGCAACCTGAAGCCAGTCGCGGTCGTGCTCATGGAGGTCATCGCCGGACTCGACACCTCGCTACCCACCCCCGCCGATCCCGCCCGCGTCGCCCGGAGCATCAACGAGACGATCCGCGAGTCGGACACGGCCTGTCGTCTGCTCGACGGCGGCTACGCCCTCGTCCTCGAGGACACCACGGAGAACGGCGCCATCTGGACCGCGGAGCGCATCCGCCGGGCCATGGAGGCCGAGATCGACGGCATCACGTTGTGGGCCGGGGTGGCGTGCTACCCGGCGCACGGCCTGTCGACCGAGGAGGTCCTCGACCGAGCCGACCTCGCCCTCGACATGGCGCGCGAGTGGCGCCAGGACCGCATCGAGATCGCCACCCTCGACTCCTGATCCGAGCGGCCCGGTCTCACCGACCACCACCACGAATCGACGGCATCTCCACCACGAAATTGGCGGCGAGATCCGTCAGATCGACCGGTCTGTCCGCCGATTTGGCTTCGAGATCGGGCTACGAGCGGCGGCGGCGGGCCGGGACCGGCTTGGACCACCAGCGACCCGAGAAGCGCCAGCGGTTCGGCTCGGCTCGGTCGTCGACCAGGACGACCGGTCGCGGCCACGCCACCTCGACGCTCGCCACGATGGCAGCGAGCTCCTCGTCGGTGGGCGTGGGCCGCACCGTCGAGGGGTCGATCACGATGTCGTCGCTCACCGATCCACTCACCGATGCGCTCACAGGGGGATGTTGCCGTGCTTGCGGTGCGGGAGCTCTTCGCGCTTGGTGCGCAGCAGCTCGAGACCGGCGGCCAGCTTGATGCGGGTCTCGGCGGGATCGATGACATCGTCGACGATGCCCCGCTCGGCCGCGGCGTACGGGTTGGCGAAGCGCTCGGTGTACTCGTCGACCAGCTCGGCCCGACGGGCCACCGGATCGGCCGCACCCTGCAGCTCACGGCGGTAGAGGATCTCGACCGCGCCCTGCGGGCCCATCACGGCCAGCTCGGCGGACGGCCAGGCGAAGGCGAGGTCGGCACCGATGGACTTGGAGTTCATGACCACGTAGGCCCCGCCGTAGGCCTTGCGCGTGATGACCTGGATGCGGGGCACGGTGGCCTCGCAGTAGGCGTAGAGCAGCTTGGCGCCGTGGCGGATGATGCCGTTGTACTCCTGGTCGACGCCCGGCAGGAACCCGGGCACGTCGACGAAGGTGACGAGCGGGATGTTGAACGCGTCGCAGGTGCGCACGAAGCGGGCGGCCTTCTCGGACGACTCGATGTCGAGCACGCCGGCGAGGACCATCGGCTGGTTGCCGACGATGCCCACGGGGTGGCCGTCGATGCGGGCGAAGCCGCACACGATGCTGCCGGCCCACTTGGGGAAGTACTCGAAGAAGTCGCCGTCGTCGACGACCTCGGCGATGACGGCCTTCATGTCGTACGGCAGGTTGGGGCTGTCGGGCATGATCGACGCCAGGTTCGGGCAGAGGCGATCGGCAGGATCAGCGGTGGCCTCGTGCGGCGGGGCATCGAGGTTGTTCGACGGAAGGAACGACAGCAGGTAGCGCACGTCGTCGAGCACCGACTTCTCGTCGGGACCGACGAAGGTGGCGACACCCGACTTGGTGGCGTGGCTCTTGGCTCCGCCGAGCTCTTCGAGGGTGACCTCTTCGCCGGTCACGGTCTTCACGACGTCTGGGCCCGTGATGAACATGTGGCTGGTCTGGTCGGTCATGAAGATGAAGTCGGTCATGGCCGGGCTGTAGACCGCACCGCCGGCGCATGGGCCGAGGATGACCGAGATCTGCGGCGTGACGCCCGAGGCGAGCACGTTGCGGTGGAAGATGCCGCCGTAGCTGGCCAGCGACACGACGCCTTCTTGGATGCGGGCACCAGCACCGTCGTTGAGGCCGATCATCGGCGCGCCCACGGAGAGGGCGAGGTCCATGACCTTGTGGATCTTCTCGGCGAACACCTCGCCGAGCGCGCCGCCGAAGACGGTGAAGTCCTGGGAGAACAGGAAGACCTTGCGACCGTCGATGGTGCCCCAACCGGTGATGACACCGTCGGTGTAGGGGTGCTCCTCGATGCCCGAGGTGTGGGCGCGGTGGCGAGCGAGCATGTCGAGCTCGTGGAAGGAACCGGGGTCGAGGAGGTACTCGATGCGCTCGCGGGCGAGCAGCTTGCCCTTCTCGTGCTGGCGCTGCACCGAGCGGTCAGAACCAGGCTGCTGTGCCTCTTCCTTGCGCTTCGCGAGGTCGGCGATCTTCTCGCTCATCGGATGATCGGTCATAGAGAGGGGAATCTACCGGCGGCACCGATCCGGCACCGAATCGCGTCGGTCACACCCCGGCCTTCGCACCGACCTGGCCGGACTCGCGCCGACGCTGGCCGAACTGGCTGGGAAGACCCGGGCCATTCGGCGTATCTGTCCAGCCAGAACGCGTGCGACGGGCGTCGTAGGGTCGGGGCGTGGACCTACCCGTGATGCCGCCGTTCGCACCGATGCTGGCCAAGGCCCACCCCGACCTGCCCGTGGGCGACTACCTCTTCGACCCCAAGTGGGATGGGTTCCGCTGCATCGTGTTCCGCGACGGGAACGAGGTCGAGCTGCTCAGCCGCAACGGCAAATCGCTCGTCCGGTACTTCCCCGAGATCATCGACCCCCTCCGAGCCTCGCTGCCAACCCGGATCGTCCTCGACGGCGAGCTCGTCATCGCCTACCGACCCGAGGGCGTCGGCAGCCACACCGCCCTCGACTTCGACCTGCTCTCCCAACGCATCCACCCTGCCGAATCGCGGGTCACCAAGCTCGCCGCCGAGTTCCCGTCGTCGTTCGTCGCCTTCGACATCGTGGCCCTCGGGGATGACTCGTTGCTCGACACGCCACTGCGCGACCGGCGTGCCCTGCTCGAAGACGCGCTGTCGGCCGCCGAACCTCCCGTGCACGTCACGCCGGCCACCACCGACCGCGACCTCGCGGCCGACTGGTTCATCCGATTCGAGGGTGCCGGGCTCGACGGAGTGATGGCCAAGGCCCTTGACGAGGTGTACCTCCCGGGCAAGCGACGCCAGATCAAGGTGAAGCACCAGCGCACGGCCGACTGCGTGGTGGCCGGCTACCGCATGCACAAGGACGGCAACGGCATCGGCTCCCTGCTCGTGGGCCTCTACGACGACGAAGGGACCCTGCACAACCTCGGGGTGGCCACGTCGTTCTCCGCGGCGCGCCGCGCCGAGCTCATCGACGAGCTCGCCGACCATGCCGACCCCCAGTCCCATCCGTGGCTCGAGCGGTGGGCAGAAGCCCAGGAGGACGCAGCCACGTCAGGCCAGCGACGACCAGGCGCCCAGAGCCGGTGGAACACCGGCAAGGACCTCTCGTGGACGCCCTTGGAGATCGGTCTCGTCGCCGAGGTCGCCTACGAGCACGTGCAGGCCGGCCGGTTCCGACACTCGACCCGCTTCATCCGGTGGCGACCGGACAAGACCCCCGCCGAGTGCACCTACGACCAGCTGGAGCAGGTCCCCGCCCACGAGCTCGACGACATCTTCTGAACCACCCGAGACCACCCGAACCACCCGAGACCGCCCGAGACCACCCGAAGCCGGCTGAGACCGGCTGAGACCGGCTGAGACCACCAGAAGCTCGGCTGGCCGTCATGACCGGGTCACGACCAGGTCACGAGACGCCGTCGTCGGCTCTGAGCTCGGTTGGCACGATGCGCAGGCGAGCTTTCACCTCCGCCCGCCGCCGACGCTTCACCGCGTACATCGCCCCGTCGGCGATGCGCAGCAAGGTCTCGGCGTCGTCTCCCGGATTCGCCAGGCAGGCACCGACGCTCGCCCGCAGGGGGACCAGATGATCGCCCATCGGCACGTCGTCCTGCAGGTCAGCCTCGATGCGAGCGACCATGTCATCGAGGGCGACACCATCGGTCAGGTCCTCGGAGATCACGATGAACTCGTCACCGCCGAGCCGTCCCGCGGTGTCGGAGCTGCGCAGCGCGGCGCGCAGTCGACCGCTGACCTCGATCAGGACCCGGTCGCCGGTCTCGTGGCCGAACGTGTCGTTGATGTCCTTGAATCCATCGAGGTCGATGTAGATGACACCGACCTTCTCCTCGCGACGGGCCGATCGTTGCAGGGCGTGCTCGAGCCGATCGAGCACCAACCTCCGGTTCGGGAGCTCGGTGAGCGCGTCGTGCATCGCCAGGTGCGAGAGCTCGAGCTCGAGCCGCTTGCGCTCGCGAAGGTCGAGGATCTGGGCGACGAAGTGCTCGGGTGTGCCGTCTTCCTGCCGCACGATCGACACGCTCATCGAGGTCCACACCCACGAACCGTCGGCGTGGCGGTACCGCTTGTCGAGGGTGTACGAGGGGATGTCGCCTGCGAACAGCTGCCGGCTGAGCCGGAGGTTCTCCGCGATGTCGTCGGGGTGGGTGAGCCCCTCCGACGTCTCGGCTTCGATGGCGACCCGGTCCATGCCGAGCAACTCGCAGAAGGCCGGGTTCACGCGGCGGAACTCGCCGTTGAGCGCGACCATCGCCATACCGATCGGTGCGTTCTCGAACGCGGTGCGGAACCGCTCCTCGGCGTCGCGGAGCTGGTGCTCGGCACGATGGCGGTCGGTGATGTCGACCATGGTGGTGACCACTCCGCCGCGATGGTCGAGCGGGACCGAATTCACCTGGACCCAGCGGACACCGGGCTCCTGGCCGATGCGCACGACCCGGGACCGCACGGGCATCCCGGTGCGCATCGTGACGTTCGTCGGCATGTCGGCGACGGGGATCGGTTTGCCCTGCTCATCGCACCAGGTCGATCCGATCGTCAGGTCGTCGCCGCCCGGGCCCTCGCGGTAGGTGCCGCTCGCCAGGTCCTGGGCGGCCGGGTTGGAGATCGCCGTCTGACCGTCGGCCGACCGGATGGTGAGCCCCTCGTTCAGGGCGTCGATCGCGGCACGGTAGATGGCCTGGCGCTCCGCAAGCTCGTTCTCGGCCCGTTGCTTGGCGAGCGAGACGCCGATGAGCGTGAACCCGATGACGGAGAGGGCGACGAGCTCCGCGGCGAGGCTGGCGTAGATCGGGCTGAGGTTCGCGTACTCGCCCACCACCTGCACGCCTCGCACGATGAACGGCACGACGATGATCACGGGCAGCACCCGCGAGACGGTGAAGCCGTCGATCGTGCCGTCGGCGAGCCACACCAGCGGAGGACGGTCGGGCTTGGCCGCGAGCAGTCCAAGCAGCAGGAACAGCGCGAGCACCGCGGTCGGCCAGGACATGGCCAGCGAACGTTCGAAGATGACGATCTCGCCCGCTCCGGAGATGAAGCTCACGAGCACCACGGTCAGGACGGCGAGCGCGAACGCTTCGCCGGCCAGCGCCGCCGATCGCGACCACCGCTGGTCGGTTCGGCAGATGCCGACCAACACGACGGCCAACGCCACCAGGACCGCGAGGGTCTGCGCCGCGGGGCGACCGGGGTGGTGGAGCGACTCGTCGAGCTGCGCGGCGAAGAGGAGGTCGTCGAGCACCACCGGGGTGTCGACCAGGTACCCGATGATCGACCACGAGGCGGCGAGGTAGACCACGACACCGATCGACGTGCCGACGATGCGGCGAACCGGGCCGGGCGTACCGACCTGAGCGGCGCCGCCCGTGGCGAGCAGGAGCAAGGCGAGCGCGGTCATGGGCTGCGTGGGCGACATCTCGCCGATGCCGCCGACGATGTAGAGCGACCCGATCGCCCAACCGGCGAGGTTGGCGATGCAGAGACCGGTCACGAGCGCGAACGTGACCACGACGGCGGGTCCCAGCCACCGCGTCCGGGCGAGGTCTGGCCCGGCGACGGGCGCGAGGCCCACGGAATCGGTCGTCTCGATCACTGTTGATGGATCGTCAATACGACGTCGCCGGTTTACGCGCCTCGGCCGAAATGGGCCGGATGACCGATTTCAAGGCCGTCCGGCCTACTGGCGTGCACCGTCGTCCTGCCTCTCTGGGGTTCCGCGGACCAGGACGGGGGCATCTCCCTGCTCCCGCTCGTCCCCGATGGCCTGATCATCGCAACGCAAGCCGGCTCGGAGCCAAACGGCTGTTGAAAGCGACGTTTCGCCGGGACCACACCGTGCAGGCGATCCTGCTTGCGTGCACGACCGGCTGCCCAGGGCGATCCGGCGATCCGGCGATCCGGCGATCCGGCGATCCGGCGATCCGGCGATC
>CAZALT010000067.1:13455-17484 GCA_964485515.1 uncultured Rhabdothermincola sp. | reverse complement strand
TACCGTGCGGCCCCATGTCGTCGAAGGTCACCTCCCTCTCCGAAGCCGTCGCCCTCGTCGAGGCCGGCGATCGCGTCCACGTCGTGTGCAACCACTCCCGCTGGACCGCGGCGGCCCGCGAGCTCGTCCGCCAATGGTGGGAGAAGGAACCCGGCTTCGAGCTGTCGATGCTCAGCCTCTCCAGCCTCGGCACGCTCTTCTTCCGGGGCGAGCTCGTCGACAAGGTCATCACGGGCTACTCGGGTGACGTGTTCCCGAACTTCACCCCCAACCCGTGGTTCGGCAACGCCTACCTCGACCGGTCCGTGGCGGTCGAGCACTGGTCGTTCCTCGCCTTCGCCCAGCGCCTCCACGCCGCCGCCGACGGGCTCCCCGCCACCGTGACCGGGTCGATCGCCGGCTCGTCGATGGCCCACAACGACGGCTTCGCCGAGATCCCCAACCCGTTCGCGACGGGCGCCGCGGGCGAGCCCGACACCGTCGGGCTCCTGCAGGCGTACGCGCCCGACGTCGCGCTGCTGCATGCCCCCATCGCCGACCGTGCGGGCAACATCGCGCTCGGCCCGCCGAGCCTCGAAGGCATCTGGGGTGCGCTGGCCGCGAAGCGGGGCGCGATCGTCACCGTCGAGAAGATCGTCGACGACATCCGACCGTGGTCGCACCTCACCCGCATCCCGGCCCACCGGGTGCTGGCGGTGGTCGAGGTGCCCATGGGCGCGCACCCAGGTGGGCTGTACGCCCCGCACCTCCCCGTCGACAGCTACGCCGAGGACCTCCAGTTCTGGAGCGACACCCGCGACGCCACCCGCTCCGAGGACTTCGACGACTGGATCCGGCATTGGATCCTCGAGCCGACGACGCAGGACGAGTACCTCGCCCGGCTCGGCGCCGACCGGATCGAGCACCTCCGAACGCGTGCCGATCCCCGCTCGTGGCGGGACGACGCCGAGGCCAACCCGCCTGATCTCGATGCACCTGTCGGCGCATGGGAGCAGGCCGCCACCTACGGCGCCCGCCACCTTGCCCAGCGGGTTGTGGCTCGGGACGCGGACGCGGTCCTCGCCGGGGCCGGCGTGGCCAACCTCGCGGCGTGGCTCGCCGTCGACCAGGCCCGCGCCGTTGGCTCCGACGTGGTGCTCACCGCCGAGCTCGGGCTCTGGGGCTACGAGCCGACCCCGGCCGATCCGTTCGTGTTCAACCACCGCAGCTTCCCGAGCGCGACCGCGGTCGGCGACGCCGAACAGGTGCTGGGCACGCTCGTCGGCGGGCCGGGCACCACAGTGATCGGGGCGCTCGGTGCGGCACAGGTCGACAAGCACGGCAACATCAACTCGACGGAGGTCCCGGGCAAGGCGTTCCTCGTGGGCTCCGGCGGCGGCAACGACGTGGCGAGCACGGCAGCCGAGAACGTCATCATCTGCACGCTCACCACCCGACGCACCGTCGAGCAGGTCCCGTACATCACGTCGCCGGGCCGCAATGCCCAGGCCATCGTGACCGACCTCGGCACGTTCGAACGGGGCGCCGACGGCACGTTCGTGCTCGTCGCCCTCGCTCCCGGCGCGACGTCGGTCGGCGACCGGGTCGCCGCCATCCGCGAGCGCATCGGCTGGGACCTCCAGGTCGCCGACGACCTGACCGAGCTCGACCCGGTGACGGCCGAGGAGGTCGCGGCGTTGCGCACCTGGGACCCGCAGGGTCTTTTCCTTCGCCCGGACTGAACCAGCGGTGGCACGACCACCAAGTACCCAAATTGCGTAGATGTCGTTCGGTGATCGAACAACATCCACGCCAGAAGCACCGGTTGGGGTGCCCGCGGCGGGCGATTGGGCGGCAAATCCGGGCTTGTGCCACAGTCTGTGCACTCGCACAGCACGACTCGGGAGATGGCATGGGGCCGAAAGACAAGGTTGACGGAAAGCTGCTCGAAGGCAAGGTCGCGGTCGTCACCGGCGCCGGGCGCGGCATGGGCCGCGAGTTCGCCCTGTGCCTCGCCGCCCAGGGTGCCGCCGTGGTCGTCAACGACATCGGGGTCGGCCTCAAGGGCGACACCACCGACGAAGACCCCGCCACCGACGTGTGCAAGGAGATCGAAGCCGCCGGCGGGCGAGCCGTCCCCGCTCACGACTCCGTCACCGACTTCGAGGCTGCCGGGCGCATCATCAACACGGCGATCGACACGTTCGGCAAGATCGACATCCTCGTGAACAACGCGGGCATCGTGCGCGACCGCTCGCTGGCGAAGATGACCGAGGACGACTTCGACGCCGTCATCGCCACCCACCTCAAGGGCGCGTTCAACTGCACCCGTCACGCCGTGGGCCCCATGAAGGAAGCTGGCTTCGGTCGCATCATCAACCTCACCTCCTCGGCCGGTCTGCGCGGCAACTTCGGCCAGACCAACTACGGCGCGGCCAAGGCCGGCCTCATGGGCATGACCTTCGTGTGGGCCCTCGAGCTGGGTCGGTCGGGCATCACGGTCAACGCCATGGCGCCCGCCGGCATCACCCGCATGACGGCCAGCCTCATCGAGGACGGTGCCGAGATCCCCGCGTCGCTCGACCCAGCCATGAACGCGCCGATCGTCGCCTACCTCGCCTCCGATCTCGCCGGTCACGTCAACGGCCAGGTCTTCGGCCGCACCGACTTCGCCTACACGATCTTCCAGCACCCCAAGCAGGTCGCCTGGATGAACCGCGAAGGCGGCTGGGACGTCGACGGCGTCGTCGAGAACTTCGACGGCATGCTCGGCCAGCACCTCCAGCAGGTCGGCATGGTCATGCCCACCGGCCTCGACCAGTCCGCCGCCCGCAAGTAGCCGGCACCTTCCGGACCGGACCGCGCCCGTGGATCTCTCCTTCACCGAAGACGAGCTCGCCTTCCAAGCCGAGCTGCGGACGTGGCTCGAAGCCAACGTCGAGCCCACGCCGACCTTCGCCTCCTTCGACGAAGAGTTCGCCTGGGGCCAGCGCTGGCAGGCTCGCCTGGCGGCCGACCGCTGGGTCGGCGTGCACTGGCCCATCGAGGTCGGCGGCCGCGCCGCCTCGTCGGTCGAGGTGGCGATCTTCAACCTGGAGTACGCCCGCAGCAAGGCGCCGCAGCCCGTCAACCGCAGCGGCCTCAACCTGGCTGGTCCCACCCTCCTTGCCCACGGCACCGACGAGCAGCGCGACCGGTGGCTGCCCGGCATCCTCGATGCCAGCGAGATCTGGTGCCAGCTGTTCTCCGAGCCCGAAGCGGGCTCCGACCTCGCCGGGCTCACGACCAAGGGTGTCGAGGTCGATGGCGGTTGGCTTGTCACCGGCCAGAAGGTGTGGACCAGCTACGCCCAGCACTCGCGCTGGGGCATCGCCCTGGTGCGCACCGACCCCGAGGCGAGCAAGCACCGGGGCATCTCGTACCTGGTCATCGACATGCAGGCGCCCGGCATCACCATCCGCCCGCTCACCACGATGACCGGCGAGGCGGAGTTCAACGAGGTGTTCCTCGACGAGGTGTTCGTCCCTCGTGAGCAGTTGGTCGGCGAACTGAACAACGGGTGGGCCGTGGCGAACACCACGCTGGCTCATGAGCGTGGCACGTCGTTCACGTTCAAGGAGCAGGTCGTCCACGAGGTGTACCTCGACGAGATCTATCGGCTGGCCGAGCGCACCGGTGCCCTCGACGACGTGCACATCGCCGACGACCTCGTCGATGCCTACGTGAAGCTCCGGGTGCTCAAGCTGCACAACTGGCGCACCCTCACCCGTCTCGGCCGCGGCATCACGCCCGGCCCGGAATCCAGCATCTCGAAGATGGCGTGGACCGACATGACCCAGAGCCTGTCAACCACCGCGTTGCGGGTGCTCGGCGCGTCGTCGTCGTTGCAGGACGAGGGCGACCACGACCTGTCCCAGGCCTCCTGGCAGCGTCAGTGGCTGTGGAGCAAAGCGGCGTCGATCGCGGGCGGGACCTCCGAGGTGCAGCGCACGATCATCGGTGACCGCATGCTCGGCCTCCCCCGCTGAGCCGACCGGCCACCCGGCCACC
>CAZALT010000067.1:11334-13355 GCA_964485515.1 uncultured Rhabdothermincola sp. | reverse complement strand
GGCCACCCGGCCACCGGGCCCCAAATTGCGTAGATCTCGTGAGGTAACCGCACGAGATCTACGCAATTCGGCCGGTCGTTGCGGTTGTTGTCGCGCTACGTGAGCGCACAGGCGCGCCGGGTGAGCTCGGCCCGATCCGGTTTGCCGAGGGAGAGAAGCGGCAGACGGTCGACGCACACGACGACCTCCGGCGACTTGAACTTGGCCACCCCCTGCTCGGTGAACCAGACCAGGCACGCGGCAGCGTCGAGCGGTTCATGACTCACAAGGAAGGCAACGACGCGTTCCCCCAACCGATCGTCGGGCGCCCCCACGACGACCGCTTGGCGCACCGCAGGATGAGACTCGAGGACACGCTCGACCTCCGCCGGTGAGATGTTCTCGCCACCCCGGATGATGACGTCCTTGATGCGACCGACGATGGTGAGCCAGCCCTCCTCGTCGAGCACGCCGAGGTCGCCCGTGCAGAACCAGCCGTCGACCATCGCCGCATCGGTCTGCGCCGCGAGCGCATAGCCGGCGAACAGCTCGGGGCCGCGCACTCGCACCTCGCCTGGCTCACCCACCGCACGCCGTTCGCTCGTGACTGGATCGACGACGACGACCTCGGTCTCCCCATGGGCCCGGCCATCGGTGGCTCCAGCCCGCTCCGGCGGATCGCCCGCGGCCCAACTGGTGATCGTCGGCGCTTCGGTGCTGCCATAGCTGCGCTTCACAACAGCTCCGAGTCGAGCGGTCATCTCGGCGACGAACTCGGGAGTGACACCGGCTCCGCCGCACGACACCAGCCGCAGCGAATCGAGCGCAGACGGTTGATCGAACGCGGCCTCCGACAAGGAGTGGAAGACCGTCGGCGGGCCGACCACGAACGTGACCCGCTCGTGGTCGATCAGGGCGAGGGCGATGGCGGGGTCCCACCGATCCAGGAGCACCTGGTTCATACCAGCCGCCTGGGGCACGAGGATCCCGTTGAGGACGCCCGAGATGTGCGACAGCGGCGACTGCACGAGCGTGGCATCGCCCGGTCCGAGCCCGTGCACCCCAACCATCTGGACGGTCTTGGCGGCCAGCGAACGGTGGGTGTGCAGCACGGCCTTCGGCGCCCCCGTCGATCCCGAGGTGAACTGCACCAGGGCGAGGTCGGACGGCATGGCGGTCGCACCGTTCACCGGACGGCCGTCGGGCAGCCGGGCCAAGGCGACCTCGGGCGTGACCAGCACGGCGCCCTCCCAGTCGGCGAGCGCCGCATCCTCGGAGGCCAGCAGGACCGTCGGCTCGAGGAGGTCGACGAGCGGTGCCAGCTCTGCTCGTCCCGACCGGTGGTGAAGTGGCGCAGCGATCGCGCCGAGGCGCCAGCAGGCCCGCGTGAGGAGCACCGATTCGGTGCCGTTGGGGAGCTGCCAGGCGACGACGTCGCCATGCCGGACGCCCGCGGCGTGGAGCGCTCCCGCCACGAACGCTATGTGGAAGTCGAGGTCCTCTGGCCCGGTCCGCCGATCGCCGTCGATGAGCTGCGCGTCGCCCGTGCGCACACCAGCGGTGAGGAGCGTGTCCAGGTCGGGAGCGTCCCCGGGCCCACTCGTGCGCGTGCACGCCTCGGTCTGCGGTTCGCGGCGCGTGGCGGCAAGCCTCATGATGTGCTGATCCTCCTCACCGTCGGCGGATGCAGGTCAAGCCTCTGACCCGATTTTGGCAGTCGCCTAGGATGCGGACCGTACCAGCCAGCGCCGTTCGTTCTCCTCGTGAGAACCCGACGTTCGAACGATCAGGGGGAGCCGGTGACGGCGACAGGAGCCAACTCGGACACCGACCTCGCGCCGCTCGCCGGCCTTCGCGTCATCGACCTCGGCACGCGCATCAGCGCTCCGTTCTGCGCCGGCCTGCTGGGCGAGATGGGTGCTGAGGTCATCAAGATCGAGGACCCAAGCGGCGGCGACTTCATGCGGACGATCGGACCGTTCCTCCCCACAGCAGAGCGGGCCGACAGGGTCGCCAGCGCCGACATGGGCGACACCGCCGAC
>CAZALT010000067.1:0-11234 GCA_964485515.1 uncultured Rhabdothermincola sp. | reverse complement strand
CGCCGACAACGAGCCCGATCCGAACGATCCGGGCTACTCGATGTGGTGGGCCGTCGAAGGCCGCGGGCGCAAAGGCGTCACGCTCAACCTGCGCACACCCGAAGGCCAGGAGCTGTTCCGTCGACTCGCGGCCACCGCCGACGTGGTGTGCGAGAACTTCCGACCGGGCACCCTCGAACGGTGGAACATCGCCCCCACCGATTGCGAGCCCCGCCTCGTGTGGGCCCGCATCAGCGTGTTCGGCCAGGACGGCCCGTACTCGCACCGCATCGGACTCGACCGCATGGGCATCGCCTACGGCGGACTCCTGCACATCACGGGGTTCGCCGACCGCCCCCCCGTCCGCCCGGGCATCTCGATGTCCGACTACCTCACCGGCACCTTCGCCGCCGAGGCGGTGATGGCCGCCCTGTACCGGCGCGACCGCCCCGGCGGAACCGGAACCGGCGGTGTGGTCGACGCCCCGCTCTACGGCTCGATCCTTCGCATCCTCGAGTGGACCGTGGCGGGCCAGGACCGTCTCGGCGTCACCCGGCAGCGCGAGGGCAACCGGATGAAGAACTCGGCGCCGCTGGACAACTACCCCACCAAGGACGGCAAGGTCGTCGCGGTCGTGGCGGGGTCGAACGCCAACTTCCACCGCCTGTGCACGGCGATGGAACGACCCGATCTGGCCACCGATCCCGAGTGGGACACCCTCGCCAAGCGCGCCGCCCGCAGCGACGAGATCAACGACATCGTCGCCGCGTGGACCCTGTCGCTCACCGCCGCCGAGGTCGAGAGGCGGTGCATCGAGGCCGAGGTCCCCGTGGGCACGGCGTACGACGCGGCCGACATCCTCGCCGACCCCCACTTCGCCGCCCGAGGTGACCTGGTGGAGATCGACGACCCGGTCGCCGGCCCCCACCAGCAGCAGGCGCCCTATCCGATCTTGGACGGCCACCGTTCGACCGAAGTGGCTCCAGCGCCCACCCTCGGCCAACACAACGCCGAGGTGTGGACCGACATCGTCGGCCTCGCACCTGCTGAGCTGGCGAAGCATCGCGCCAACGGCGTCATCTGAGCCTGGATCCACCGCCGACCATCGCCCGAGCGCTGAGATCCGAGGCACCTGTGGAACCTGGCCACGGGGTACGACAGCGCCAGCGGCATGCCCGAACGCCGAACACACGGACGATCCAACCGGTCTTGTCGGGGATCCGAGAACAACGGTCAGGAGCATCGGTCCAGTCGACCTCGCTCGCAAGATCGACCAGCGGATCGGGCGAGTCGACTCCGAGAGCTCAGGCGGGGCCGTCGATGCCGGGGATCCAGCCTGGTGATGTCGTGGTCTTGCCCTTGGACACGGCGTTGCCGACGAAGTTGCGGTTGGCCTCGACGGTGCCGGCGCCGAAGCACAGGCCGCGGATGTCGCGGTAGGCCCGCTCGAGGGGGTACTCGTGGCTGTAGCCGTAGCCGCCGTGGATCTGCATGCCCTCGTCGCACACGAACTTGGCGGCGAGGTTGGCCGCCGTCTTCGCAATCGCGGTCTCCAGTGCAGGAGGCGTCCCACCGTCGCCAGCCAGGCGCACCGCACGACCGAGCAGCAGCCGTGCACCTTCGAGCTGGATGGCCATGTCGGCCAGCTTCCACTGGAGGCCCTGGAGCTCGCCGATGGGTCGGCCGTTGACGACGCGCTCGTTCACGTAGCGAACCGAGTGCTCGAGTGCTCCCTGCGCGGCGCCGACGCACATGCTGGCGTTGCCGCAGCGCTCGTGGTTGAGGTGCCCGAGCAGCACCTTGAACGCCGACGTGTCGACCGGGTTGCCCACGATGAGGATGTCGTCCTCGGTGATCTCGACGCCGTCGAACGCGATCTCGGCTTCGGTCGCCGCGTGGATGCCCATGCCCCAGTGCTTGCCCGTGACCTCGACGCCCTCACGGTCGGTCGGCACGATGACGGCACCGATGCCCTTGGCGCCGTCGCCGCCCGGCCAGCGGCACCACACGAGCACGCCCGCAGCCTCGTGACCGAGCGTGGAGTAGTTCTTGTAGGCGTCGAGGCGGTAGCGCCCTGGTCCGTCCTCCTTGAGCGAGGCCCGCATGTTCTGCACGGCGGAGCCGGCGTCGGGTTCGGTGATGCCGATGCTCATGATGGCTTCGCCGTCTGCGATGCGCGGGAGCCAGCGGTCCTTGAGCGCGTCGCTGCCGAGGTGCTCGATGCCGCGGGCCGGCCCGTTGAACGTGAGCTGCAATGCGATCGCCGTCGACACGTCGTGGCGGGCGATCTCCTCGAGGACGATCGACGCCTCGACGTCGCCGTAGCCGAGACCACCCCACTGCTCGCCGATGGTGACCCGGAACAGATCGGCGGCGGCGAGCGCGGCAATGGCATCACGGGGCAGGTCGCCCGAAAGGTCGGCTGCTCCTGCCGCGGGAGCGACGACGCGCTGGCCCAGATCGCGCGCCAGCTCACGCAGCGCCTGCTGGTCCTCTGTCTCGGCGAACGGGTCGGCTCCGGTGGCCCCACTCATCGGCTAGCTCGCTTCATGGTGTCGATCCTCGTCTTCGCTGGCTCATCGGGTGCTCGCGTCCCTCAGGACCTCTCAACCGTAGTGGAGCACGCCGCTCGATGAGAACGTCGTTCTGCGGCACTCGCCCAACAACCGTGCCTGCCGTCACGGGTACGCTCTGTGCCATGTCCGACGACTACACGTTCATCACCTACGAGACGCTCGACGAGGGCCGTATCGCCCGCATCATGTTGAACCGTCCCGACGCCCGCAACGCCCAGAACCGCGGCATGTTGGTCGAGCTCGACGACGCGTTCGGCCGGGCCGAGTTCGACGACGACGTGCGCGTCGTCATCCTGGGCGGCGTCGGAAAGATGTTCTCGTCGGGCCACGACCTCGGCTCGCCCGTGGTCATGGAGGAGTTCGCCAACCACCCCAGTCGCAAGGGCAACGGCGGCACCCGCGGCGGCAGCGAAGGGCTCATGCTCCAGGAGTGGCACTACTTCTACAACAACACCCGGCGGTGGCGTGACCTGCGCAAGATCACCGTCGCCTCCGTGCACGGCCCGGTCTTCTCCGCCGGGCTCATGCTCATGTGGGCCTGCGACCTGATCGTCGCCGCGGACGACGTCACGTTCGCCGACGTGGTCGGCACCCGGCTCGGCATGTGCGGCGTCGAGTACTTCGCCCACCCGTGGGAGTTCGGGCCCCGCAAGACCAAGGAGCTCATGTTGACCGGCGACTCCATGGGCGTCGACGAGGCCTACCAGCTCGGCATGGTCTCCAAGGTGTTCCCCTCCGACGAGCTGGCGGACAAGACCGTCGAGTTCGCCCAGCGCATCGCCGAGCAGCCCACCATGTCGGCGCTGCTCATCAAGGAGGCGGTCAACCAGACGGTCGACAACATGGGCTTCCACAACGCCCTCAACGCGTGCTTCACGATGCACGAGCTGAACCACGCCCACTGGGCTGTCAAGCACGACAACGGCATGCCGGTCGGCACCGCGGATGACGGCCTCCCGTCGTGGCGCGACGCTCCCCCGGTCAAGCAGGCCAGCAAGACCGAGCCCTAATCGGTCCGAACCACCGAACTGGCTGGGAAGACCCGGTCTATCTGGCGTATGTGCCCAGCCAGTTCGGCTGGGTGGGCGGCGTCGTCAGTCGTTCGACAGCTCGGTACCGACGACCGAGACGAAGCTGACGCACTCGCCGGGGGCACCGCCCAGGTTGTGGGTGAGGCCGAGCGAACGGCCTTCGCTGACCGTGGAGATCTGACGCTCCGCGGGGGCTTCGCCGCGCAGCTGGAGCCAGCACTCGAACAACATGCGCAGCCCGGAGGCTCCGATGGGATGCCCGAAGCTCTTGAGACCGCCGTCGGGGTTCACCGGCAGGTCCCCGTCGCGGTCGAACGCACCGGCGAGCACGTCCTTCCACGCCGTGCCCGGTTCGGCGAAGCCGAGGTCCTCCATGAGGACCAGCTCGGTCGGCGTGAAGCAGTCGTGCACCTCGGCCATGGCCAGCTCGGTGCGAGGGTCGGTGATGCCGGCCTGGGCGTAGGCGTCCTCAGCCGAGCGGACGACCTCGGGGAAGCTCGTGTAGTCGTAGCCGGGATCGATCGGCCCGGCAGCAGGTCCCGCCACGAACGACAGCGCCTTCACGTAGAGAGGGTTGTCGCAGTACTTGTGGGCGTCCTCGGCGCGGCAGAGGATGACCGCCGCTCCCCCGTCGCTCACGCCCGAGCAGTCGTACACACCCATGTCGCCGGCGATGAGCGGGGCCCGCTTGATGGTGTCGAGCGGCACCTCCTTGCGGAACTGCGCCCGGGGGTTGACCGCGCCGTTGACGTGGTTCTTCCACGCGATGCGCGCCAGGACGTCCTTGAGCTCGTCGCGGTCGACGCCGTACTTGTGGGCGTAGGCCGGCACGAGGAACGAGAAGGCCGCGGGCGACGAGAGCTGCGGGTCGGTGCCGTCGCCCACGAGGCGCACTCCGGTGAGCCCCGAGTAGCCCGTGTCCTTGAGCTTCTCGGCGCCCACAGCCATCACCACGTCGTACGCGCCCGACGCCACGGCGTAGCAGGCGTTGCGGAACGCCTCGGATCCGGTGGCGCAGTAGTTCTCGATGCGGGTCACCGGCTTGTAGTCGACCTTGAGCGGTCGGGAGTACGTGAGCGCGGAGATGCCCGACGTCATCGTGCCCAGCCAGAAGGCATCGATGTCGTCGAAGACGATCCCCGCCGAATCGACCGCGGCCATCGAGGCGTCGACCAGGAGGTCGTCCATGTCCGTGTCCCAGCGCTCACCGAAGGTGGTGCAGCCCATGCCGATGATGGCGACCTGGTCTCGAATGCCGTGGCTACCCATGTTCAGGCCCCTTTGCCGTCGTCGTTGCTCTTGGTTGCTCTTTCCCGCTCGCCGCCGCTCGGGCGTGCACCGCGCACGGGTCGCGCCTTCCAGAAGTAGTTGTGGACGCCGCCCTGTGCGGTGTAGAAGCGCCGGAAGACCATCTCGACCTCTTGGCCGATGGTCACCGAATCGGGCTCGGCGTCGGTGAGCAGGCACCGGTACCGACCGCCGCCCTCGAAGTCGACGACGACGCCGAGCACCGGCGGCGACGGGCTGTAGGCCAGCCGATCGATGGTCCACGTGGCGATGCGGCCGCGCACGTCGGAGATGCGCTCGCGGTCCATCTGGTCGACGGCGTGGCACTCGAGGCACACCCGCGTCGGGGGCAGGTGGCGAAAGCCGCACTTGCGGCAGGTCGACGACTCGAAGCCGCCTCGCCAGCCCGATGACCGCCACGTCGAGGGAGCACCGGGACGCTCCGGATCGGGGCGACGGGGTCCTTCACGCGGGAGGTAGCCACGCCATGTCAGGTATCGGGGGTAGTCGACGTCGCCGGCGACCTGGATCTGCTCGGCAACGGTGAGCGTGCCCGCCGCCCGCCGCGCCGCGACGGTCTCGCCGAGCTTTGCCGTCGTGCGCAGCACCAGGGCATCGGCACCGTCGGCGAGGACGAGGACGAGGACGGTCTGGCCCGCTGAGGCCCGATCGAGGACGTCGCCGAGGACGATCCACGGATGGGCCGCACCCGTGTTGCCGACCGAACCGGCGAGGTCCCCGGCGATGACGTCGGGACCGGCCTTGGTGGCCCGGGTCGCCGCTTTGACCGCTCGGGCATGGAGGCCCGACACGACGACGTGGTCGACGTCGGCGATGTCGACGCCCGCGGCGGCCAACGCATCGGCGGTGGCCTTGCGGGCCAGGGGCACATAGACCTCCTCGCCGAAGCGCTCTTCCCACTGCGAAGACCGTTCGTCGCCGGGGGTGCGCCAGCGGTCGAGGAACTCCTCGGTGGCCGACGCATGGGCGACCACCGTGGCGATCGGGTCGACGCCGAACACCAGGGCACACGCGCCGTCGCCTCCGGCGAGCTCATCGGCCGAACCGGGCAGGCCCGTGCGCAGGTCCGACGTGACGGCGATCGTCTGACGATCGGACGAGGCCGTGGCCAGCGCGGTTCGGAAGGCGGCTACTGAACTGCGGCTCGAGCCGACGAGGTCGTAGGCCCCAGCCGTGTCCGCCAGCCCCGCGGCCGCGTGGACGGCCGCCGCGTTGGTCTTGTCGAGGTACGCGGGCTCAGGCGTGGAGAAGTAGAGGTCGCTGATCGCCGGATCGGCCAGCGACGCGATGGCCAGGCGCGTGGCCTCGGCCGCCATGGTCGTGGTGTCCTCGTCGTAGGACGCCGCGCTGCGGGTGCCCGACGCGCCTCGCCCGCCGAGGGTGGATCCGATCGCCGCCCGGGGCAGTCGCCACGCGGGGAGGTAGGTCCCCCACGAGACGATGCCGATGCTGCTGTCCGGCCCTGCTGCTTCCGACACTCGCTTCTCCAATTTCGTCCTGTGTTCGATCGAGATCTGACCCCATCTGGCCTTCTGGCGTTGGTCTTCGCCGGAAACCGACGGAGACCAACGCAATTTGGTCAGTAGGTCAGGAGGCCAGTAGGTCAGGAGGCCAAGAGGTCAGGGTGCGTGGACTTCGATGACCGTCGCGCCGCCCATTCCTCCGCCGGCGCACATCGCCGCGACGCCGATGCCGCCGCCGCGACGACCCAGCTCGTAGATGAGCGTGGTGAGCATGCGGGCGCCCGTGGCGGCGACCGGGTGGCCGAGGCTGCAACCGCTGCCGTTGACGTTGACGATCTCCTCGTCGAGCTCGAGCAGCCGGGAGGTGGCCACCGTCATCGCCGCGAACGCCTCGTTGATCTCGAACAGGTCGACGTCGGCGACCGTGAGGCCCGCCTTGGCCAGCGCCTTGGGGATGGCCTTCACCGGGGCGAGGCCCGTCTGCGCCGGGTCGACACCGACCGCCGCCCACGACTTCACCGTGGCCAGCGGCGCCAGGCCCCGCTCGGCGGCCAGGGCGCCCGAGGCGACCACCAGCGCGGATGCCGCGTCGTTCGCGCCCGACGCGTTGCCCGCCGTGATCGAGAAGCCCTCGATCTCAGGGTGCAGCACCTTCAGCGTGGACAGCTTCTCGACCGTGCTGTCGCGACGCGGGTGCTCGTCGACCGCGAACGTGACGCGCTCGCCGTCGAGGCGGGTCACGTCGACCGGCACGATCTCGTCGACGAACTTGCCGGCGTCGATGGCGGCCACAGCACGGGCGTGCGAGCGGGCCGACCACGCATCCATCTCCTCGCGGGTGACGTTCGCCGCCTGCGCCGCGTTCCAGCCCACGGTGATGGACATGTCGAGGTTCGGCGCATCGGGCCGGTCGGGATGCGTCGGCGACCGCCAGCCCTCCTTGACCTCGGTGGTGCCGGGTTCGCGGTAGGTGTTCCGCGGGCCGGTGGACATGACGTTGACCCCGCCGGCGATGATGGCGTCGGACATGCCGACCATGACGTCGGCCGCCGCGATGTTCGTGGCCGACAGCGACGCGGCGCAGTGCCGGTTGACGGCGAGGCCCGGGACGTCGGTCATGCCCGCGCTGACCGCGGCATGGCGGGCGATGACACCACCGCCGTGCAGCGTCTCGGCCAGGACGATGTCGTCGACGTCGTCGACCACAAGCCCCGAGCGCTTGAGCGACTCGACGACCACGACCTCGGCCAGATCGAAGGCCGACGTGTCGGCGAAGGTGCCCCGGAAGGACGTGCCCACCGCGGTGCGGCACGCAGAGAGGATGACGGCGTCGTTCACTTGTTTCTCCGATTCAGGATGATGAGCTAGTTGGAGCGTGGGAGCCCGAGGCCCCGCTGGGCGATCATGTTGCGGTGCACCTCGCTGGTGCCCGCGTAGATGGTGGTGCCGAGCGAGAAGCGGAGCAGGTGCTCGACGAGACCGCGCGATGGCGCGGACGGTTCGAGGAAGCTGCGCAGGGCGTCGGGTCCGAGCACCTCGATGGCCTCCTCGGCTCGGTCTTCGAGCTCCTCGGAGCTCAGCAGCTTCGACATGGGGCCTTCGGCCACGATGGGCAGTCCCTCCTCGGCCATCCACGCCACGCGCCGGTGCAGCAGACGTGCCACCTCGCGGCTCGCCGATGTGTGGCCCACCAGCGCACGCACCTCGGACGACTCGGCCAGCGGCCGACCGTCGTCGTCGACCCCCCGCTCGGGGTCGAGCACCCACTCGTCGATGGCCACGAGCAGCCGGTCGATGGCGGGGCTGAACCCGCCGCCGTGCTCCTCGGCCAGCGCGACGGTGAGCGTGCGCCAGCCGCCGTCGACCTCGCCGATGCGCCACGCGTCGCTGACCCGCACGTCGTTGTAGAAGGTGATGTTGGTGCGCTCGCCCGACATCGTGAACACCGGCTGCACCTCGACGCCGGGCTGGTCGAGCGGCACGACGAACATGGTGAGGCCCTTGTGCTTGGGCACCTCGGTGTTGGTACGGGCCAGCAGGAAGACGTAGTCGCCGACCTGCGCATTGGTCGTGAACATCTTCTGGCCGTTGATGAGCCAGTCGTCGCCGTCTCGGGTGGCCTTGCACACCGCCGACGCGAGGTCGGAGCCGACCTCGGGCTCGGTGAAGCCGAGCACCATGACGATCTCGCCGGCGAGCGCCTTGGGGATGAGCTCCTGCTGAGCTTCGGTGCCCGCGGCGCGGATGACCGCGGAGACCAGGAAGGTGGTGCCGACGCCGTAGGTGGGTGCGTCGACGCGACGCAGCTCCTCTTGGAGGGAGATGCGCTCGAGGTGTCCCAGGCCTCCACCGCCGATCTCGGTCGGCCAACCCGGTGCGATCCAGCGCTTGTCGGCCAGCGCATGGGCGAAGTCGGTGTCGTGGCACACGCCGCTGCGGTGCATCTGCAGCTCGAGCTCGGGAGTGAGGTGCTCGTCGAGGAACGCTCGGACCTCGGCGCGGAACTCCCCCTCCCCGGGGTGGAGCCGGAAGTCCATGCCGGATTCTGCCGCGGCCGGTTCGGCCGGTTTTGCCGGTTCGGCCGGAGCGAGCGCTTCTCCCCCGTCGGCCACCGATGCGAGATGGCGGTCGCCGGCTCGTGCGTAGGCCCGGGCCGGGCTGAGCGCGACGTTGCTCCACGCGCGGGCCCGCCGATAGCCGAGCTGGATGTCGTACTCGAGCATGAACCCGTATCCGCCGTGGAGGTGCAGCGAGCGATAGGACGCGTCGCGAGCGGTCTCGGCGCCGTAGGCGAAGGCCAGCGCGGCGAGCTCCGACGCTCGGCTCGGGTCGGCTTCGAAGGCCCACGCTGCTTCGCGGGCCAGGAGCTGGGCACCGTCCGATGCGGCGGCGGAGTCGGCCAGGGGGTGGGCGACGGCCTGGAACGCCCCGATGGGCTGCCCGAACGCGTGTCGTTCCTTGGCGTAGTCGACGCCGATCTCGACGGAACGCTTGGCGATGGCGGCCAGCGCGGCGCCCGTGAGCAGCAGCCACTCGTCGACGGCTCGCTCGAAGATCGCCGTCGCTTCGGACCCGGACAGGAGCACCGCCGCGTCGCGGGTCGCCACGTCGGCCACCGGCATCGACCCCAGGTTCTGCGGGACGACCCGATCGTCGCCGATGCGAACCAGCACGAGGTCGTCGCCGACCAGCGCGACGACCGACTCGGCGACCGCGGCACCGGGCACCATCGTCGCCAGCGCGCCACCGGCGCGCACCGGCCGTGGGCCGAACGTCACGATCGCCCCGGCCTCCAGCACCGCGCCGAGCGTCGCAGCTCCGGGCTCGCCGACGCGGGCGAGCACGCGGGCCGCCACCTGTGCCTCGATCAACGGCGCAGAGCCGAGGTGACGGCCGTGCTGCTCGGCCACCAGCACCAGGTCCAGCAGTGAAGCGCCCCACCCACCGTGGTCCTCCGGCACCGCCATGGCAACGGCGCCGACCTCGCCGAGCTGCTCCCACAGCTGCGGGTCGAAGCCCGATGGCGTGGCCGACTCGGCCTCACGCACGTGTTCGGGCGAAGACGCCTTCCCGTACAGCGCACCGAACGCGTCGATCAGCTGCTCTTGCTCATCGGTGGGACGAAGGTCCACGTCAACCTCTCTGGCTCAGTCGAGGAACGCCCGGATGCGCCGGGCGGGCACTCGGGCGGGGAGCAGGTTCAGGCGGGGACGCCGACGTTCATGAGCTTGGCGAGGTTGCCGCCCATGATCTTGGCCTGGTCCTCGGGCGAGACGTTGGCCAGCTCACCGATGTACGACCTCGGCTCGGCCAGACCCTCGGGATGCGGGTAGTCGCTGCCGAACAGGACGTGGTCGGCGCCGATGAGGTCGATGAGCGTGCGGATGTCGTCCTCCCAGAACGGGTTGACGTAGATGTTGCGCTTGAACACCTCGACGGGGTTCTCGGCGAAGGCCTGCGGCATCTTCTTGTAGACGTCGGCGAACTCGTGCAGCAGGTGCCCGACCCAGTTGGCCCCGTTCTCCACGGCCGCGATCTTCAGCTCCGGGAAGCGGGTGAGCGCTCCGTGGCACACGAGGGCGGTCATGGTGTCCTCGATGGGACGCTTGCCCTGCGCGATGGCCCGGAACGGGTCGAGCTTGAAGGGCAGGAACTCGTCGGTGTCGTCCCACACCGAGATGAGGTCGTTGTAGCCGCTGTCCGACGCGTGCATGCCGACGAGCAGGTCGGCCTCGACGATGCGCTTCCAGATCGGGTCGAACTCGGGCAGACCGGGCGAGCGCGAGCCGCGGTAGCCAGGGACCGGGGCGGGTCGCACGAGGATGCACTTCGCACCGCGCTCGATGACCCACTCGAGCTCCTCGAGGGCCTTGTCGACCACGGCGAAGCAGATGACCGGCGTGGCGAAGATGCGGTCCTGGTAGTTGAAGGTCCAGGTCTCGTGCATCCACTGGTTGAGCGAGTGGATCACTGCGTGGATGAGGTCGGGGTCGTCCTTCATGCGGTGCTCGATGAGGCTCGCCAGCGTGGGGAACATCAGCGCGCGATCGACGCCGAGCTCGTCCATCAGCTCGAGTCGCGGCGCCGGCTCACGAAACGCCGGGAGGCACTTGATGGGATCGCCCATCAGCTCGCGGTAGGACTTGCCCTCGGGGTTGCCGTTGCGGAAGTAGTCCTCCTGCGCACCGGGGGCCGCAACCACATCGAAGGTGGGGTTCGGGATGTAGTTGCTGATCTGGCCGCGCACCACGATCTTCGTGCGGCCCTTGACCTCGACGTAGTCGATGGCGCCCTTGTACTTGTCGGGGAGGAACTTCGTGAGCGAGTCACGGGTCTCGTACATGTGGTTGTCGGCGTCGAAGATGGGGAAGTCGAGC
>CAZALT010000066.1:0-17724 GCA_964485515.1 uncultured Rhabdothermincola sp. | reverse complement strand
CGGGAACTCGATGCCCAGGCGCTGGGCGAGCTCGGTCTGCATGGTTGCTCCTGTTTCTTGGTTGCTGATCTGGGTTGCTGGTCTTGGTTCGTCGATCTGGAGGCGGTGAGAGCAGTCGATCGTCGACGGGCTAGCGGAAGAGCTGTTGGAGGCCCGCGGCGCCCAGTTGGGGAGTGACGGCGTCGGGATCGACTCGGTGCTGCATCTCGAGGCCCATGAGCAGGGCGAAGACGAGCGTGGCCATGTCGGCGGACGGAAGTGGCAGGTCGGTGTCGGACTCGTCGGCCCAGCCGTCGAACGACTCGGCCATGGCCTCGCGGGCGCCGGCGAAGCGGGCGGCGAGCAGGTCGCGGGCTTCAGGGTTGCGGGCGGCGAACAGCCACAGCTCGTGCTCCAGGAGCATCCACGTGTTGTCATCCGCGCTGGCGTTGCCGATGAACGACCTCCACATGGCGTCGAGGCGCTCGTCGGTGTCGCCGGCTGCACCGATGCCCGCTTTGATCTGACGGCCGGTCTCGAGGGCGCCCTCGGTCAGCAGCGCTAGGACGAGACCGACCTTGTTGCCGAAGTGGGCGTAGACCGCCCCGCTGGTGCGCTCCGCGGCGTCGGCGACCGAGTCGGCGGAGACGCCGTGGAAGCCCTTGGCACCGAACTCGTCGGCTGCCGCGTCGAGCAGCCGACGGCGGGTATCTGCCTTTCGCTCCTCCTGGGTCATCGCCATATATAGGCAACCCTATATAACTTTGCCGATAGCGTCACGCGGCATGAACGCCGACCGCCTTCCGTCGTTTGCGTATCTCGGGGGCTGTGGCCCCTCCACATACGCACGCGACGGTGCTGCGGGCGCGAGGGCTGGTCGGCCTGCTGGTCGTTTGCGTATCTCGGGGGGTGTGGCCCCTCCACATACGCACGCGACGGAGAGGCGGGGGCGCGTGGGGTCCGGGTGAATGCGGCCGCGATGGCTTCGGGCCTCGTGGAGTGGGGGATCGAGCGATCGGCCGAGCTGCTCGCCTTGGTCGATGCCTCCTACCCCGACGACCGACTGACGCTCGACGAGATCGAGTCGGCCTGTTGGGGCGAGGCCCGGGTCGTGCTGGGCCGGGCCGACGGCTCGGCCGCGATCTCGCTGCGCACCGAGGCCGAACGGGCCGTCATCGAGGTGGTGGCAGAACGGGGCGATCGATCCGGTCCCGACGCCGCGACGCCGCGCCTGCTCGGCGCCGCCGCGGCTTTCGCCCGCGCCCGAGCGGTCGCGGAGATCGCGGTGGGCGGGTCGATGCCCGACCACCTCTGGCCCGGGCTCACCGCCGGAGGAGAGGACCTCGTCGGGTCGCTCGTCGCGGGAGGGTACGACCGGTTCGACGAAGTGCAGGTCCTCGCGGTGCCCACCTCGTTTCGGTCCTCCGCCGAGATCCAACCCCCCGTCGTGCGAGTCGTGCGTGTCGTCGACGACGACCAGGCCGCCGAGGTCTCCCACTGGATCTCGACCCGCCTGCCGGGAGGTGCGGGAATCGTGTCCCGGGCGATCGCCCAGGCGACCTGCTTCGCCGCTGTCCATCCCCGATCCGGTGTCGTGGTGGGCGTGCTCGTCCACTCCGTCGGTCGGGACGGCTGGATCGGTCCGGTCGTCGTCGCCGACGACCATCGTCAGGAGGGAGTCGGGCGCCGGCTCCTGGCCGAGGCATGCCGTGACCTGATGATCGCCGGTCTGAGCGAGGCCCCGTTGGCGTGTGACATCGGGGCCACGGGATCGTCGTGGCCCGACCGGTTCCTCGAGTCGGTGGGGGCTCGTCCGTGGCGCATGTTCCAGCGCTGGCGGATCGACCTAACGATGCCGTGAGGGTCAGGACGGGATCGTTGATCAGCAGATCAGCAGATCAGCAGATCAGCAGATCAACTGATCTGCTGGACGGCCCGCAGCTCGCGGTAGCCGATGACGTGGGCGCCCGAACGTTCGATCATGGCCCGCATCGAAGCGTCATGACACGCGAGGTGGTAGTCGTCGACCCGAGCGGCCCAGTCGGGGGCGAGGGCACGCAGCTCTGGTGTGTCGGCCGCGGGGAAGAGCTGGAACTCGGTGACCCCGGGCTCCAGGTCGAAGAGCGCCCGCTCGATCACCCGCCGGCCACCGACCACGGGTGCCGACACGAAGTGATCGGGGGACACGAGCCCCTCCTCCGCGGCCAGGCGGCGGAACGGGAACCCGATCGACTCCTCCGTGGACTTGCTGAACAGTCGGATCGGCAGCGCGAACTCGAGCGCCAGATCGAGGTAGAGATCGAAGAACTCGGGCCGCATCTGCAGCGCGCCCTGGTAGGAGTCGAGGTGGCTCACGTCGAAGCCCCACAGGATGGCCCGCTCGATCTGGGCGCGGCACTCGCGCCGGGTCTCGTCGAGGTCGGCGTGCTCCCACATGTCGTCGGCGGTCCGGGCGAAGCCACCATCGCCTCCCAGCAGGGACGGGGCTTGGGTGACTGGACTCCACCGGTACAGGTCGAACTCGGCGTTGAGCGTGAGCTTCACGCCGACGTCTTCGCCCAGATAGGTGGCCGACGCCTCCCGGGCCCACGGGCACGGGACCATCAGGCTCGCGCTCGTGGCGATGCCGCCTCGCAACGCCTCGTACACACCGGTGTTCGCGGCCTGGCACATGCCGAGGCCGCTCGCGGTGATGATCAGCAGGCGGTCGTCGGGTCGGTAGCCAAGGCGTTCGGCGAGCGAGGTCACGCCCAGACGCTACCGCCGGGAGCACCGTGCGCTGCTACGCCGGCGCGCCGAAGTCATCGCAGGCCACCCACAGGCCCCTCTGCTCGTTTCGTGCCTCGGCGACGGCAGCGACGAGCTCGGTGCTGTACGCAACGTTGGGCGCGATGGTGAGCGCGTCGGCGAACCCCTGGCGGGCGAGCTCGAGGTTGACGAAGACGCCGTCGTCGAGGCGGTAGACGTAGGCCAGCACCCGGTCGTAGCGGTCGCGTTCCTCGACGTCGCGTTCGAGGCGGACCTCGGTGCCCTCGGCGAGGAGCGACCTGGTGAACGCGGTCGCCTCCTTGCCGAAGCACTGCACCGGTTTGGAGGGGTGCTTGGTCTCGGGCGTGTCGACCCCGATGAGGCGCACCGTCTCCTCGCCGGAGTCGGACCGGACGACGACGGTGTCGCCGTCGACCACCCGCACGACCGTCGGGTTCGACGAAGCCGATCCCCCGTCGGTCGACGAGCACGCGGCAAGGACCACGACGCACGACACGACGGCCGACCGCACGATGCCGGGGCGCGCCGGGCCGCGGATGCGTCGAGGCGGATCGGTGAAGCGATCGGCGGCGCGATCGACGGCGGGGTGGCCCGGGCCGGGTGTTGGCGCTGGGGTGGACGGGTGGCGGCGGGTCATGCCGGCCTCCGCGGTGGAGAGCTGCGGGAGGAGCGAGAGGTCAGATTCGCTCGACGATGGTGCCGGTTCCGAGACCGCCGCCGCAGCACATCGTGACGAGGGCGGTGGATGTGTCGGTGCGGATCAGTTCGTGCACGGCCTTGGTGAGCAAGATCGCGCCAGTACCGCCGAGGGGATGGCCCAGTGCGATGGCACCGCCGTTGGGGTTGACCTTGGTGAGGTCGGCGTCGAGCTCTCGCTGCCAGGCGAGCACGACCGACGCGAAGGCTTCGTTGATCTCGACGACGTCGAGGTCGGACAGGGTCATGCCCGTACGGCCGAGCAGCCGTTGCGTGGCATCGATGGGCCCGGTGAGCATGAGCACGGGGTCGACGCCCACGAGGCAGGTGTCGACGATGCGGGCGATGGGGGTGAGTCCGAGCTCAGCGGCCTTCTCCGGCGTCGTGAGCAAGACCGCACCGGCGCCGTCGGAGATCTGGGATGACGAGCCGGCGGTGTGGACACCGCCCTCCCGGGCGACGGCCTTGAGGCCGGCGAGCCCTTCCATGGTGGTGTCGCGTAGTCCTTCGTCGCGTTCGACGCGATGCGTCGTGCCCGTGGGCTTGCCGTCCTCGCCGAGGTCGGGTGCGTCGATGGGGATGATCTGGCTGGAGAAGCGATCTTCGGCCCAGGCCTGGGCCCCGAGCTGCTGGCTGCGCAAGGCGAGCTCGTCGGCGTCGAGGCGGGTGATGCCCCACTGGTCGGCGATCCGCTCGGCGCCCTCGAACTGCGATGTGTACTCCCAGGTGTCGAAGTAGCTCTTGGGGATGGCTTTGCCCACGTCGAGGCCGCGGCCCATCGACGCGCCCATGGGCACCGAGCTCATGTTCTCGACGCCGCAGGCCACAGCGACGTCGACGACGCCGGCGGCAAGGAGGGCGACGGCGAGGTTGGTGGCCTGTTGGGACGATCCGCACTGGGTGTCGACGGTGGTGGCCGCGGCGTGGGCGCCGAGGCCGGCGGTGAGCCACGCGGTGCGGGTGATGTTGAAGGACTGCATGCCCACCTGGCTGACGCACCCGCCGATGACCTGATCGACCTCGGTCGGGTCGATGCCCGATCGGTCCACCAGTGCACGAAGTGTGGTGGCCAGCAGGTCGGCGGAGTGGACGGACGAGAGCCCGCCGTTGCGCCGACCTACTGGGGTGCGTACTGCTTCGACTACGACGACATCTGCCATGAGTGGAGCCTAACGGGGGGTGATGGAGGGGAGGAAGGCGAGCCGTCGCTCACGCGGCGCGGTGGTCGGTCCGGGACTCGGTCCGGGACTCGGTTCGAGCGTCGGTTCGGGTGTCGGTGCGGTGGGCGGAGCGGAGCGCAGCCCGGGCCTGGGCCACGCCACGTCGCCCTGTCGCTCGGGTCTCGGCGCTGAGTCGCCACGAGGTCGCCCCGGGTCGGCCAGGAGTGGCAGACCTGGTCGGCGTTTCGATGAGGTGGAGCTGCGTGTCCATGAGGTGATTGTGCCGAGGTGCTATGACAGGAACCATGCGCACGCTTCGGATCCCTGTTCACCGTGGCGCCAGCAGCGTTCCACGCCGGTCTCGCCTCGCGGTCGTCGTCGCCGCCACGCTGATGGCCGTGACGGCAATCGCCACGGCGGGCACCGCCACGGCCGACGTCGAGCCCGGAACCGTGGTCGTCGCCACCCAGGAAGGCACCGTCGTCGCCCTGCTGGCCAACGGCAAGACCACCGAGCTGGCCACTGGCCTCGGTCAGGTCCAGTCGCTTGCCGTGCTGTCCGACGGCACCATGCTCACCACCGACTACGCCGGCAACCGGCTCATGGGCTTCGGTGGCCGCCTCGGCGAGACCCCGGTCCAGGTCGCCGCAGTGGACCATCCATCGGGCGTGACGGTCGGCACCGATGGCACCGTCTACCTCACCGGGCTCGACGGGGTCCTCTACCGGGTCGACGTCGACACGGGCGTCGTCGTGCCGTTCGCGGACGGCCTGGTGCTCCCCGGCACGCCGGCCGAACAGGGTGGGCTCGTCTACGTGCCGCAGGGCCTGCTCGGCGCCGCCACCGTGGCAACCGCCGATGGTGCGGTCGCGCCGCTGAGCGTGCCCGTCGGCCAGCCGGGGGTCGTCGCGGCGGCCAAATCGACGCCGGTCCTCTTCTCCGACACCCAGGGAAACAAGATCTTCAAGTACGACCCGTCGACCCGGGAATCCGACACCTTCGTCGAGGTCACGGCGCCTGGGCCGATCGCCATCGATCCCACGCCTCGCAAGGGTCAAGCGTGGTCGCTGCTCATCGGGACGCCCAACGCCGTGGTGCGGGTCGATGCGAAGGGCGCGGTCCAGGAGCGAATCGAGGTGGACGGCACCATCACCGGTGTCGGTCAGGCCACCGTCGCGATCGCGACGGGCTCGGACTCCTCGACGTCGAAGACCACCGACGTCGTCACCGAGGTCGAGGTCGAGGACTCGGGCGGTGGCGGGTTCCCCATCACGATCCTCCTCGTCCTGCTGCTCGCCGCGGCCGTCGTCGCCGGCGTGGTGTTCCTGGTGAAGCGCTCCACCAAGCGCGAGGCCGGCGCCGATTGGTTCAACGACCCACCCGCGCCGCCCGATCCCCCGCCGTCCGCGTCTTCCGCGTCGTCCGCGTTGTCCGCGTCCGGGCCTTCGGTGCCGTCCGGGCCGTCGGCGTCGTCTGCGTCGTCGGGTCCGGCTCAGCAGGGCGGGTTCGATGACCCGGCCCGATCGCAGGTGTCGCCCGACGAGGCACAGCTCGTGGAGGTCCGCAACGAGCTCGCCGGCCTCACGGCATCCGCCGCGAACACTGCTCGACAGGCGAGCACGCTGGGCGAGATGGTGGCGCGGGCGATCGAGGCCCGAACCACCGCCCGCATCAATCGGGAGAAGGCGGCCTTGCTCGACCCGTCGGCGGCCGGCGCCACCCTCACCGCCGACATGTTGGAGCTGCGCACCGATGAGGGCCGTGCGCACTTCGACGCCCAGCAGGCCGGGCAGATCGACCTCGCAACCCTACGCGAGCGGTGGACCGCACTCGGGGAGAGCGACGCGCTCGAGCAGGTGTTCCGCTATCGCGACGACGTCAACCGCGCCGACCTCGCCGCGCCGTCGCCCGAGGAGCGCCACGCGGCCCGTGAGGCCTTCGACGCCCGCCAGGAGCTCATCGCCGTCGAAGCCGAGCAGGCCCGCGTCGGTGCCGAGATCAACCGGCTCCGCGGGCTCGAGGCCGAGCTGAACCGTCGCGTGCACGGTATGCCGGCCCCGCCGACACCTCCAGGTTCCCAAGGACCCGCGGGGTCTCCCGGGGTGCAGCAGTTCTGATCGCGGTGCCGCGGGTATCGGTCGAGCCGATGGCCGACCCGGCGGAGTCGCGATGGGCTATCGATCAGGAGCGACCAGCGGCCACGGCCGGTGCTGCTCGACGATTCGGGCCAGATCGAGCAGCACCGCGTCCTGGTGGTGGCGACCGATGATCTGCAGGCCGACCGGCAGGCCTGCAGCCGCACCATCTGCAGCCGCACCATCTGGAACCGCACCATCTGGGACCGCACCATCTGGGACCGGGCCAGGTGCGATGGTGTCGACCGGGATCGAGATCGCCGGGTTGCCGCAGATGTTGGCGGGGATCGTCAGGGCCCCGTTGTTGCCCAGCTCGACGTCGACGTCGCCGACCCGGGTGTTGACGGTGACCTCGGCGGGGAACGCGACATCGGGGTTGGTCGCGCAGATGACGAGGTCGACCTGATCGAACAGGCGCGCCATCGACTCGAACGCGTGCATGCGGTTGTCCTCGCAGCGTGCCGCCATGTCGAGGTCGAACAGCTCCGTGGCGATGTCGAGGCCGAAGGTGATCTCCGGGGTGAGGTCGTCGCGGCACGCCGGCCACAGGTCGGCCAGGTCGGCGACGACCGTGGCGAGGTTCGACAGCGCCCACTCCAGGCCGAGCTCGGGCATCTGGAGGTCGATGTCGTCGACGACCACGAGACCGGCGTCGGCGATGAGATCCTCGGCAGCCCGCTCGACGGCGGTGATCACCTCGGGTCGGACGGTGGCGGTGCCGAGTGTCGGTGACACCGCGACGCGCAGGCCGCGGAGGTCCTGGCTGCCCAGGGCGGCCTCCCAGCCTGTGATGCGGGGCAACGAGTAGGGATCGCGGGGATCTGATCCGTTGGCCACGTCGAACCAGCGGGCCACGTCTCGCACCGAACGGGCGAGGCAGCCGAGCACCACGGTCAGCGGCCCCGGGAGCATCCTCGGTCCGCGTGGGATGCGTCCGGCGGTGCCCTTCATGCCGACGAGCCCGGTGAAGCCGGCCGGGATGCGGATCGATCCGCCGCCGTCGCCGCCGGACGCGATCGTGACCAACCCACCGGCGACCGCGGCAGCGCTGCCGCTCGACGATCCTCCGGGCGTGCGGCCGTGATCCCACGGGTTGCGGGTGATGCCGTTGAGCTTGGTGGAACCGATGTTGAGGCCGCCGAACTCGCTGGCGGTGGTGAGCCCGATCGGGTTGGCGCCGGCGCCGATGATCCGGCTGACCATCGTCCCGGTGTGGGGAGCGACGCGATCGGCGAACACGAGCGACGCCTCGGTGTCGGGCCAGCCCTCGACCTGGTCGAGCTCTTTGATGCCCATGGGCACCCCGCCGAACGGGAGGGCCACGTCGGTGTCGCGGGCGCGCTCGAGCGCGCCCTCGGCGTCGAGGAAGGAGAACGCGTTGAGGTCGCTCGCCTCGATCGCGGCGAGCGTGACCTCGAGCTCCTCGGCCGGTGTTCGGGCCCCCGTCCGGAACGCCTCGACGAGCGAACAAGCATCTCCGACCCACGGCGCGTCCGTCATGGTCGGGAGTCTTCCACCTTCGTCCACCACTCGACCGATGTTCGGTAGCGTGGGCTCCTGACAGCGACGTCGAGCTCCGAGGAGAGACCATGTCCGAGAACCTGGGTGCGCCCGAGTCGAGCGAAGGGACACGTCGAGTGATCGGGATGGACGTGTTGTCGGAGCAGGAGTGCTGGGCGTTGCTACGTCGGACGACCGTGGGCCGCATCGCGGTGACGGTCGGCAGCGTTCCCGACATCTTCCCCATCAACTACGTGGTGCACGACGGCGAGATCGTGATCCGCACGGAGGCGGGTACCAAGCTGGCCGGCGCCACGATGATGCCGGCGCTCGCCTTCGAGATCGATGGCCTCGACGGCGAGCACCACCAGGGCTGGAGCGTCGTGGTCAAGGGCCGGGGACGCGAGCCCAAGACCACCGACGAGGTCGTCGCGCTGGACGAGCTGGCGATCGACCCCTGGGTCGACAGTCCGAAGTCCCGCTGGCTGCTCATCACCCCCCATGAGATCACGGGCCGACGCATCACGCATCCGACACCGGCCTGATCCGATGCCGGCGATCAGGCCGGGTCGGCGAGCGCCGCCGCGGCTCGGAGGTGCGCCGTCAGGTCGTGGAGCGAGGTGCGGGCGTTGAGGCCGCTGGTGGAGGCCATGACGTAGGTGGGGCGACCGCCGACGCGATCCGGTTGCGGACCGGGCTTGGCCTTGCGGTCGACCGCGGTGCGGAACCCCACGAGGCCGACGAAGCACACGGCCCCGGGTCGAAGCCACGCCACGAGGCGTTCGAGGCGTGCCATGCCCGTGCGGAACTCGTCGGGGTCGAGCTCGTCGGCTCGGGCCGTGGCTCGCTTGACGATGTCGGTCATGCCGATGCGGTCGTGGTCCAGCGCGTGGACCGGGTCTCGGTCGTGGGTGACCAGACCGGCGTCGATGGCGGCGGGCCAGAAGCGGTTGCCGTTCTTGAAGAAGCCCACGCCGGCGTCGGCTGCGTTGAGGCTCGGGTTGAGGCCGCACATCAGCAGGCGCATGCCGGGTCCGACGGTGTCGGCGAGCGAGCGGGATCTCGTGGCCGTGACCACGTGGCCGTCGCCACCCGTCGAGCTGCCACAGTCGGAGGTGATGTCGGTGAAGCCAGCACCCACGAGGACGTCGTCGAGCTGACGACAGGTCCATCGCGAGGGTGCTCGGTCGGCCGCTCGGACATCGTCGCTCCGGGTGAGGTCGGGGTCGTCGCCCTCGGTTGTCGTGAGGGCGGTGAGCGCGATGCGGGCTCCCACAGGGAGCTCTCGGTGCACCGCGTGCAGCACCATCGGTGCGGCGCGGCGAGGGAGGTGGCGCAGATCCACCGCGTGCGGGTCCGCCGTGGACATCAGATCAGCCGGAGCTGCTCGGCGGCGGCGATGCGGTCGGGGAGCGGGTTCCACACGACACCGCCGCGGGGTCCGGTGCCCTTGACCTCGACGAGCTCGGCGGGGATCGATCGTGCCGCGCCCTTGTCGTCGCGCAGGCCGAGGCTGCCGTCGTTCTCGACCCGTTCGACCGTGGCGTTCTTCCATCGGGTCTCGTCGGCGCGCCGGAACCGCACGGGGTCGCCCGGGTGCAGACCCAGCGCGAGGAGCGTTTCGGCTCGGGCGATGCGGGTCTGCTCGCGCTCGTGCTCCCGGGCACGCTCCAGAGCTGCCGCATTCGGCCGGCGACCGGCCTTCTTGGTGGCGGCCTTCTTGGTGGCGGCCTTCTTCGCGGGGGTCGGCTTGGTGGGCGCCTTCTTCGCGGCGGCCTTCTTGGTGGGCGCCTTCTTCACGGGGGTCGGCTTGTCGGTGCGGGCCATCAGGGCGATCGTAGGTCGACCCCCGACAGCCATCGACGGTCGACGGGCACCTCCTCCACCGGCGTCGGATCAGAAGTTGCCCGAGCGGGTCAGCGTGTACGGCTCCGCCGAACGCGCCTCACCGACCCAGCTGACCCGCACCACGTAGTCGCCGCCGTCGTCGCCGAAGCAGTTCGGCTCACCGACCGACAGCGTCGCGGGTTCGCCGTCTCGACTGGTCGTGGCGTCGATGATCCGCTCGCCCTCGAGCAGCTCGACTCGCATGGCGGTGCCAGCCGGTGCCGTCAGCGTCAGCTTGAACGTGCCGTCGCACAGCAGTTGGAAGTCGTCGCGGATCGTGGTCGGGTACCGGTCGATGTCGGTCCGGGGGACGAGGTTCGCGGTGATGGTCGACACGAGCTCGCGGCCGTCGATGTCGTCGCTCACCGCCTCGCATCCGTTGGCTGGGTCGGCGTCGTAGTCGTCGTAGCCGGCCAGGCAGGTGGTCCCGTCGGTGTTGGGTGCCGGCTCGGGCTGGCCGCACGGCTGGTAGGGCAGGGGAGCGCACGGCGTGGTCGCGGTGGTGCCCGGCTCCGATGCGTCACCGGGCGGCCTGTCGTCGCCGGTGCTGATGGCGGCGACGGCGATCAGCGCCACAGAGGCGATGGCCACCGCGCCGAAGGCGACGGCCCAGCGTCGGCCGCTGCGGGCCCGGGCCGGATCGCGCAGGTGGTTCCGGACGCGCCGGAGCCGGCCCGGATCGCTCGTCGGCGCGGCGACGACCGTGCCCGCCGGCCCGCCCACGACCTCGGCGGCGCTCGGTCGGCGCTCGGGGTCGCGTCGGAGCAGGGGTGTGAGCCGCTTGCGGAGGTCCTTGTCGAGCGTGTCGGGGAACGGGGCGAGTCGGCCCTTGGCCGCCCGTTGGATCGTGACGCGGGCGTCTGCCGATCCGTAGGGTGGGTGCCCGGTGGCCGCGTACAGCAGCGTCGCTCCGAGCGAGAACACGTCGCTCGCGGCGGTGGCGGGCTCGCCTCGTGCCTGTTCGGGGGCCATGAAGTCCGGGGTGCCGACGATGGCGCCGGTCAGGGTGAGGCCGGACGTGGCGTCGCGGAGCGTGGCGATGCCGAAGTCGGTGAGGTAGGCGTTGCCGTGCCCGTCGAACAGCACGTTGCCGGGCTTGATGTCGCGGTGGATGATCCCGTGGCGGTGCGCCTGGGCGAGCGCGGCCGCGAGGGTGTCGGCGAGGTGGCCCAGCTGGGCCGGGCTGAGCGGCCCGCTCTGCTGGACGTGGTCGGTGAGCGTGCCCCCCGGGAGGTACGGCATGACCAGCACGATGTCGTCGCCGTCGTCGATGACCTCGATCAGCTCGACGATGCCCGGGTGGTGCAGCGTCTCCAGGGCCTCGGCCTCACGACGGATGCGCTGCCGGGCGTGGATCATCTCGCGGCTGCTGCCGTGCAGCGCGAGGCGCTTTAGGGCGACCTCTCGCCCGTCGGGCGCGACCGCGAGGTCGACGACGCCCATGCCGCCGCGTCCCAACCGGTGGCGGACTTCGTAGCTCACAGGTCCGAGAGCATAGGGAGCCGTGCATCCTCGGGCGGCGCGTCCCGATCAGTCACCTTCGATCACCGGGGTCGCCAGACCAGTGCTCGGAGTGAGCGCGAGCACGAGCTCGTAGTAGCGGCGTAGGTGGGTGAGCTGGTCTCGCAGCATCGTGGGCTCGCCGGTGGCGCGAGCGAGGATGAACCCGCCCTCGAACGCGCTGTAGACCGCGTCGGCCATCGATACGAGATCGAGGTCGGCGGGAAGGTCGCGGGTCGCGGCCGCGGCAGTGAGCTTGGTGAGGATCCGTTCGCGCCACGCGTCGATGGTCTTGACGATGATGGCCCGGCTGTCTGACGTGTCGTCGATCGACTCGTAGATGAACGACACGAACAGGCAACCCGGTTGGGAAGACGCGATGGCGACGGCTTCTTCTTCGTAGGCGCGCAGGAAGGCGACCAGCTGCTCGGCTGGGTCGTCGGTCGTGGATTCGGCCGCGGTCATGGTCCGCTCGAGGTTGGCGAGGTCGGCTTCGGCGTAGCGCTCGACGAGGGCGGTGCCCAGGGCGACCTTGTTGGGGAAGTGGTGGAAGAACGCGCCTTTCGATGCTTGCGCTCGGGTCAGGACGGCGTCGACGGTGGTCGCACGGAAGCCCTGGTCGAGGACCAGGTCGTTGGCCGCGTCGAGGATCCGTGCTCGGAGAGGGGTGTCGGACATGGGTGAACGCTACCCGTTGACAGACCAACTGGTCGGTTTGTACGATACAGACCGACTAGTTGGTCTGTTCTGAGGGGGATGATGATGGAGAAGCACGAGACGACACGCCGGTTGACCGACAGCGGGCTCGAGACCTGGCTGATGTTCACAAAGGGCGTCGATCTGCCCGACTTCGCCTCGTACCCGCTGCTCGGTGACGACGCGGGCCGGGCGCTGCTGGCCGAGTACTACACGGACCACCTGCGGGTGGCGGCGCGGGTGGGCGCGGGCATCGTGGTCGAGACGCCGACGTGGCGGGCGAGCACGGACTGGGGCGCACGCCTCGGCCACGATGCCACGTCGCTCGATCGGATCAACCGCGAGGCGATCTCGTTCCTCCGGTCGTTGGGTGACGAGGTGTCGGGTGTCGACGTGGAGGTCAGCGGCAATTTCGGGCCTCGCGGTGACGGGTACGACCCGGCCGAACTGTTGAGCCCCGAGGACGCCGAGAGCTACCACCGTGCCCAGGCCGAGTCGTTCGCGGCGGAAGGGGCCGACCGTCTCACGATGCTGACGTGCACCCACGTCGGCGAGGGCATCGGCTTCGTGCGAGCGGCCGCGGCGACGGGCGTGCCCGTGACGCTCTCCTTCACCGTCGAGACGGACGGGCGGCTGCCGAGTGGAGACGGACTGGCCGAGGCGATCGAGCAGGTCGATGCCGCCACCGACGGAGCGGTGGCGTCCTTCGGGGTCAACTGCGCGCACCCCGAGCACTTCGACCAGGTCTTGGATCCGACGCGGCCGGCCATCGCCAGGCTGGGTCTTCTCCGGTCGAACGCGTCGCGCATGAGCCATGCCGAGCTCGATGAGGCCGACGAGCTCGATGACGGCGATCCCCGCGAGCTCGCCGCGCACTACGCCGTCCTCGCCGCCCGGTTGCCGAACCTCGAGGTGCTGGGTGGGTGCTGCGGTACCGACGTGCGTCACATCGACGCCATCGCGTCAGCGTGCGTGCGCGGCGGGGTCCCCGCTGCCCACATCGGGTGAGATGCGAAGACGAGGGGGCCGACGACCACCGGGCCGGGGTGCCGATCCAACGGTCAGAGGTCCCGAAACGTGAAATCTCCTCGGGTGAAACACCGGTGTCATCGTTCGTCGGTAAGGTGGCGTCAGTCCGCCAGGGCTGTTCAGCGGAGAGATCCGCCGAACTCTCGGGTGGCCACGCCAGATGGGGAACA
Source organism: uncultured Rhabdothermincola sp. (assembly GCA_964485515.1). GTDB lineage: Bacteria > Actinomycetota > Acidimicrobiia > Acidimicrobiales > Acidimicrobilacustridaceae > CAZALT01. The sequence goes on along the minus strand of CAZALT010000066.1, from coordinate 4,203 downwards.
CCCAGCGGGTTCGAGCGGTTGGAACCTGTGTCCCGTCCAACCGCCCCGCCGACTCGCTCGGAGGGTCAGGGGGCAGGGTCGTCGATCAGCATCGGATTTTCCGAACAGGAGAGACAGCAACCATGACCGATACCGCAGAGATCGAGACCACCCAGGTCGAACCGCTCGAGGCCGGCGCGGGCCATGAGGCAGCGCTTGCCCTCATCGATCAGGGTCTTGGCGACATGATGCACCGCGAGCTCGTGTCGACCGACGAGGTCTCCGACCTCCTCCTCGATCTGCGACTCCTGCTGGCCACCGAGGCTGCGGTGGCGTCGGTCAACTGACCGAGGCACCTCCAGCCCGCGGCGCCGGGGGCGACGACGCCGCCGGGGTGTGAGAACGACGAGGAGCGAGGGTTCCGGTGGCTGCTGGCCGCCAGGTCCTCGCTCCTTGCAGTTCTCGTCTCGGTCGTCGGCACGACCGAGAGCCAGCGACCGCAAGCCAGGTGCCGGGCGTCAGGTGCCGGGTGACTCGGCGATGAGCTCGTCGAACGCGGTGACGAGGTCGTCGACTAGCTCGGCTGGTTCTCGCACCGCGCCGGCATCGATGTGCACCCCGATGTTGAGCGTGCCGCAGTACGACATCATCGTGGCGTTCACCGCGGTGCAAGCCAGCGGGCCGACCGGGTAGGTCCCCTCGATGCGCGCTCCGGAGATGTAGAGGTCGAACGGCGCGGCTCGTAGGTTCGACGCCGTGAGGTCGACCGATGCGGCCTGGTCTCGCGCGAGACGGGTGAGCAGGCCCGTCGGAAACAGGTTGGCCAGGCCCGCGGCCTGCTCGACGATGCCGATCGCCTTCTCGTGCTTGGTCCGATCGAGCAGGGCATGGACGGTGGCGAGCTGCCCATCGGCGTCGAGACGCTCGGTGGGCAGCACGACACGAGTCGGCACGAAGGCGTTGCCGCCCGCCCCGCCTTGTCGCGTGCTGACCGGCATCGAGATCCGGATGCTGTCGAGGGTGCTGCCGCGCCGCTCGTGGTGAGCCGCCGCGCCGCGCACCATTGCGGTCACGAACACGTCGTTGATGCTGACACCAGCCGCCTTGGCCGTTCGGTGCACCTGGTCGAAGTCGAGGTCGAAGGCGTCGAAGTGACGCAGCAGCGACCGGTCGGTCCACAGCGGAGACCGGCACTTCTCGTTCACGGTCAGCTGTCGGAGCGCTGATCTGCCCGTCTCGACGAAGTCCGTCCCGACCTGCGGGAGCTGTGCAGGGTTGGCGAGCGCGATGAGCGCGTTGAGCGTGGCGCGGTTGGTCATGCCGAGCGTGCGGCGCCAGGTGTGACCGATCGTCGCGGTGGTGGAGGACCACAGATCGCCCGCCCAGTCCTCACCCATCGTCTGGGTGGAGGTATCGGGGATGATCGTGATCTCGTCGATGTCGTCGACGTCGCGTTCGACGTCGATGTACTGCTCCGACATCCTGATGCCGCCCTCGCCATCGGTGATGGTGTGGTGCATCTTCTGGACCAGCGCGGCCTTCTCTCCCTCCAGCCCCTCGACGACGATGAACTCCCACAGCGGTCGGGTGCGTTCGAACGGGTCGAGCACCAAGACGGTGACGAGGTCGAAGAGGGTTCGTCGATCACCCGGGTCGGGCAGGGCGAGGTGGCGGATGTGGAAGTCGATGTCGAAGTCGGGGTCGTCGTGCCACTCCGGCGGTGCCAGGCGACCGATGCCGGGCACGACGCGCTGGCGGAGTCGTGGGACCCGCTGCACCGTGCGCAACATCCTCCGCCGGAGCTTGCCCATGTCGGGCAGGGTGTCGAGGATCGTGATGCTGGCGAAGTTGGCCGACAGGTGCGGATCCTGCTCCACGGTCCACATCAGCGCCTCGACGTCGGTCATGTGGCGATGATCGACCGCAACGCGCTCCCGGTCTCTCGGCGACATGGTCGAGAGGCTAGGCGAGTGCCGTGGTGCCCCGACGGCCTTGCCGGTTCGTGCCATGACCCCGCCGGCGGCTCGGCCCGGGAAGTTGATGTGCCAGGTCCGGTCAGCGCTCGATCGTGGTGTTCTTGAATTCGTTGAGCTCGGGCCAGTCGCCCATGAGGTCGACGACGCGCTCGACGGTGGCGATCGCCGCGGGACCGTCGCCGTCGCTGTCCTTCATGAGGCGCACGAAGGTGGCGCGGTCGCCCACGATGAAGGTGGGCACCCCCCACACGTCGTGGCTGGCCACGACGGCTTCGTGGTCTTTGCGCACGATCTCGAGCGCTTCACCGCTGGCGACGCGGTCGAACACGGCGGTGGAGCTGACCCCGCCGGCGTCGATGATGTCGCGCAGCACCTGCTCGTCGTCGATGCGCGCGCCGTGCCCGTGGCGGGCATCGAAGATCGCCTTGTGGATGCCGGGGAACTGGTCGGGGAACGCGTCCCGCACGATGACCGCGGCCTGGAGGGAGAGCAGGCCCGTATCCTGGTCGGGGGTCTCCCAGATGTCGGGGTCACCCTCTTCGACGTGGGCCTGACCGAGGCTGAACGGCACGAAGGTCACGTCCCAGTCGGCACCGTCGAGCAGGCCGGTGGCGACGAGGTCGTTGGCGATGCGGGCGAAGGGACAGCGGTAGTCCCAGGTGATGGCGAACGATCGGCTCATGGTCCCTGCAACATGGTCGGCTCCGAACTTCTTCCCCCAGCTCGGCGGGGATGGGGGATCGGGCGGCTTCAGGTGGGTCTCAGCCGCGACGGCGGCGAGGATGGGGCCAGATCCTGCGCAACGCCAAGCCGATGCCCGCACCGACGACGGCGCCGCCGAGCACGTCTGATGCGTGGTGGATGCGGACGTGCACACGGCTCGCGGCGACGAAGCCGGCCAAGCCCCAGTAGAGCGGTGCGGCCTTGGTCCGGTCCGCCAGCAGGAGCGCAGAGACCACCGCGGCGCTGGCGTGGCCGCTCGGGAAGCTGGTGGTCATCGGCACCCGGAGGGGGTGCGGGCGCTCGCCCTGGTAGACGGGGCGCTCCCGCTTGAAGAGCGACTTGACACCCGCGTTGACGATCACCGATTCGAGGCCCAGCAGGATGCTGAGGCGGACGGCGGCCTCGAGGTCCTCATCCGAGCCGGCGAGCGCCTTGGACCACCCGACCAGATGCCAGAGCAGCGAGAAGTCGGCGAGCTCGGACACGGCGTAGACGATCCGGTCGCTGGGTTCGCGTCCGCGTACGAGATCGAAGGCCCGGTCGACCGCATCATCGAACCGCGAGACGAGGCTCAGGTCGTGCGGGGGAAGCACGGGCTCGTGGTGGGCGAGGAGCTGGGCATCCTCGGCGATCAGCTCACGGAGGGTCTCGATGGGGGCGCCGTCGTGCCCGTCGGAGGTCGAACCGCCACCGCCGACCGTCGCCGGATGGATCGGGGCCTCGGGATCGTCAGTCGTCGACACGGCCGAGATCGTAGGGCGGCCAGCGTGGGTCGCTCACCATCGGCTCGGTGGGTGTCCCCTATCGGCTCGGCGGGAGTCCCTTGGTGGCCACGTCGTGGAAGAACCGCTGCACGGCGGAGGCCACGAGCGCGGGGTCCTCGAGGGGACCGAAGTGGCCGAGCGTCTCGAAGACCTCGAGTCGTCCGTCGGGCAGCGAATCGGCGATGGGCGGGCCGAACGCCGCGGGTCCGGGGTCGTCGGGTCGACCGGTTGCGATCACCACCGGGCACCTGACCCGGTCGAGGTGGTCGAAGGCGCGGTGCGCCAGTCCACCTTCGTAGGTCCGCGCTTCGTTCTCGGGGGAACAGGCGAGCTCGACGACCGGCTCTCCGCTCGGGCCGGCGGGTCCGTCGATGAACCCGTGGTCGACGTAGGCGTGGAGCGCAGCGCGGTCCAGGACCGACAGCGGCGGCTTCGACGCGAAGTTGTCGAACGCCTCGTCCCGACTGGCGAACTGCCCGCGCCGACGGCGCGCACCCGCGGCCAGCGGGTTCTCGAGCGGCTTGCCGTCCGACCCGATCGGATTGCCGGGGAACACCACGGGTTCGAAGAGGTACAGCGCTGAGAAGGTGCCGGGTCGGGCCTGCTCGGCGAGGAGCAGCGCCGCACCGCCCTTGGAGTGGCCGACCGCGTAGATCGGCTGGTCCGATGCGATCGGCTGGTGCATCCCGGTGCGGATCGTCTCGGCCTGGTGCGTCTCGGTCTGGTGCGTCTCGGTCTGGTGCGTCTCGGTCTGGTGCGTC
>CAZALT010000065.1:0-18017 GCA_964485515.1 uncultured Rhabdothermincola sp. | reverse complement strand
TGTCGCTGTTCTCGTTGACCTCGGTGGTGAAGAACGCGGTGCGGTCGCTGACGCGGGCCGCCTGCTGCATGTTGTGCGTGACGATGAGGATCGTGAACTCGGCCTTGATCTCCTGCATCAGGTCCTCGATGCGGGCCGTCGCGATGGGGTCGAGCGCCGAGCACGGCTCGTCCATGAGCACGACCTCGGGTTCCACCGCGATGGCACGCGCGATGCAGAGGCGCTGCTGCTGGCCCCCCGACAGGCCGAGCGCGGACTTCTTGAGTCGATCCTTCACCTCGTCCCACAGGGCCGCACCGCGCAGCGCCTTCTCGACGATGTCGTCCATGTCGCCCTTCATGCCCGAGAGCTTGGGACCGAACGCGACGTTGTCGTAGATCGACTTGGGGAACGGGTTCGGCTTCTGGAACACCATGCCGACGCGCTTGCGCACCTCGACCGGGTCGACCCGGGGGTCGTAGAGGTCGACGCCGTGGTAGAGGATCTTGCCCTCGACCCGGGCGCTCTCGATGAGGTCGTTCATCCGGTCGAAGCAGCGCAGCACGGTGGACTTGCCGCAGCCCGACGGACCGATGAAGGCCGTGATCTCGTGCTGGTGGATGTCGATGTTCACGTCGCGCACCGCCCGGAACTGGCCGTAGTACACGGACAGGTCCTTGACGTCGAAGACCACGGGCGCCAACGGCACGTCGGCGCCCGGCGCAGCCGCCGCGGCTTCGGGCGTCGCCATGGACGTCGCTACGGGCGTCGCAGCGTCGAGCGTGGGGGTGGCGGTCGGATCGACGGTCATGGCGACTTCCTCAGCGGAACGGGGGGCCGGATGGGGTTCGTCGTCAGCGTGCATGCGCTGACGAGGGTACAGACGGAGCGGTCGAGGAAGGAGGGAACCTGCCGATGCACGGGGTCACGACTTCTCGAGGGAGAGACGGGAGGACACGATGCGGGCGAGGACGGTGAAGACGAAGACGATGACGACCAGCGTGAGCGCCGCAGCCCACGCCCGATCTTGCGCGACGGGGAACGGCTGCTGGGCGTTCGAGAAGATCTGGAGCGGCAGCGCGGTGGTCGACCCGGAGAACAGGTTGGGTTTGAACGACCGGGCCGCTCCGATGGTGAAGAGCAGCGGTGCGGTCTCGCCCGCGGCGCGGGCCACGGCGAGCATGACCCCGCTGATGATCCCGCCCATCGCGGCGGGGAGCACCACGGTCAGGATCGTGCGCCACTTGCGGTTGCCGAGGGCGTAGCTGGCGTTGCGCAGGTCGTCGGAGACCAGGCGCAGCATCTCCTCGGTGGACCGGATGACGATCGGCAGCATGAGGCAGGCCAGGGCCAGCGAGCCGCCGAAGCCGGAGAGGCCGAAGCGCAGGGTCCAGATCGTGTAGATGAACAGGCCCATCACGATCGACGGCACCCCGGTCATGACGTCGGCCATGAAGCGGATGAGCGAGGCGAGCTTGCCCTTGGCGCCGTACTCGTGCAGGTAGATGGCGCCGAGCACGCCGAGCGGCACGGCCATGAGGGCGGCCCCGGCGGTGATGAGCAGCGTGCCCATGATGGCGGGGTACATGCCGCCGCCGGCCTTGCGCGAGCTCACGGCGATGTCCTCGGTGAACCAGGCGGCGTCGATGGCGGTGACGCCCTTGGACACCACGTAGTAGAGGACGAAGCCCAAGGGGATGACGGCGACGACGAGCGCGCCGTACATCCAGACCGTGGCCAAGGTGTTCTTGGTGCGCCGAGAGCGGCTGGTGGTGACCTCGAGCAGGAGGCGGTTCTCAGGAGTCAGGGGTGCGGTCATGTCAGGCGGCCTGCAGCTTCCGGTCGAAGCGGTTCACGATGCCCCGGGCACCGACGTTGACGAGGATCGTGATGAGGAAGAGCACGACGCCGAGCCCGATGAGGGCGGCGCGGTGGGTGCCCTGCGCCTCGCCGAACTGGTTGGCGATGACCGCGGCCATGGCATCGCCCGGCTCGAAGATGTGCGACGTGATCTGCGGAGCGGAGCCGATCACGAGAGCTACGGCGATCGTCTCGCCGAGCGCCCGACCGAGACCGAGCATCACCGCTCCGGTGATGCCGCCTCGGCTCCACGGCAGGACCGAGTAGCGGAGCATCTCCCAGCGGGTGGCGCCCATGCCGTAGGCGGCCTCTCGCTGCGCCGAAGGAACCGTGGAGATCACCTCACGTGACAGCGATGTGATGATCGGCACGATCATGATCGCCAAGATCATGCCGGCGGTCATGAAGCTCTTGCCGCTCGCCGAACCGCCGAAGATGGCCCCGATGACCGGGATGTCGTCGGTCGCGTCGGCGATGGACTTGTAGATCGGCTGGACGTTCGGGGCGAAGACCACAAGACCCCAGAACCCGTAGACCACCGAGGGGATCGCGGCGAGCAGGTCCATGACGTAGACGACCCAGCCGCGGAGCCGCTTGGGGGCGACCTCGGTCGTGAAGAGTGCGATGCCGAGGCTGACCGGCACGGCGATGACCAACGCGATCAGCGACGCGAGGAGCGTGCCGTAGATGAAGGCCAGCGCCCCGAACTTGCCTTCGCTGGGGATCCAGACGTCGGAGGTGATGAACGAGAGGCCTTCCTCCCGGAAGGCCGGCATGGCCTCCTTGGTGGTGGAGTAGGCGATGAGCGCCAAGACCGCCAGGACCATGAGCCCGGCGAGCAGGGCGACGATCTTGAAGATCTGGTCCCCTCGTCCACCCTTGCTCCGATCGAGCAGCGAGGTGCCACCGGGCGGCTTCGGATCCGATGGGGTCGAGATGTCGATGGTGGAGGTTGACACGCGGTCTTCCCTGCGGTTCGGGTCGGCGAGCTCGGGGGGTGAGGGTGGGGCGACCGTACCGGTCGCCCCACCCCCGGGGACAGGAGCGGGTGCTACGGGATCGTGATCTTGTCGAGCTGCGCGATGGCCGCTTCTTGCACCGGAGTGGGCAGCGGGGCGAAGTCGACCTCAGGAGCGAACGCCTGGGCGTCGCTCAGCACGAAGTTGACCCAGCCCTTGATGGCCGCACCGATGCCGGCGTCGGTCTGGTTGGCGTACACGAGGATGTAGGTGACGGCGGTGATCGGGTAGGACTCGGCGCCCGCGGCGTTGAGCGGGTTCAGCGTGAGGTCGTCCCCGAGGGTTGCACCCTCGACCGCGGCGGAGGCCGCTTCGAGCGTCGGCTGGACGAACTCGCCGTCGGCGTTTTGGATCGAGGCGAAGGTGAGGCCCGAGGCGACCGCGTCGGAGAGGTCCACGTAGCCGATGGCACCAGGTGTGCTGGAGATGGTCTGGCTCACACCGGTGCTGCCCTGGCCGGCGACGAAGTTGCCGGTCCACGGGATCGTGTCGCTGGAGCCGAGCGTCCAGTCATCAGGCGCCGCCGCGGTGAGGTACTTCGAGAAGTTCGAGGTCGTCCCCGAGCCGTCGGCACGCACGGCGAGCGTGATGGACTCGGCCGGGAGCGAGGTGCCCGAGTTGTCGGCGGCGATGACCGGATCGTCCCAGCTGGTGATGGCGCCGGAGAAGATCTGGGCGAGCACGCTCGGCGTGAGGTTGAGCTCCTCGACCCCGTCGAGGTTGTAGGAGATCGTCACCGGGGCAGCGACCGTCGGGAAGTAGAGGATGTCGCCGCCCTTGAAGCCGGCAAGGTCCTCGTCCTTGACCAGGCTGTCGGTGCCGGCCCACACGGTGACCTGATCGGCGAGGTCCTGCTTGCCCTTGCCGGAGCCGCCACCGGCGTAGTTGACCGTCACGCCGGAGGCAACGGCCTCGAACTCCTCGATGGCGACCTCGTAGAAGCCCTTCGGGAAGGTTGCGCCGGATCCGTCGAGCGTGCCCGACAGCGAGGCGTAGTCGATGTCGGCGCCTTCGGCGCTGCCCGCGGTGACATCGCTGGAGCCCCCATCGGTGGTGTCGTCGGAGCTGCTCCCGCAGGCAGCGGCGACGAAGGCCACCACGACGAGGAGGGCCGAGAGCCACAGGACTCGCGACTTCGGCTTGACCGACGGAGCGGTGTTCGACATGAAGGGTGTCTCCTTTGACGGACGTCTCGGTGCACCGCGTGCGACGGTCCACCAGGTCCGCAGATCACGGACACGCGCACCGTACGGACTCCAGGTAGCGCGCCAAGGTGTCCAAGGTGAACAACCTCCTGGCATGAGGTGACTTTTGGGTGAACGACCCCTGGTCGGACTCCTGGCGTTCATCCGAGCGTCCGGTCCGGGAGGCTCAACGGCCGAGGCGGTCCTTCTTGACCAGGTCCTTGAAGGACTGCAGCACCGGGACGTCGCGGGCATAGCTGAGGCGGTCGATGGCGTCTCCGACCGACATCCACCGGATCTCATCGACCTCGTCGTTGACGGCGAACTCGCCCTTGGAGACGGTCATCTCCCAGTACCGCACGCGCTTGGGGCGTCCCCGCGCGTCGCGGTAGCTGATCGACTTCAGCTCGGACCCGAGCTTGCAGCGGTACCCGGTCTCTTCCTCGACCTCGCGCCGCGCCGCTTCCTCGTGCGACTCACCGGGGTCGAGCTTGCCCTTGGGCAGCGACCAGTCCTCGTACTTGGGTCGATGGACGAGCAGCACGTGCACACGGTCCTTGTCGACCTTCCACACCACGCCGCCTGCGGCCTCGACGCGCTCGGTCACAACCCGTAGCTCCCCACAGGGGTCATCGTCGCAGGAACTGGTCGGCGGGGTGGGTGATGCCCCCCACGATGAGACGCCACTCCGACCGAACCGCCGCCGCGTCGGCCCGCTCCCCCGCCGCCAGCTGTCCGGCCACGAACGAGAGGGACGGGCTGGCGAACACGGTGGCCGTCGCCCGCAACCACTCCTCGGTGTCGGTGGCGTCGGCGAGCACACCGAGCTCGTCTTGGGCCTCGGCGAGCGAGCGGACGAGACGCCCCGATCTCCGCAAGAGCGGATCGACGAGCTGGATGCCGAGGCGAGCGTTGCGGACGCGGCGGCGCAGCCCGCGGATCTGCTCGTCGGTCGGGTGGTCGCTCCTCGCCTCGAGCGACGCGATCTCACGACCGATCCGTTGCACCGGGCGACGGGCGATGCGACGCGCCACCCGGGTGGCGGGCAGGTCCCCGAGACCGGCCTGGAGGGGAGGAGCGGCCGACATGGCGACCAGGCTCCGCAGGAGGGCGACGTAGCGAGGCGTGCACATCGAGGTCACGAGCGCGGTGCGCGTCATCGCCCGCACCGCAGCGAGGTGATCGAGCAGGGTCGCACCCTCACCACGATCTTCGGGATCGAGACGAGCGAGACCGGCACGGACCCGATCGCCGATCACGTCGAGCTGGCGCACACGACCGAGCTGGGCCTGGAGCCACGCCAGCTCCTCGCGGAGGTGGGCCACCGCCGCCGCCTCGAGGTTGGGGCGCAGCAGGCGGAGATCGGCCCGCAACCGCCGTACCGCAGCGGACGCCCGTCGCACCGCGCCGGGGTCGTCGTCGAGGCGGATCGCATGATCGACGCCGATCAGGACCGCGGTGCTCCGCGACAGCGCCGACCGCACGAGCGCTTCGACGTCGGCGTCGCGGTCGACGACGACCCCCAGCGGCACGGCTGGAACCGCGCCGGCAGGACCGAGCGCCCGACCCACCTTGGACGTGCTGTCGGCTTCGGTCGCTCCCGCGAAGCGCAGCGCAGCAGCCACCGTGGGGAGGACGTCGTTCGTCGCCTGCTCGTCGACCTCGACCTCGATCTCTCGGAACGTCTCGGTGAGGACGTCGCCGTGCAGCACCTGCACGGTGTCGTCATCGATCTCGCCCATCTCGGCCCCCGAAGCCCGGTCCTGGAGCAGGACGCGGCGGCGTTCGGTGCGCAGGGTGACGATCGGCGCCAGCGGATCTCCTCGCGTCCAGCCGATGACCAGCGATGCCAGCACGGACGGAACCGCCGACCCGTCGTCGGACATGATGTTGAGCTCGCGACGGCGCAACGTGCCGGCCACCACGGCATCGGGGTCGACGGGGCCGGACTTGTCCTTCGGGAGCTTGAGGGTCCAACGCGCCGCTCCCTCGCCGGTGCGGTGCCGAAGGCTGACCTTGCTGCGGGTGAGCGCGAGGTCGGCGGTGTCGAAGTACACCGCCTCGAGGGCGAGCGTGGGCGCCGCGGTCAGCACGAGATCGGGGAACGACTCGGACAGATCGGGCACCACGAAGTCGACCGACGCCCCCAGCTTCACCTCGGTCTCGAGGTGTTCGGTGGCGCGGGCGCCGACCTCGGCCACCGCCGTGCCGAGCACCGGTCCACCCCCCGGAGGGGGCGGAGGGGGCGGGAGAGGATCCGACGGGGACTCGTGCGCCTCGCGCGCCATCAGGCTCGACGCTCGAGCGCCAGTTCCTGCATCCGCCGATGGGTCTCGATCGTGTCGCGGATGGGAACGTGGTGCCAGAGGTTGTCCGGTCCGAGGTCCCACGCGAGCGTGTCGTCCTCACGGTTCACGTCGAGGATCTCGTCGAGCTGGGCCTGGAGCTCGGGTGCGTCGACCGGCACGACCGCTTCGACGCGGCGATCGAGGTTGCGGGGCATGAGGTCGGCGCTGCCGATGTAGTAGCTCGGCCCCACCTGCTCCTCGCCCGGGCGGGCTCCGCCGTGCTCGAACCGGTAGATGCGGGCGTGCTCGAGGTAGCGCCCGATGATCGAGCGCACCGAGATGGTGTCGGACAGGCCGGGGACCCCGGGGCGCAGACAGCAGATGCCTCGGATGAACAGCTCGACGCGCACGCCGGCCTGCGAAGCGGCGTAGAGCGCGTCGATCATCTCCGGGTCGACGAGGCTGTTCATCTTGAACGACAGACGCCCCTCCGGTCCGTGGGCTGACTCGGCTTCGATCCGCTCGAGGATGCCGGTGCGCAGACCGTCGGGCGCGACGAGCACCTTGGCGAACTGGGAGTCGCGGGCGAACCCGGTGATGAGGTTGAAGAGTTGGGTGAGGTCGGAGCCGATGTCGGGATCGCAGGTGAGCAGACCGAGGTCCTCGTAGAGACGGGCTGTCTTCGGGTTGTAGTTGCCGGTGCCGACGTGGCAGTAGCGACGGATGCCGTCGGGTTCGTCCCGCACGACGAGGGTGGTCTTGGTGTGGATCTTGAGCCCGACCAGGCCGTAGACCACGTGCACGCCAGCCTTCTCCAGCTCGCGCGCCCACACGATGTTCGACTGCTCGTCGAACCGGGCCTTGAGCTCCACGAGCGCCGCCACCTGCTTGCCCCCCTCGGCGGCGCGGATGAGCGACTTGATGATGGAGCTGTCGCCCGACGTCCGGTAGAGCGTGAGCTTGATGGCCAGCACCTTCGGGTCGATCGCCGCCTGGCGGATGAACTCCTCCACCGAGGTGGCGAACGACGAGTAGGGGTGGTGAACCAGCACATCGCCCGACCGGATCACGTTGAAGAAGCTGACACCGTCCTCGTCGCGGCTCGCCAACGGCGCCTCGGTGATGGGGACCCAGACCGGGTCCTTGAGCTCGGGACGGTCGAGGCCGTGGACCGCCCAGAGCCCGGTGAGGTCGAGCGGTCCGTCGTGGGCGTAGACGTCCTCGTCTTCGACGTCGAGCTCGCGCTGGAGCAGCTCGCGGATCTCGTCGGATGTGGTGCTGTCGATCTCGAGCCGCACGGCCCGACCGAACCGGCGCCGGCGGAGCTCGACCTCGACAGCGGCCAGGAGGTCGTCGGCGTCCTCCTCCTCGAGGGTGAGATCTGCGTTGCGGGTGACCCGAAAGGTGTGGTGAGCGCCCGTGTCCATGCCGGGGAACAGCGACTCGAGGTGATGGGCGATGACCTGCTCGAGGGTGACGAACCGCTCCTGATCGGGCATGACCACGAAGCGGGGAAGGATGTCGGGAACCTTGACCCGAGCGAAGCGTCGCGCCCCGTCGTCGGGGTTGGTGACGATGACCGCCAGGTTGAGCGACAGGTCCGAGATGTACGGGAACGGGTGGCCCGGGTCGACCGCGAGCGGGGTGAGCACCGGGAAGATCCGGTCCTCGAAGACGGCGTCGAGGTACTTGCGGTCGTCCTCGTCGAGCTCGGCGTAGTCGCTGAACGCGAGTCCCGCCTCGGCCAGCTCCGGGATGATCAGCTCGTGGAAGATGCGCTCTTGGCGCTCGCACAGCTGGGCCACGCCGGCACGCAGCTCGGCGAGCTGCTTCGAGGGCGTACGGCCGTCGGGCGTGCGGGTCCCGACCCCGGCGAAGACCTGGTCCTTGAGCCCCGCCACGCGCACCTGGAAGAACTCGTCGAGGTTGCTGCTGAAGATGGCGAGGAACTTCGCCCGCTCGAGCAGCGGTACGAGCGGGTTCTCGGCCAGGGCGAGGACCCGGGCGTTGAAGTCGAGCCACGACAGCTCACGGTTGATGAAGCGCTCGGGGACACCGGCCAGCGCGACCCCGTCGAGGACCTCGGCCGGCAGGCCGATGGGACCGGGTCGAGGCACGATCTCACCGACCGCTTCCCCGTCCGACGTCGGGTCGATCGTGGGGGGATCGGTTGAGGTGGGGGCGGCCTCGGTCATGGCCCAACCCTAGTGTCGACCGTTTCGCCGTGTTCCCGTGATGTCGGCTGATGTCGGCTGGTGTCGGCTGTCGTGCGACTTCGGCCAGGCGGTGGGCCGACCAGGGGACCCGGCGGTCAGATCGTCAGGCGGCGTCTTCGGGGAGACCGAGGTCCCACTCGAGGATGATGCCCTCGCGCTCCGCGTCACGGGCGACCCGCTCGCGGTTGCGGCGGAACTGAGGATCGTGCGGGGGCAGCAAGAGGAGGCGTGCCATGACGCGGTCGCGGAATCCGTCGATGAGCGCACGGTCTCCCATGTCGGACCGCACCTCCCAATGGGGCGCGACCGGTCCGAGGTAGACGACCTTCGCATTGCCACGCGGCGGCTGTTCGGGCTCGATGACGGTCATGGCGATTCCCCTGCCTGGACGGGCGGGCTGACGGATGGGACCGGAAACCTTACCCCGGCGACCTGGCCGACCCGCAGTCGATGCTCTGCTCAGTTGCCGCCATCGTCGCCGGCGCGGCTCCCGAGGGTCACCTCGGCGGACTCGCGCCGACCGTCGCGCTCGAACTCGATGATGACGGTGTCGCCGGCCTTGTGCGAGCGGATGATGTCGACGACCTGGTCCGCGGAGGTGACGGTCTCGCCGTCGACAGCCACGATCACGTCGCCCAGCCGGAGGTCGGCGGCCTCGGCGGCCGAGCCCGCTTCGACGTCGACGATGAAGCCACCGCGCGACGCCGACACGCCGTACTCGTCGAGCAGTTCGGTGGAGACATCGGGGATCGACTGCGTGCGGATGCCGAGGAAGGCCGAGTCGGCGCTGATCTCGCCGCCACCCTCCTTGATCTGCTCGATGAGCGGCTTGACCCGGTCGATGGGGATCGAGAAGCCGATGTTCTGGGCGTCACCGAGGATCGCGGTGTTGATCCCGATGACGCGACCGTCGGCATCGATGAGCGGCCCACCGGAGTTGCCGGGATTGATGGCGGCGTCGGTCTGGATGAGCCCGCGCAGCTGGAAGCCTTCCCCCGAGATCGTGCGGTCCTGCGCCGAGATGATCCCGGTCGTGACGCTCGGGGTCACCCCGAGGTTCAGCGCGTTGCCGATGGCAACCACGGGATCGCCCACGTCGACCGATGCCGACTCGCCCAGCTCGGCCGGAACGAAACCGGTCGCGTCCTGCACCTTGACGAGCGCGATGTCGTCGTTGGGGAAGCTGCCGACGAGCACGGCGGGGCGCGACGAGCCATCGGGCAGGACGATCGCGATGTCACCGCCGCTCGAGACCACGTGCCAGTTGGTGAGCACATAGCCGTCCTCGCTGACGATGACACCCGTTCCCGCGCCGCCGAAGACACCCGACGTCGATTCGTTGCTCGTCTCGATCGCCACGACGGACGGCTGCGCCTTGTCGAGCAGCGCCCGGATGTCGAGCTCGGACGGCTCGAGCACCTCACCGTCGCCGGCGTCGGCCGCGGTCGTGGTCGCGTCGTTGTCGAAGACGACGAAGAGGCTCGCGGTGAGCACCGCGGCGATCACCGCGGCGATCACGCCGACGATCGCCGCGAGGCGCGCTCCGTCGCGGGTGGGCGCTGGAGTCGGCTCCGATCCCGGCAAGGTGGGCAACGGGGGCAGGGCCCGAGGGGGGTCGAACGACGGCGGCGAGGCAGGCATGACCAGAGGCGGGGGCCCAACGCCGAACCCTCCGCCGGCGTGCGTGGGCGGTGCGTCGGTGGCCTCTGGGGGAAGACAGGGGCGGATCATCGTGGGCGACCCGCCCGATCCGGGGTTCGCGCCTGCAGGGCGCACCGTGACCGGTGGCGAGGTGAAGCGATCGCCGACGACCTCGCCCGCCCCTGCCACCCAACCGCTCGGCGGGACCGGCGGAGCCGGCGGGAACGGGTGGGCCGAACCGGGAGGCGGCGGCGCGAACGGACTGGGCGGAGGCCCCGGAGCGGTGACCGGCGGTGCGGGGGGAGGTGGCGTGGTCGGCAACGCCTGGGGTGAGGGTGCCGACGTGGCGCCCGACCCCGGGATGGTCCACGGCCCCTGGCCACCCGGAGCGCCATCGGGGCGAGGCGCGTCCTGCGCACCGCTCATCGGTCCCGAGGGACCGGGCTCGCCAGATGGCTCCGTCTCGGACACCGGGCGAACTGTAGTGGCGAGGCACGGGTTTGACGTCTCGCGCCTGCCGGACGATGTGCGTACATCTCCCGTTCAGGCAGTACCCTTCCCGGCCGGAGAGGAAGGTCACCAATCGCTGGGAACTTTTGTGGCTGCAGTCTCGTCTGACAGTCAACCCAACGGAGGCGACATGCAAACATCCTGGATGGCTCGAGGGCTCTGTCGGTTCGAGCCGCCCACCACGTTCTTCCCCAGCGACGGTGTCGGGGTCGAACGCGCCAAGAAGATCTGTGCCGAGTGCCCGGCCAAAGAGCCTTGCCTCGAGTACGCGCTCGAGCAGCGCATCGACCACGGCGTGTGGGGCGGCACCTCCGAACGGCAACGACGCCGCATCCTCAAGGCGCGCAAGGTTCCCGTAGGGGACCTCTTCGTCTCGTCGAGCCACTGACCCGCACGGGTCGCTCGACGGCGGTCCGCTCGACGGCACGCTCGCGAGCTGGGCCGGTGGGCACGTCGCGGCGCCCGAACACCGACCAGGGGCCTCGGTTAGCGTGGCCCGATGGTTGAACCGTCAGGACGGCAACCCGGCGAACCTTCGACGTCTCGAGTTCGCACCCACCAGCCGTCGGACGTGGACACGGCATGGCACGCGCGGTCGATCGCCGAGGTCGAGCAGTCCCTTTCGACGTCGTCGCACGGGCTGACGTCGGCCGACGCCGCCGATCGTCTGGCGACCCACGGACCGAACGTGCTGCGCGACGAACCCCCACCATCGGCGGTGGCGGTGTTCCTGCGGCAGTTCCTGAGCCCGTTCATCCTCATCCTCGTCGTCGCCGCGGCCGTGACCCTGGCCATGGGCGAACTGCTGGACACGACACTGATCGCCATCGCGCTCCTGCTCAACGCGATCATCGGCTTCGTCCAGGAGCGACGGGCGGCGGGCGCGGTCCGGGCGCTGATGAAGCTCGTCGTGCCCCACAGCCGTGTCGTGCGTGACGGCCAGGAGTGGGACATCGACAGCCGGGACCTGGTGCCCGGCGATCTGGTCGTGCTCGAGTCCGGAAGCCGCGTCCCCGCCGACCTCCGCCTCAGCGCGGTGAACACCCTGACCATCGACGAATCGCTCTTCACCGGCGAGTCGCTCCCGGTCGACAAGGCGTCTACCGAGGTGGACGAGCAGACTCGAACCGCCGACCGCCCCTCGATGGCCTACACCGGGACGATCGTGGCGAGCGGACGAGGTCGCGGCTACGTCGTGGCCACCGGCGACGAGACCGAGCTCGGATCGATCGCCGACAGCATCCGCCGCGAGGACGCCGGCGAGATGCCGCTCCAGGCCAGGATGGCCCGGTTCGCCAAGGCCATCGGCCTGACGGTGCTGGTCGCGGCGGCCGTCACGTTCGCGTCCGGGGTG
Organism: uncultured Rhabdothermincola sp.; assembly: GCA_964485515.1. Taxonomy (GTDB): domain Bacteria; phylum Actinomycetota; class Acidimicrobiia; order Acidimicrobiales; family Acidimicrobilacustridaceae; genus CAZALT01. The sequence continues at coordinate 5,966 of CAZALT010000065.1, read as the reverse complement.
GCGGGCGGCGAGTCGGCCGACGACATGTTCCACGTCGCCGTGGCCATGGCCGTGTCCGCCGTGCCCGAGGGCCTGCCCGTCGCGGTGACCGTCACGCTCGCCATCGGGGTCACGCGGATGGCCCGCCGCCACGCGGTGCTTCGCCGGCTCCCGGCCCTCGAGACCCTGGGGAGCACGACCGTCGTCGGATCGGACAAGACCGGCACCCTCACCGAGAACCGCATGACGGTCCAGACGGTGTGGGCCGGCGGGAACCTCTACACGGCACCCGAAGATCTGCGTCGCGACGACGAGGCGTTGCATCTGGCGTTGCTCACCGGTGCGCTCACCAACGAGGCCGAGCTGCTCCACTCCGCCGAGGGAACGGTGTCCACCGGCGACCCCACCGAGGTGGCGCTACTCGTCGCGGCCGACGCGGCCGGCATCGACCCCGGCGAGATCCGGGACCAGCATCGCCTCGTCGCCGAGATCCCGTTCGAATCCCACCGGCGCTACTCGGCCACCATCCGCGACTACGACGGCGGCCGTGCCGTGTTCGTGAAGGGTGCGCCCGAGCAGGTCGTGGCGATGTGCGCCACGGTCCACACCGAGCACGGCCCCGCTCCGCTCGATGCCGACACGGCCCTCGCCGCGGCCCGGGACCTCGCCGCACGAGGCTTGCGCGTGCTCGCCATGGCCTACCGCGTCCTGCACCCCGATGCGGTCCACGCCCACACCCACGGCACCGCCCCCGAACCCGGCGAGCACATCGACCCCGACGAGCTGGTCCTGCTCGGGTTCCAGGGGATGATGGATCCCCCGCGATCGGGTGTGCGAGATTCCATCGCCGCCTGCCACTATGCCGGCATCCGCGTCGTGATGATCACCGGCGACCACGCCATCACCGCCCGAGCCATCGCCGACCAGCTCGGCATCCTCGACGAAGCCCACCCTCGGGTCCTGACCGGCGTCGAGATGGCCGGCCTCGACGACGAGTCGCTGCGCGGCGCCCTCGACGACGTGGCGGTGTTCGCCCGGGTGTCGCCCAACGACAAGCTGCGCATCGTGCGAGCGCTCGAGGCCCACGGTCACGTCGTGGCGGTGACCGGTGACGGGGTCAACGACGCCCCCGCGCTGCGCGCCGGAGCGATCGGCGTCGCCATGGGCCAGGGCGGAACCGACGTGGCCCGCGAAGCGTCCGACATGGTGCTGTCCGACGACAACTTCGTCAGCATCGTCGCGGCCATCGAAGAAGGCCGGATCGCCTTCACCAACATCCGGAAGGTCTCGTTCTTCCTCATCTCCACCGCGGCGGCCGAGACCGTGGCGATCATGGGGTCGGTCTGGCTCGGCTGGCCGCTGCTGCTCGTCCCGGCCCAGATCCTGTGGCTCAACCTCGTGACCAACGGCGTGCAGGACCTGGCCCTGGCGTTCGAACCGGGGAGCCGAGAGATCCTCAAGCGGCCGCCCCGGCCCCGGCGCGAAGGGATCTTGTCGCGGACGATGTGGGAGCGCACCGCACTCGTCGGCATCATCATGGCCGCCGGCGCCCTCATGATGTTCCGCTGGCAGCTCGATCGCGACGGCTCCCTCCTCGCTGCGCAGAGCGTGGCCCTCACGACCCTGGTGGTGTTCAACATCTTCCAGGCCGGCAACGCCCGAACCGAGAACCGGTCGCTGTTCACCATCAACCCGTTCGCCAACCCGTTCCTCTTCTGGGCCACCCTCGGTGCCGTCGTGCTGCACGTCGGTGCGCTCTACCTGCCACCGACCCAGTACGTGCTGGGCATCGAACCGATCAGCGGCGGGGCCTGGATCCGGGCGATCATCGTGGCCTCGAGCGTCCTGGTCGCGGTCGAAGCGCACAAGGCGGTTCGTCGCCGATGGCCGCTGGGACACCCCGAAGACTGATCGGGGTCGACCGAATCGGGGTCTCCCCGATCGCTCGACAACCGGGTTCGTTCAGACCGTCCAGACCAGGCGATCGCGCGGCGCCGGGACGACCACGGTCGGCCAGTCCAGCTCACGGACCAGGTTGTGGGTCACGCTCCCGAGCAGACGCTGCGACAACGACCCCATGCCACGCGACCCGGCCACCACGCACACCGGGCGAACCTGCTCCGCGACCCGGGCGAGCACCTCGCGCGCCGGCCCGTAGTCGACCCGCACCTCGTGGGCCACGCCCGCCGCTCGCAGCGGCGCACACCACTCCTCGGCCAACCGACGGTGCATCTCCTCGAGCGTCGCAGCCCGCTCGGCGCGCGTCATGTCCAGCTCGGCGAGCTCCAACGCGTGCACGGCGACGACCCGGCCACCGTGCCGGGCCACCGAAGCCGCCCAGCGCACCGCACGCGACGACGCCGTCGAACCGTCGATGCCGACGACGATCGACCACGGCCCCGGTTCGGGTATCGACACCTCGTCGGGCACGATCACCACCGTGCGGGCAGGGCACTCGGTGAGCCGTCGGCTCACCGAGCCGAGCACGGCACGGCGTGCGCCTCCATATCCTCGGGCCCCGACCACGATCAGCAGTCCGTGGTCGCGGTCGGCCTCCGCGAGCAGCGAGGTTGCGATGTCGCCCCGCAGCGCCCGGTAGTCGGTGACGACCGACGCATCGTCGAGCTCCTGGTCGACGATGCCACGCAGGGCCTCGCACACGGCGGACTCGAGGTCTTCCGCGTCGAGTGCGCCCGTGGCGGTCGACGCCAGCAGTCCGTGCTTGGAGCCGCGCTGCCAGCTGTGCGCGACGTGCAGCTCACGTTGGGTGGTGGTGGCGAACCACGCGGCCCACCGCAGCGCGGCGATCGACTCAGCAGATCCGTCGAGGCCGACGAGGACGGCGCCCATCACCGGGGGCTACCCAGTGACGGTCGGAGCCTCACGCCTTCTCGTCATCCGCCTTGTCGGTGCCCTCTTCGCCTTCTTTGAGACCATCCTTGAACTCCTTTTGAGCCTGACCGATCGAACGGGCGAGCTTGGGGAGCTGGGAGCTGCCGAAGAGCAGGAGCACCACGACGACGATGATGAGGATTTCCATGCCACCGAGGTTCATGGGCCGTACCCTACCGGCCCACGATCCCGCGTCCACTGCGCGGCTGCCAGGAGGCCCCAGGTGCTGGAGTGCGTCGTCAACGTGAGCGAAGGCCGTCGCCTCGACATCGTCGAGCGCCTGGGCGAGCTGGGCGGTGCCCTCGATGTGCACACCGATGCCGACCACAACCGCTCCGTGTTCACCTGCGTCGGCGAGATGCGGCCACGGCTGCTGGCCGAAGCGGCCGTGATGATGGTCGACATGCGTGGCCACGACGGGGTGCACCCGTGCATCGGCGCCGTCGACGTCGTGCCGTTCGTGCCCCTCGGCGAGCTGACCATGGAGCACGCCATCGGCGCCCGGAACCTGTTCGCCGAGTGGTTCTCGGACGCGATCGGCGTCCCGTGCTTCCTCTACGGACCTGATGTCGCCCGCCCGCAATCCGACGAGCCCGGCCGAACGCTGCCCGACGTACGAAGGAGCGCCTTCGTCCACCTTGCCCCGGACTTCGGCCCGCCCACTCCGCACCTCACCGCGGGCGCGTGCGCGGTGGGAGCACGCCCTGCGCTCGTGGCCTACAACGTGTGGCTCGACGGCCACGACCTGGGAACGGCGCGCGACATCGCTCGCCACCTGCGCGGCCCGGCGGTTCGCGCCCTCGGCCTCCAGGTCGGCGACCAGGTGCAGGTGTCGATGAACCTCATCGATCCGCTGGCGATAGGACCGGTGGACGTCGTCGACGCGATCGCGGACCGCGCCGCCGTGTCCCACGCGGAGCTCGTGGGGCTCGTACCCGATGCTGTGCTCCGTGCGACTCCCGCGGACCGGTGGCAGGAGCTGGACCTGTCGGTCGACCGCACCATCGAGGCGAGGGTCGCGGCGCAAGGGCTCAGCGAGAGCTGAGTCGGCTCACTGTCGAACGAGTCACTGTCGAACGAGCACCGAGCTCGAACGAGGTTGGACGCAGGCCGACGAAGTTCGCGTCAGGCCAAGCTGGTTCGCGTCAGGCCGAGCTGGTTCGCGTCAGGCCGAGCTGGCGGCGGCGCGGGCCAAGGCCCGCTGGCGGCGGATCTTGCGGCGCTCACGCTCGCTCATCCCGCCCCAGATGCCGAACTTCTCGCCGTTGCGGAGCGCGTACTCGAGGCAGTCCTCGCGCACGACGCAGCCTCGGCAGACCTCTTTGGCTTCCCGGGTGGACGCACCACGCTCGGGGAAGAAGAGATCGGGGTCGACGCCCAGGCAGTTCGCGTAGTCCTGCCAGGCCTTGTCTTCAGTGGATTCTGCGGTTCCGTGCGGCACGTCGGCCTCCTCGTCCCGCCCTGGTGGAGGATCCACCAGGCCCCTTTCGGGTTGGGCTGCTGCTGTTCATGGGTGAATCGATGCAGGTGCGCTGCCCGGACTCCGCCCGAAGCCCCTCTGAAGACGATTGCGCAATACCACATCTGTAATTACAACGGTGTGATCATGACCCAGGAGAACGGCCGCACGCAAGAGGAGATTTCGGAATTCCGTTGATCCCATGCGGTTCTCGCTGATCGCGCCGTCAGCGTGACATCGGTCAACACCCGAATCGAGCGCTGACACAACGACGTCACGAACGGGACAACACCGAGGCGACCTCGTTCGCCGACGACTCTTTGAACGAGCCGTCGGTTGGATCTCCCAGTCGCGAACCGGTCAGCAGTCGTTGTACGAGTAGTCGTCGTAGTCGTTGCAGATCGGTTCGAACCTGGAACTCGCGCTCTGGCCGAGGAACGTTGTGAGCACAACTATGCCCAGCACAACGAGCCAGAGCGTCCCGACGATCCCCGTGACAACTCCCGCCGTTGCCATCCCTCGACCGCCTTGTCGTCCCGCCGACGCGTCGATCTCCTTCTTCGCTCCCGAACCGAAGACGATCGCGAGGATCCCCGGGATGAACCCGATGTAGCAGAGGGGGATAGAAATGATTCCCAAGACCATCGATGCGATGGCCTTGCCGTTCGTTGCAGGAGGAGCGGTGGGCCCCGGCGAATACCCATATCCGACACCAGGCCCCATCGGTGGCAGCGGTGCAATCCGCCTATCGCTTGTCCACTGCACACCATCCCAATATCGCTCGTGCCCTGGGGCATCGGGGTCTGGATGCCATCCAGGACCGGGAGAGCCATAGGGATCGCCAGTCTGGTCGCTCATCGTCATCTACCTCTCGCCGTTGACCGTGCAACGGTAGCTCGGACTGAACAGGGTCCTGACCCCAGAGATCGGGCAGCGACTGACGCGCGTGGCCAAAGCGATTCACCCCACGCCGGACTCAGGACGCGCGGCGGCCCTTGAGGAGCGCTCGGCGGTGCTCGATGAAGTCGACGAGGACGTAGTCGCCCAGCGTGTCGGGCGTGGTGAAGAACGCCCGTCCCCGGTTCATCTCGGCGACGCGCTCGACGAAGCTGCGCAGGTGCGGGGTGGGGTCGAGCATGAAGGTGTTGATGGTGATGCCATCACGTGTGCAGCGGGCCACCTCGGTCAGCGTGGCGTCGACGGTCTCGCGCACCGGCGGGTAGCTGAAGAACGGTTCGCCGTTCGACAAGATGTGGGCGGTCGGCTCGCCGTCGGTGACCATGATGATCTGCTTGGTGCCGGTCTGGCGGGCGAGCAGCCGACGGGCGATCTGGAAGCCGTGCTGCATGTTCGTGCCGTACACGAAGTCCCACGACACCTCGGGCAGCTCGGCCGCCTTGATCTCGCGAGCCACCTCGCTGAAGCCCACGATGCCGAAGTAGTCGGTGGGGAACTGGCTCGTGATGAGCGAGTGCAACGCCATGGCCACCTTCTTGGCCGGCAGGAAGTTCTCGCGCATCGGCATGGACAGCGAGAGGTCGAGCATCAACACGGTGCTGGACCGAACGGTCTGCTCGGTGCGCTCGACCTCGAAGTCCTCAGGCGACAGGTGCACCGGAGTGCCGCCACCCGTGCG
>CAZALT010000064.1:0-18022 GCA_964485515.1 uncultured Rhabdothermincola sp. | reverse complement strand
AGGTTCCGGGCGACCCCCAGGTCGGCTTCGCGCAGGTGTACGGCGCCCCGGGCACGGCAGCGGCCACGATCCTGTCGAGGTAACCGAGTCCCGCGAGCGCCGTGCGCGGCTTCGCGGCGTGGGCCTGATCAGCCCTTGGCGAGGTTCTCGAGCGCGGCTTCGACCGGCGGGAAGAACCCCTTCGAGGTGCCCACAGCCATCAGCTCGAAGGTCTCCTGGCCCGGCTTGGGCTTCTGGTAGTTCGACTCGATGGCGAGCACGAGGGCGGCACCCATGACCGCTCGTGCGGAGACGGCGGCGAGGTCGACCTCGAGGCCGTAGCGCTGCTCGACTTCTGCCCAGGCCTCGCCCAGTCTGTCCATGGCCACCGAGAAGTGCTCCTGGTAGAAGCGGCGGGCCACCTTCGGGTCGCCGAACAGGACCAGACCGAGCAACGGCAACACCTCGGACAACGTGTTGGTGAGCTGGGCGTACAGACCGGCAAGGGTCTCGAGCTGGCGCTCGGCGGTGAGCGGCCCTTCCCTGTCGACCACTTCGGTGGCAGCCACGATCGAGTCGACGGCCTCGCGCAGCGGCTCGACGACCGCCTCGTAGAAGAGCTGGTCCTTGTTCTCGAAGTGCCGGTAGATGATGCCCTCGCTGATGCCGGCCCGGTCGGCGATGGTGCGCATCGTGGTGCCCGCCATGTCGCCGGTGTCGCTGAACGACTTCCGGGCCGCCTTCAAGATCGAGCTCCGCCGCTCGGCGGCGCTCAGACGACGGGCTCGAGGAGCGGGACTCGTGGGAGCCTCGGTCTTCGGCATGGGACACCTGCTTTCTGCACGGCGGGAAGAGCGCGCGACGCCTGATGAGGCGTCAGATCGTGGACGTCCGGGTCATAGTACGCGCTGCGTGGGACCGAGCGAGCGATTGGTGAGCGATCGCTCACCCAACTGTTTGAGAGTGTGCGTTTACTTGTGTACGGTGTCGACGGCGTGGGGCCGATCCGGTTCCCCGCCACCGGATCAGCCCTGCCACCACTCCCGGCAGGGACGAGCACCAGGGGGCCACAGGCATGGGTGAGGCACGAATCGTCGCGACGGCACGGACCCCGATCGGGTCCGCTTTCAAGGGAACGCTGCGCGACGTGGGCGCCTACGAGCTGGGCATCCATGCCGTCACCAACGTCGTCGCCCGCGCCGGCATCGACCCCGACCGCTACGACGACGTCATCTTGGGCGAGTCCCGCTACGGCGGCGGCGACCTCGCCCGCTACGCGGCGACCGAGTCCGGCCTCATGAACGTGCCCGGCCTGGCCCACAACCGCCACTGCGCGTCCGGCCTCGCCGCCGTGGCCACGGCGGCAGGCTCCATCCGGGCCGGCATGGACAAGATCGTCATCGCTGGCGGCGCCGAGTCCGCGTCGACCGCGCCGCGCTTCACCCGCCGCGTACCCGGCACCGACGAGTGGGACACCTGGGCGCCACCCAGCCACGTCGCCACCCCCGACGCCCCCATCGAGGACATGTCCATCACCGTCGGCTGGAACGCGGCGGTCGAGGCGGGCATCACCCGCGAGGAGATGGACCTCTGGGCGTTGCGCTCGCACCAGCGGGCCATCGCGGCCATCGACGCCGGCAGCTTCACCGCCGAGATCGCCCCCATCGAGGTCACCCTCGCCGACGGCACCACGGTCACCTTCGACACCGACGAGCACCCCCGCCGCGGCTCCACCCTCGAGAAGCTCGCCTCGCTCAAGCCCCTCCACCCCGAGATCGAGGGGTTCAGCATCACGGCGGGCAACGCGTCGGGCGTCAACGACGGTGCCGCCGCCATGGTCATCGTCGACGATGCCATCGCCAACGCCGAAGGCTTCGAGACGCTCGCCACCGTGAAGGCGTGGGCCTCGGTCGGCGTGCAACCGTCCCGTACCGGCCTCGCTCCCACGCTCGCCATCCCCAAGGCGCTCGAACGGGCCGGCATCTCCCTCGCCGACGTCAAGCTGTTCGAGATCAACGAGGCGTTCGCCGCCATGTGCGCCGGCACCACCAAGCTCCTCGGCATCGACGACGAGATCGTCAACGTCGAGGGCAGCGGCTGCAGCCTGGGCCACCCCGTCGCCATGACCGGGGCCCGCATGGTCATGTCGCTCACCCACGAGCTGCGCCGCCGAGGCGGCGGCTACGCCGTGGCCGCCATGTGCGCCGGTGGCGGCATGGGCTCCGCCGTCGTCATCGAGGTCTGATGCCGTGAGCGACACAGGCGAAGCCACCTGTCCGCTGTTCGGGCCTGGCGAGTTCAACCACCTCGCCCCGGAGATGGGCGAGCGCAACCACTTCCTCACCGCGCTCGACGAACTGCGGGCCAACGACAGGGTCATCCGCAGCGAGCTCCACGAGGGGTTCTGGATCGCCAGCCGCTACGAGGACGTCCTCGCCATCGTCCAGGACTGGGAGAGCTTCAGCTCCGAGCACGGCATCACGGTGCCGGCCCGCGACACACCGCTCCCCGCCATACCCGAGCAGGTCGATCCCCCGATCCACCGCGAGTTCAAGCGGCTCATCAACCGCTACTTCACACCGGCGCGGGTGCTCGAGCACGAAGACGCCACCCGCAAGATCGTCAACCGGCTCATCGACGGCTTCATCGATGCCGGCGAGTGCGACTTCATGGCGCAGTTCGCCCAGCAGCTGCCCGGACTCATCTTCTTCGAGGAGTTCCTCCACGCGCCGTCCGACGAGATGGACCACGTCAACGACCTGGCCAGCCGGGCCTCCACGCCCAACAACCCCGCGGCCATCGATGCTCGCCGCGAGATGATCATGTGGATCTTCGCCTTCGCCGAGAAGCGCCGGAACGACGCGCCCCAGGGCGATGTCATCGACGCCATCCTCTCCGCCGAGATCGATGGCCGGCCGATCACCGACAAGGAGGTCGTCGGGGTCATCCAGATCCTGCTCTTCGGCGGCCTCGACACCACCGCCGGAGCGCTCGGCACCTCGATGATGTGGTTCTGCCAGAAGCCCGACCTGGTCGACCGCCTCGTCGCCGATCCCGAGGCGATCCCCGACTTCATCGAGGAGATGCTGCGCCTCGACGGTCCCTTCGCCTTCATCGCCCGGCGTGCCATGCGCGACGTGCACGTCGGGGGCGCCGACATCGAGCAGGGTGACATGGTCCTCGTCTCGTGGGCTGCGGCCAACCGCGACGAGCGGGAGTTCGCCTGCCCGGCCGAGTTCGACCTCGGCCGCGAAGGCAACCGCCACATCGCCTTCGGCGCCGGACCGCACCGCTGCGCCGGCTCCAACCTGGCCCGCATGAACCTGCGCATCGCCATCGAAGAGATCCTGCGCCGCATGCCGAACCTGGCACTCGCCCCCGGCACCGACGTCCACTTCCACCCTGGCTACAGCCGCGCCCCGAGCGCGGTGCAGATCACCTTCACGCCTGGCCAGCGAGCAACCTCCGTCTAGACCCAACCACCCCCCGTCGGGCCCACGTCCGCCCGGGGTGCACCTCACCCAGGAGCCACTGGCATGCCGATCGCAGACGACATCCGCATCATCGACGCCGACACCCACATGACCGAGCGCCACGACCTCTTCACCGACCGCGCTCCGGCCGGCTTCGAAGACCGCGTTCCGCTGGTGCAGGACGTCGACGGCATCGCCATGTGGACCCTCGAGGGCGTTCCGCTCGGGCCGGCCCGTCCCGGCGGCGTCATCGACACCCAGGGCGACAAGCACGCCTTCGAGGAGACCAAGAAGCACGGCATCGACTGGGTGCACCAGGGTGCGTGGGACTGGGAGTATCGGCTGGGGGTCATGGACGAGTGCGGCATCGACGCCCAGATCGTCTACCCCAACGCCGTGGGCATCGGCGGCCAGAACCTGGCCAACGCCACCGAGGATCCGATCCTGCGGCGCCTGTGCGTCGAGCTCTACAACGACGCCATGGCCGAGGTGCAGGAGAAGTCGAACCTCCGTCTGCTCCCCATGCCGGTCATGCCCGCGTGGAGCATCGACGAGTGCGTGCGCGAGGCCGAGCGCTGCGCCGGGCTCGGCTTCCGTGGCGTCAACATGACCTCCAACCCCGAAGACGCCGGATCGAAGGACCTCGCCCACCGTGACTGGGATCCCTTCTGGGAGGTGTGCGCCGACCTCCAGCTGCCGATCCACTTCCACATCGGCGCCAGCCAGACCTCGCTCACCTTCTACGGCAAGTACTTCTGGAAGTCGTTGCACGACAACATGAAGCCCGCCGTCGGCGGCTCGATGCTCTTCCTCAACAACGCGGGCGTCATCATCAACTCGGTCTACGCCGGCATCTTCGACCGCCACCCCCAGCTCAAGATGGTGTCGGTCGAGAGCGGCATCGGCTGGATCCCCTTCATCCTCGAGACGATGGACTACGAGATCCTCGAGAACGCGCCCGACCAGGCCAAGGAGCTCAGCAAGGCGCCGTCGGAGTACTTCGCCGACCACTGGTGGTCCACGTTCTGGTTCGAGACCAACAAGGGCGACCTCCAGGGGCTCATCGACAAGGTCGGCGAGGACAACGTCATGTTCGAGACCGACTATCCGCACCCCACGTGCCTGTACCCCGACCCGCTGGGTACCGTCGCGCCGGTGTTCTCGACGCTGCGCGCCGAGACCCAGCGCAAGGTGCTGGGCGAGAACGCCGCCAAGCTCTACCGCATCTGAACCCCACACCAGCCACGACCGGCACGACCGGCCCCACCCGTCGAGCCGACACCGGCCAGGGCCACGAAGAACTGAGAAGCCATGCTGCTCGAACCGAGCGAAGACCAGGACTTCCTTCGCGAGACGACCGCCCGCTACCTCGACGACAAGGTCCCGCCAGCCGTCGTCCGCACGCTTCGCGACGACCCGGCAGGGTTCGATCCGACGTACTGGAGCGAAGGGGTCCAGCTCGGGTGGACCCACCTACTCGTCCCCGAGGAGCTGGGTGGTGGTTCGGCATCGGGTGACGGCGTCGTCGACCTCAGCCTCATCGCCTACGAGTTCGGTCGGCGCGCCGCGCCCGGACCGCTCCTGCCCAATGCGGTCGTCGCTGGCGCCCTTGCCCGCGGCGGTGGACACGACGACGTCGTGGCCGAACTGCTCGCCGGCGAGGCCGTGGCCACGTGGGCGACCGCCGACGTCGACCACTCCGGCGCTCCCCCGCTCTTCCACATCCGGGTCGAGGGATCCGAGATCGTGCTCGACGGCATCCGTCGTCCGGTCGAGTCGGCCGCGGTGTCCGACTACCTGCTGGTCAGCGCCGAGACCACCGTCGGCTCCGACGAGGGCGGCGCCACGCAGGTCCTCATCTCTCGCGACACGCCCGGCGTCACCATCACGGCCATGCACACCATCGACCTGACCCGCCGCTTCTCCGTCGTCACCTTCGACGGCGTGCGCGTGCCACTCGACGCCGCGGTCGGTTCGATCGGTGCGGCCGACGCTGAGCTCGCAGAGCAGCACCTCCACGCCCTCGTCATCGCCAACGCCGAAGCGGTCGGCGCCATGCAGACCGCGTTCGACCTCACGCTCGAGTGGACCTTCGACCGCTACTCGTTCGGTCGCCCCCTCGCGTCGTATCAGGCCATCAAGCACCGCATGGCCAAGATGAAGATGTGGCTCGAGGCCAGCCACGCCATCGCCGACGAGTCCGCCGCCGCGGTGGGCTCCGGCAGCCCGCTCGCCACCAAGCTCACCAGCGCGGCCAAGTCCTACATCGGCGACTCGGGCTCCGAGCTCATGCAGGAGTGCGTGCAGCTCCACGGCGGCATCGGCGTCACCTACGAGCACGACCTGCACCTGTACTTCCGCCGCCACACCGTCAACCGTGCGTTGCACGGCACGCCCGCCGAGCACCGCCTGCAAGTTGCCGACGAGATCGAGTCCCACGGGGTGGCGTCATGACCGACACGAACGATCGAACAGCTACCCGCGACGGTGCCGACCTCGACGAGTTCCGGGCACGCGTCCGCACGTTCCTGCGCGACCAGGTCGGCCCGGCCCGGCCGTCATCGAGCGCCGGTCTCCGCAAGCTCGGCACCGACGAGGACGATCTCGCCGAGGTCCAGCGCGACCGCGACCTCCAGCGCATCTTCTTCGATGCCGGCTTCGCCGGGCTCACCGTGCCCACCGAGTACGGCGGGCAGGGCCTCACCCGAACCCATCAGCTGATCATGAACGAGGAGCTCGAAGGCTTCGACTACCCCGTGCGCATCCAGGTGCCCACCATGACCCCGTGCATGGCGGTCCTGCTCGACTTCGGCACCGAGGAGCAGAAGAAGGCTCACATCCCCGCCATCCTCAAGGGCGAGGAGCTGTGGATGCAGTTCCTGTCCGAGCCCAGCGGCGGGTCCGACGTCGCCGGTGCCCTCACCTCCGCCGTGCGCGACGGCGACGAGTGGATCCTCAACGGGTCCAAGGTGTGGACCACCGGGGCCTGGTGGTCCGACTGGGGCCTCTGCCTCGCCCGCACCAACTGGGATGTCCCCAAGCACCGTGGGCTGTCGGTCTTCATCTTCCCCATCGACGCGGAGGGCATCGAGATCCAGCGCATCGAGATGCTCAACGGCAACATGGACTTCTGCCAGGAGTACCTCGACGACCTCCGGGTCCCCGACACCGACCGCGTCGGCGAGGTCGACGACGGCTGGACCGTCGGCACCCGTTGGATGTTCCACGAGCGCATGGCGTCGAACTCTGCGTTCGTGACACGTCCCGCGCAGCTCGAGCGCAACTCGCTCGACGGTCAATCGCTGCGCCGCATCGCCCGCGACGCCGGACTCAACCGGTCCGTGGCGGCGCGGGACCAGATCGGCGAAGGCGAGATCCTCGGCCTCGTCGGCGAAGCCCTCGGACGTCGTGTCGGCCAGGGCATCCGATCGTCCACGATGAGCGACCAGTCCTCGGCGATCGCCCGCCTGTTCGGTGGTTTCAGCAACGAACGCCGCAACACCATCGCCTTCGAGCTCGCCGGGGGCACCGGTGCCGCGTGGGTCGACGGCGATGGGGAGCTGGCCCTGCGCGGGGAAGACTTCTTGATGCGCCAGGCCGGGTCGATCGGCGGCGGCACCACGGAGATGGCGGCCAACGTCATCAGCGAGCGGGTGCTGGGCATGCCTCGCGAGCGGGTGCTCGACAAGGACGTCGCGTTCCGCGACGTCCCGCACGGTCCTTCCTCAGGGGCCTGACCGTCGTCGAGAGCCTGACTGTTCTCAGCCCCTGACGCTCCGACGATCCGACCTCCGGGATCTGACCTCCGAGGGGATGACCTCCGAGGATCTGCCCTCCACGAGGTGCGCTATATTCCTGCCAGTCACCTGACATGAATTGGTGCAGGGCCGGACACGAAGGACACATCTATGACGACGTCGGAAGTTGCACTCGGCTACGACCCCTACGACCCCCAGCTGGTCGTCGACCCGTATCCGGCGTTCAAGCGCCTCCGCGAGGACGCGCCCGTCTACTACAACGAGCAGTTCGACTTCTTCGCCCTGAGCCGCCACGCCGACGTCGAAGCCGGCCTGCGCAACCACCAGACCTTCATCTCGGGCCGAGGCGGCATCATCGAGCTCATCCAGGCCGGCATGGAGATGCCGCCGGGCATCGTGATCTTCGAGGACCCACCCACCCACACGCTGCACCGCAAGCTGATGTCGCGGATGTTCACGCCGCGCAACGTCACTCGCCTTGAGGACAAGATCCGCCAGTTCACGGCCGAGAGCCTCGACGAGGCGGCCGACAAGGGCAGCTTCGACTTCGTGCGGGACCTCGGCGTGTACATGCCGATGCGCACCATCGGCATGCTCATGGGCATCCCCGAAGCGGACCAGGTCAAGATCCGCGAGATGGTCGACCGCAACATCCGTACCGGCGAGGGCGAGGCCATGGCCACTGAGCAAGGCGCCATGCTCGACCTCGGCAGCGACATCTTCGCCGAGTACATCGAGTGGCGTGAGTCCCACCCGTCCGACGACATCATGACCGAGCTCCTCCACGCCGAGTTCGAGGACCAGGACGGACAGACCCGCACGCTCAGCCGGGAGGAGCTGCTCACGTACGTCACGGTCGTGTCCGGCGCCGGCAACGAGACGACCACCCGCCTCGTCGGCTGGGCCGGCAAGCTCCTCGCCGACCACCCCGACCAGCGCCGCGAGCTCGTCGCGGACCCCTCGTTGATCCCGGGAGCGATCGAGGAGATCCTCCGCTTCGAAGGCCCCGCTCCCCACGCGGCACGCTACGTCGCCAAGGACTACACGAACCACGACGTCACCGTGCCGGCCGGCTCGATCATGCTCATGCTCATGGGCTCGGCCAACCGCGACAGCGACAAGTTCCCCGACGGCGACACGTTCGACATCCACCGCGAGACCGCGGGCATGCTCACCTTCGGCTCCGGCATCCACTTCTGCCTCGGAGCAGCCCTCGCCCGACTCGAGGGTCGGGTGGCCCTCGAGGAGATCCTGCGCCGCATGCCCGAGTGGGACGTCGACATGACCAAGGCACACCTCGCGCCGACGTCTACGGTTCGGGGATGGGAGACGTTGCCTGCGATCCTGCCGTGACCGCGCCGGGCACACCGGCGGAGACTCCGGAGACCCGCAAGTACGACAACTCCAAACGCCGTGCCCAAGCGGAAGAGACCCGGGCTCGGATCGTCGAGGCCGGTGCCGAGCTGCTCCGCGAATCGTCGATCCGCGACTGGCAGAACGTGACGGTGCGGGCCGTGGCCGACCGGGCCGCCGTGCACGAACGGACCGTCTACCGGCACTTCGGCACGGACAAGCGCCTGCGTGACGCCGTCATGGAGCACCAGGAGGTCCAGGCCGGCGTCGACCTCGCCACCGTGCGCATCGACGAGCTCGCCGAAGTCGCCGGGCGCGTCCTGCGCTTCGCGTCGAACTACGCCCACCCGCCGGATGCACCCATCGATCCGACGCTGCACGAAGCCGACACCCGACGCAAGGACGCCCTGCTTCGCACGGTGGCCGGGCACACCGACGGATGGACCGACCGCCAGCAGATCCGCGCCGCCGCGGTGATCGACCTCATCTGGAGCTTGTCCTCGTTCGACCGGCTCCGGGCGGCATGGGGACTCGAAGGCGAGGAGGCGATCGAAGCCATCGAGTGGGGGGTCCAGGTCATCGTCGACGCCACCGGTGCCGACCCCACCGGGGGAACCTCACCCATCACCCCACCCTCGACGCCACAGCCGCGGTCGTGATCAAGGTCCTACGCTTCGTCGACGCCGCCGTGGCGGTGCCGTCGATCTCCCCGTCGTTCGAGCCGATCGCGGCGCCTCTCCGGCTCACCCGCAACACCGTGCTCGAATCGGATCCGACCGCGGTACCGGTCATCGCCGCGATCGACGTCGCCTGGTTCGCCGACCTGGATCACCTCAGCAGGTTCCACCAGGCCAGCTCGAGCGATGAGGTCGTGGCATGGAGCGAGGGACAGGTCACGACGGAGGTGGCGCTGCGGGGCGAGGGCTGGCTCGCTGACCGCTGGATCGCCGGTGGCCGCCGGTTCAAGCACGTCGCCCTCGCCCGGCGAGCAGACGGGCTCACACCCGCGACGTTCGTCGAACGATGGCAGGCCCACGCCGGCAACGCCGGTGCCACGCCCATCCCCGAGGCCATCCGAGGGCTCGCCTACGTCCAGAACCACCCGGTGCTCGTCCCATCGGGAGCGACCGACGATGTCCGGTTCGATGCCGTGAACGAGGTGTGGTTCGACGACCTCGAGACCCTGCGGGACCGCCACCGGTGGTTGACCGACACGCTGTCCGCCGACCGCTCGACCGACGACCTGTTCGGTCCCCGCCACCTGCTCCTCGTCGAAGAGCAGGTGGTTGCGATCCGCTCCTCCTGAGCGCCGGCGAGACGGGACGGGTGGCGATCGTTGCAACTCCGCCGACACTCCACCGACACTCCGCCAGCACTCGATCGACGCCCGTCAGCGGTCAGGGCTCGGCGTCGCGGAGCTCGGCGATCGACGCCCACAGGTCGGCGGCGGTGACCGGGCCGAACACGTGATGGCGGACCGCACCCGAACGATCGGCCACGACGACGAGTGGTACGGCGTCGACGCCGTAGCGCTCGTGGAGGTCGGCCTTCGCCTTCACCTCGACCTCGTCGACCGCCACGTCGTCGCTGGCCAGCGGACGCACCCGCTCGAGCACGCCCGCGCACGTGTCGCACGTGAGCGACACGAAGGCCGCGACGAGCCACGGTGCTTCGGGACGAACGAAGTCGGCGCGCTCGAGGCGGGTCGGCACGTTGAACGACGGGGGACGTTGCGGCTGCGGCCGTCGCCGCTGCACGACCACGGCCACGACCACGGCGATCGCGACCAGGACGAGGGCGATGACGACACGTTCCATCAGCCCAACACCTCACCACCGGATGGTCCACGCCGTCCAACTCACCGATGACCAGATCGGCGATCGCTCCGACGGGGTGGACCGCTCAGTTGCCCAGCAGCACTTCGGTCGACAGGATGCCGGTGTCCGACGGCACCCGCGAGGCCGTCCCGGCCTGCGGCGCCAGGACGAAGAACGACAGACCCAGTCCGTCGTCGCCGAGCCGATAGTGGATCTCGGTGACGACCGGGTGGTCGGCCACCACCGCGATGGCCGATCCGGGAACTCCCCAGGAATCGACAGGCACCGCGATGACCCGTCGCTCGTTCGGCCCGATCGTGACGGTGCCTGCGTCACCTATGGGCTCGTCCCGACCTGATCCCACCACCCGCACGGTGGCGGTAGCCGGGGTGTCGGGCGACGGGTTGAAGATCGTGAGCGACGCCGCGGTCTGCGCCTCGAGGCCGGCGGTCGCGCTGGACCAGCGCGTCGCGATGACCGGAGAACCGAGCGTGAACGAGAGGCCGGTCGGGTCCTCGGTCGCTCTGCTCCAGATGGCTCGAGCGGAAACCACGGGCACGTCGTTGGTGGATCGCACCACCACCGAATGGCCGACGCCCCCCGGGACGCGGGTGTCGGCCTCGTCGTAGAGCTGCACGGCCCGGAAGCTCCCCGGTTCGATCGACACCTGGAACGGTTCTGCGACGCCGTTGGTCGCCGGGTCGTCGAGGATGACCTGCACCTCGACCTCGGCGATCTCCTCGCCCGGGTTGTACACCACGAAGCGCTCGGCGAAGCCGTCCGCGGTCGCACCGTTGGGATAGACCCAGGCCGATGCCGGCCCGGGGGCACCGAGCATGGCCGTGAGGCCAGCCGCGACGGTGGGGAGATAGGCCTGGTCGGGCTCACCCTCGTCGTCGGCCACGATCGACCCGTCGCTCGTCTGCACGAGCTCGCCGATGACCCGACCCGAACGGGCCTGCACCACGGTGGTGACCGTGGACCGCAGGGTGATGACCTGATCGATGGCCAGGGTGACCAGGCCCTGGGCGGGGACCACGAGTCCCTGGTAGGCCTCGGGTTCGCGGGTTCCGTCGTCGGACAGCGCCGTGATGTCGACGACCGCCTCGCCGGGGAACGGGTTGAAGAGGGTCAGCGTGAGGGTCGCGCCGGGACGGGTGGTCCCCACGGGGAACACCCACGAATCCGACGGTGCCGTGGCGCACATGCTGATCGATCGGCCTGCGGGACCGACCAGGCGGTGCTGGACGGTGACCCCTCCCCCGTCGACCTCGACGAGAGCAGCGGCGTGCGCCGCGGTGACGATGTCGCTGACCCGCACCACCTGCCGGCTCCTGGCCGGCACCTGCAGCGGGGCGGTGACCGGAGCGTTGTCAGGTCCCTCGGCGAAGACCGTGACGGCGCCCTGGCGGTCGGCGTCGGACGCGTTTGTGATGAGCAGCGTCTGCTCGGCCGCTCCAGGGGCGAGCGCGTCGTCGCTCGCATCGTTGTCGTCGTCCGCGGGCGCGGCACCGGTGCCGGTGGCGGTGCCGGCGGCGCAGTACCAGGTGGAGCCGGGAGCCGACGGATCGGCGACGACCGGGAGCAGGGGCGCGGCGGCCGGCGCCGTGGTGAGCTCGTCGTCGGCGGGCTCGACCTGTTGGTCGACGAACACCGCGGCGAGGAGGAGGACCGGGATGAGGACCAGCACCGGCCAGCGCCACACACGCATGCCGGCGTCGTCGGCACGCTGCTCGCCTCTCCCCGTCCGGGTGGCACGAGGAGCGAGGGTCGTACCCGACGAGCTTGCCGGGGCCCTGCCCGACGAGCCACCCGACGAGCCGGGCACGACGGCGTCGGCCGGCTTGTCGCGTGCCGCGGCGCGCGCCGCCTTGTCGATCTCTCGGCGTTCGGATCGGCGGCTCACGACTCACCCGCCTTTCGGCCGGCGAGCGACCGTCGGCGGCCGTCCCTCGTGTGGGCAGGTCGAGGTCGCTTGGGGGGATGCTCCTCGGCCCGGGCGGCACGGACGCGGAAGAGGTAGGCGGCGGCGATCATCCACACCACCAGCTGCCCCAGGACCAGGAGGTAGCGCACGAGCGGCGTCTCGAAGCGCAGCGTCGCCGACCCGGACCCCACGTCGGTGAAGGCGTTGGCCCACCCGAGCGCGTCGAGCCGCGTGGGTGAGGCCTGCCCGTCCACCACGAGGCGCCAGTGCTCCGAGCCCGCCTCGGCGAGGTAGACGACACCGGGTTCCACCTCACCGCTGAAGTCCTGGTAGCCGTCGCGATCGGCCAACGCGACCGGGGCCCCCTCCACGGCGGGGAAGACCCGCTCGGACAAGCGGTCGCCGCCGGCAGGCACCTCGGTGCCCGGTGGGAGCTGCGCCCGAGTCGGTCCCCACGCATCGTTCTTGAAGACCTTCACACCCGCCGCCGTGACCGCCGACAGGTCGAGCTGGGACTGGAGGACCGTCAGCAGCGTCGACGCGTCGTAGGCCGGCTCGCTGTAGGGCTCCGGAGCGGGGCCGAGCGGCACCACGACGTAGCGCACGCCCATGGGGGCAAGCAGGGCGCCGAGCCGCGTGGTGCCCCCCGAGGAGGCATCTCGGATGGCCTGACCGAGCTGCTCGGTGCCGTCACCGGGCACTCCTGCCCATCGGTCGGTCACCATCGGACCGCCGTCGTCCGAGGTGGCGTAGGCGAAGTTGGCGTCGTCGGTCGCGGACAGCTCTGGGGCATCGAGCTCCCATCCGGCGAGCGGCAGCACCGACGCGTCGCCCACCCACAGGACCCGAAACGCAACGGTGGACCCTTCCTGGTCGGTGAACGACAACGCTTGGCGGTAGTCGCCCTCGGGCATGGCCCACCGCCCGTCGACCGACGCGCCGAGGACCGGCAGCACCGCGCCGACGAGCGCGACGCCCGCCACGATCGAGACGATCTGACGCCACCCGAAGTGGTAGTCGGGCAGGTCGACCTCGAAGGCGGCCATGCCCATCGCAGCCGACAGCGCCAGGCCCGCAGCCGCCGGGGCGAGGAGGAGCTCGGGCGACGGCGCGTTCGGCGGGATCCAACCCTGCGACGACGCCCACACCACCGCCATGCCCATGATGGCGAAGGTCCAACCCCGCACGGCCCAACCCACCCGCCACGACCGTCCGATCACGAGGGCGAGCAACGCGGTGACGAGGAACAGGTACCCGAGCACGCCTGAGCCCATCGGCCCGGTCTCGAAGCGCAGGACGGCGCCGAGGTCGAGGGGCTGAACCGCGGCCGAGGTCACCCCGGCGAAGGTGGCCCAGTCACCGCTCACGAAGGTGAGGCTCCAGGGCAGGTGGAGCACGACGGCGACCACCGATCCGCCGAGCCCGACGATCAGCACCCGGCCTGCCCCCCCGACCTGACCGCACAGCAGACCGCCGAGCACGAACACGGCGGCGATGGCCAGCACGAGGACGATGGTGACGGGGAAGAGCATCGCTCCGAAGGCGGTGAGCGCACCGACCACCACGACCCGCTGCACGAGCGGGCGGTCGGCGACCCCGGGCCCGGCCACGCCGCCGAGCTCGCCGAAGGGAGCGAGACGGGATGCCTTCGCCATCTGGCTCAGGATCCACGGGGTGAGCCCGTAGAGCACCAGACCACCCCACTGCCCGCCCGCGAGGGCGTTGAAGGCCACGGGGACGGCGGCGTACACGACCAGGGCCACGATGCGCGACCGACGAGAGCCGATCGGCTTCGCGAAGCGCCACATCCCGGCCATGCCCAGCGGGACCATGCCGAGCACGAGCACCTTGCGGAGCAGGTCCATCGCTCCGAGGAACGCGAGGCCGAGGAACCCCAAGAACCCGATGCCGGTCGGGTTGGGCGTCTCGGCCCCCATGCCCACGGACCGGTACCCGCTGGCCCACTCCGCGATGAGCGCAGTCGCGCTGGAACCGAAGAGCGGCAGGTCGCCCACGGCCGGGAGACGCCCGAAGATCAAGTCGCGGCTGCCGATGGCGAGCACCGCCAAGACGATGAGCCAGGCGACCAGCGCGGTTCGCGCCTTCGAGGACCGAAGCGACTGGGCCAGCGTGCGGCCCGAGCCGCTGACCGCAGCCAGGCGGTCGTCGCTCGAGCCGATCTGGCCCCGCAGGAACGCCGAGAACCGGGCACTTCCGCGCACCTGCAACGACCGGATCTCGCTGTCGGGCACCTGGCGGAGAGGAGCGAGCGCTTTGCGTCGACCGGAGATCTCGGAGCGGCGCCGCACGTTCCACGTCCAGGCTGCGACGACGTCGCGCGCGTGGTGGGTGCGACCGAGCACGAGGGCGTAGACCGCCTCGACGAGCGCGAGGATGAAGTCTTGGGGGGTGACCCGCATGCGGGTCCAGCGCGTGGAGCACACGCGCATCGTGCGCAGGCGGTGACGCATCTGGAGGCGACGCCGATCGTCGAAGGGACGCCGCTCGCCCAGTGCCTCGAGGTGGCGCGCCACCGCAGACGGCACGACGACGACCCGGGCGCCCGCCACGTGGGCGCGCCAGCAGAGGTCGAGGTCGTCGCCGTGGAAGTCGATGCCGTCGTCGAAGCCGCCGAGCGCGGTGAACAGGTCGGCGCGGACCAGGGTCACTCCACCCGGGATGTAGACCACGTCGCGCACGCCATCGTGCTGCTCCTGGTCCATCTCTGCCCGGTCGACCAGCGGTGACGGTGCGCCTGTCTTGTCGGTCGACATGCCGACCTGCAGCAGTCGTCGGGGGTCGTCCCAGTCGACGAGCTTGGGCCCCACGATGGCGGCGTTCGACCGGAACGCCTCCTCGACGAGCAGCTGCACGGCATCGGGAGCGAGCGCGATGTCGTCGTGGCAGAAGAGGAAGAAGGCGGCACCCTCGACCGATCCGAGCACCGTGTTGCACGCCGCGCCGAAACCCGGATTGCCGTCGAGACGACGCAGGTGGGCGTCCGGGAACACCGCCGCGATCCGATCCTTGGGGTTGAGGGCGCTCGCGGCGTCGATGACGAGCACCGAGGCGTTGGCGTAGGTCTGCGCGCGGAGGCTGGCGAGGGTCTCCTCGAACCAGGGTCCGGGATCGTGGGTGACCACGACCATCACCACCGGGGGCGCCACGATGGGCTGCTCGGAGGTCACGGTCGGATCGGGCGACGAGTTGGGGCCCGTGGGGGGTGGGTCGGGAACACTCACGACCCAGGGACCCTATCGGCCCGGCGACCGCCCGCGGTCGATGGGCCGAGGCCACAGGGCGAGGGCACCGGACCGGCCAGACGAGGTCGACCCGAGCGCAATCCCGGCGACAACTACCGTGGCCACGGTGCCGACCAGTCCCGAACCAGGCCGAGCCGAACGAGGCCGAGCCGAACGAGGCCGAACCGCACGCGGCGGCCCCGTCCGGGTCGCCATCGACGCCACCCCCCTCCTCGACCGACGCACCGGCATCGGCCGGTTCGTGCAGGAGAGCGTGCGACGCCTGGCCCATCGCAGCGACACCGTCCTGACGGCCTACGGCTACCCGATCCGCAGCCGGCACCGCATGCGCACTGTGCTCCCGCCGGGTGTCCGCTTGGCGCACCTGCCGATGGCGGGCCGTCCGCTGCGCGCCGCGTGGCGGCGCACCGCCTGGCCACCCATCGAGCTGTGGACCGGGCCCGTCGACGTCGTCCACGGACCGAACTTCGTGGTGCCTCCGTCCCTGCCGGGAACGCCCGAGGTGGTGACCGTCCACGACCTCACCGTCGTGCGCTTCCCGGAGCTGTGCAACGCCGACACGTTGCAGTTCCCGGCCATGATCCGACGGGCGGTCGATCGGGGGGCCTGGATCCACACGGTGTCGCAGTTCGTGGCCGACGAGGTCGTGGCAGAGCTCGGTGTGACCGCCGATCGGGTCGTGGTCATCCCCAACGGCGTGGATCGAGACGTGTTGGGCGATCCCCGGGCCGGACAGGCGCTGGTCGGTGCCGCCCGGTACGTGCTCGCCCTCGGCACGGTCGAACCGCGCAAGGACCTCCCCTCTCTGGTTCGAGCGTTCGACCAGCTCGCCGGCGACGACCCCGACCTGGTCCTGGTGGTCGCCGGGCCAAACGGCTGGGGCGCTGATCTGCTCACGACCGCAATCGACCGTTCGCCCTTCGCCGACCGCATCCGCCGCATCGGCTGGGTTCCCGAGCAGCAACGAGGTGATCTGCTGCGTGGCGCCTCCGTGCTCGCGTATCCGTCGCGCTACGAGGGCTTCGGCCTTCCGCCACTCGAGGCGATGGCGGCCGGAGCTCCGGTGGTGACCACACGGGCGGGAGCGGTGCCCGAGGTCGTCGGCGACGCCGCGCTCCTCGTCGACGTGGGCGATGTCGACGCCCTCGCCGGGGCGTTGCGCACCGTGCTCACCGATCCGGAGGTCGCCGCCGAGCTCGTGCGCCGCGGCCACGCTCGCGTCGATCGGTACCCGTGGGACCAGACCGCAGCACAGCTCGCCGCGCTCTACCACCGCCTCGCCGGGCGGCCGGCCCCGCTCGACGCTCCCGCCGACGGCACCTGACCTGGGCTCCCGACCGACCCGGACCCGCTCGATGTCCGCGGTTCGCGAGCGCAACGCTATCGGCGCCTCGGGCGGTGAGGCATGATGTCGGCCATGAAGGCCGTCATCACCGGGGCTGCAGGGTTCGTCGGACGACACCTGAGCCGACACCTCGAAGACGAAGGCGACCAGGTGGTCGGCATCGACCGCACCGACGGCCCCGACCTGCTCGACGCAGCCGCCCTCACCGACGTCATCGCCCGTGAGCGCCCGGACGCGATCTACCACCTCGGCGGGTGGAGCGACGTCGGTGGATCCTGGGCCGAACCGCTCGAGACCTTCCGGGTCAACGCCGAGGGCACGCTCAACCTGCTCCAGGCCGCGGTCGCCGCCGAGGTCGGGCGGGTGCTCGTGGTCAGCAGCGCCGACGTGTACGGCAAGGTCGCGATGGCCGATCTCCCCCTCACCGAGGAGTCGCCGTTCCGCCCCGTCACCCCCTACGCGGTGAGCAAGATCGCCGCCGACGAGCTCGGTGCGCAGGCTTGGCTCGGCTACGGCCTCGAGGTCTTGCGGGTCCGTGCGTTCAACCACCTCGGGCCTGGCCAGTCGAACAAGTTCGTCACGCCGGCGCTCGCCGAACGCGTCGCGCTCGGCGAACGCGACGGCGTCGAGGTCGTCCCCGTCGGCAACCTGACCCCCCGCCGCGACTTCACCGACGTCCGCGACGTCGTGCGGGCCTACCGCCTGCTGGCGCTGAGCGGCGAACCCGGTGAGGCGTACAACGTGTGCAGCGGACGCGATCTGGCCATCAGCGAGCTGGCCGACCGGCTCATCGCCATGGCCGACCGGCCGATGCGGCTCGAGGCCGACCCCGAGCTCCAACGGGCCGTCGATGTCCCGGTGCTGCGGGGGGACGCGACCAAGATCGAGAAGATCACCGGCTGGATTCCGCAGATCTCCTTGGACGAGACCCTGGCGGACATCCTCTCGGAGTGGCGCGCCCACGTGCGGGTCTGACCCACGTCGACTGCCGGGCAACGCGCAACGAGCAACGAGCAACGAGCACCGAGCACCGAGCACCGAGCACCGAGCACCGAGCACCGAGGGTGACTCGGTGGTTCGACTCGAACGTCTCAGCTCTCGGTGACG
>CAZALT010000063.1:0-18083 GCA_964485515.1 uncultured Rhabdothermincola sp. | reverse complement strand
ATGTAGGTGTTGCGGACCATGAACTCCTTGAGCACGTCGTTCTGGATCGTGCCCGCAAGCTTCGCCGGCTCAACACCTTGCTCCTCCGCCGCCAAGATGTAGAGCGCCAGCACGGGGAGCACCGCGCCGTTCATGGTCATCGAGACGCTCATCTGGTCGAGCGGGATGCCGTCGAAGAGCTGACGCATGTCGAGGATGGAGTCGATGGCCACGCCGGCCATGCCCACGTCACCCGACACCCGCGGGTGGTCGCTGTCGTAACCCCGGTGCGTGGCGAGGTCGAAGGCCACCGACAGGCCCTTTTGTCCCGCGGCGAGGTTGCGCCGGTAGAAGGCGTTCGACTCGGCCGCGGTCGAGAACCCCGCGTACTGGCGCACCGTCCACGGCTGGTTGACGTACATCGTGGGATACGGCCCGCGGAGGAACGGCTTGATGCCGGGGTACGTGGCCAGGAAGTCGATGCCTTCGAGGTCGGCCGGCGTCGCCAGCGGAGCGACGTCGATGGTCTCGGGGGTCTCCCACGTCAGCTCGTCGAGGGTCTTGTCGGTCGCCTCCTCGACGGCGGCCTGCCAGTCGCCGAGCGGGGCGACGCTCGGGCCCGTCGCTTCGACGACGAGCTCGTCCCCGGCGGTGCCAGGATCGTCCCCGCCGCCATGCTCGGCAGGTTCCACGAGCGGGACCGACGAGAAGTTCGGGATGGCGGTCACCGGGCACCTCCGAGATCGCGATCGTGGTCGAGGGCGAGGTCGAGGGCATGGGTCAGCACCTCGACCAGGTCGCAGCCGACCGAGATGAACTCGTCGACTCCGGCGCTGGTCAGCGCGTCGAGCTGGGCCTTCGGCTTGCCGGCCAGGTAGATGCGGACGGCTCCCGCATCGCGCAGCGCGGCGACCGTTGACTGAGCATCCTCGGCGTAGCGCGGGTCCGACGAGCACACGCAGACGAGCGATGCCCCGCTGGCGACGAAGTCGTCGACGGATCCGCCGCTGTCGGTGCGCAGGCCGCCGGCCTCGAAGAAGTTCTTGGCGAAGGTGGTGCGCGCCGTGTACTCGGCCGCGGTTCCGAGGTTGACCAGGAACACCACCGGCTCGTCTCCCCCTTCCCGGACGTGGTCGTCGACCCGTGAGCGGAGGTCCTCGAAGCCCTGGGCGTAGCGCACCCTCGGGAGCGCTTCGATCTGTTCCGCGCCGGCGGACGCACGGGCATCGCCGGCGGACTTACGGGCCTGAGCGATCTGGCTCGGCGGGACGGGGGGCACGTCGTCGGCGATGTTGGGGAACTCGCTCACCCCGGTCAGCGGATCGATGCGCCGGGCCAGGTTGGCCGACCGCTTCGCCCAGGTGCCGGCGATGCGGTCGGCCACGACGCCCGATACGAGCGCGTCGGCGAGCCCTCCGGCCGCTTCGATCTCCTGGAACCATGTCCACGCCGTGGCGGCGACGGTGTCGGTGAGCGACTCGATGTACCAGGACCCGCCCCCGGGGTCGATGACCCGGGCGAGGTGGGACTCGTCGATGAGGATGGCCTGCGTGTTGCGGGCCATGCGTCGTCCGAGCTCGGACGGATCGTCGTCGCTCAGCAGCTCGTCGTAGGGCACGACCGTCACCGAATCGGCGCCCCCGACGCCGGCGCCGAAGCAGGCGACGGTGGTGCGCAGGAGGTTGACCCACGGGTCGTAGCGCGTGGCCATGGCCGTGGACGTGACCGCGTTCTGGTGCTGAGCCCGGGCCTCCTCGGGCACGCCGAGCACCTCACCGACCCGGTTCCACAGTCGACGCGCGGCGCGCAGCTTGGCGATGGTGAGGAACTGGTCGGTGGTCGCCGCGAAGCGGAACTCCAGTTGGCCGAAGGCCTGCGCGACGTCGAGGCCGCCGTCGGTGAGCGCTCGGACATAGGTGAGGCCGGACGCGATGGCGCAGCCGAGCTCCTCGGTGTCGCTCCCGCCCGCCTCGTGGAAGGGCGTCGCGTCGACGACGACCGCCCGCACCTTCGGGTAGCCGTCCGCGCAGCGCTGGGCCAGCGTCGCGGATCGCCGGAGGGACTCGTCGAGCGCGGATCGCGGTCCGCCCTGCGACGCGTGGAGACCCACGGGATCCAGGCCGAGGTTGCCGCTGACCTCGTGGTGCGGGTTGGCCCGACGGTCCCAGAGCTCGATGAGAGCCTCGCCGGCCTCGGCCTGGCGGTCGCCGGCGTCGAGCACGACCGGCACCAGCTCGAGGAACACGCCGTCGAAGGCATCGTCGAGCAGGTCGACATCGATCGTGGTGGATCCGCGCAGGCCGAGCAGCACCGAGCTGGATCCCCTCTCGAGCTCGGCGAGGATGGTCTCAGCTGCCCGCTTCGGCTCGTCGTCCACGTCGACGCGTTGACGCACGTCCCACCCGTACTGCGCACCGGCGGCCGGCGTCGAGCCGCGCACGAAGGGTGCCGAACCGGGCAGGCCGCCTCCGTCGACGACGGTGGCGGCCACGTCGTCCGCGGTGTAGAGGGGCTGGATGGCGATGCCGTCGTAGGTGTGCGTGACGAGGGTCCGCTCGAAGCGTGCCGCGAGGTCCTCGGGCGTGAGGTCGGCGTCACGGCCGGCCAGCACCTTGTCGACGCCGGCCTGCCACTGCTGTCGGGTTGCCGGTGGGAATTCGCCTGCGAGCGTCAGGGGCTCGGTGTCGGTCAACGTTCCTCGTCGAGGTGGGCGCGCACGCAGGCGCGCAAAGGGGTGGACCCCCGAGTAGACCCACCCACCGCCACCGCGGTCAACGAAGGCCATTCAGCGCTAACTCGACGACGTCGGCGCACCGACACGCTTCGCGATCAGCCGGCATCGCCGTCGAAGACGGCGATCAGGTGTTCGGCTTCGGGCCCGTCACCCACGGCGGTCATCGCATCGCTCCCCTTGCCGGCACCCCGACGTCATCAGCTGGCCTGCTGGGCGCGGGCCCGCTGCGCCGCGGCGACGAGGCCGGCGAGCGAGGCCCGGGTCTCGGGCCATGCCCGGGTCTTGAGCCCGCAGTCGGGGTTCACCCAGAGGCGATCGGCGCCCAGCGCCTTCACCGCCCGGGCCAGGAGGTCGTCGAGCTCGGCGTCGCCCGGGATGCGCGGCGAGTGGATGTCCCAGATCCCGGGGCCGATCTCGTTGGGGTACCCGCGGGCGACCAGGTCGTCGAGCACCTCCATCTGCGAGCGCGACGCTTCCATCGAGATGACGTCGGCGTCGAGGTCGACGATGGCGTCGATGATCTCGCCGAACTCGGCGTAGCACATGTGGGTGTGGATCTGGATGTCGTCCGGGGCGGAGCCGGCGGCGAGCCGGAAGGCCTCGGTGGCCCAGGCCAGGAACGCCACCTGGTCGGCTCGCCGCAGCGGGAGACCCTCGCGCAGGGCCGGCTCGTCGATCTGCACGATCGGGATGCCCGCCGACACGAGGTCGGTGACCTCGTCTCGCAACGCCAGTGCCAGCTGGCGGGCGGTGGTCGCCCACGGCTGGTCGTCGCGCACGAAGGACCACTGGAGGATGGTGACGGGGCCGGTGAGCATGCCCTTCATGGGCCGCTCGGTGAGGCTCGCGGCGTAGGTGGTCCAGGCGACGGTCATGGGGGCCGGTCGCACGATGTCGCCGTAGAGCACGGGCGGCTTCACACAGCGCGAGCCGTAGCTCTGCACCCAACCGTTGACCGTGGTGAAGAAGCCGTCGAGCTGGTCACCGAAGTACTCCACCATGTCGGTGCGCTCGAACTCGCCGTGGACGAGCACGTCGAGGCCGAGGGCCTCCTGCTCCCGGATGCACGACTCGGTCGCGCCGCGCAGACCGGCCTCGTAGGTGGCGACGTCGATCTCCTGGCGGCGGAAGCGCTGGCGGAGCTCGCGGATCTCCCGCGTCTGGGGGAACGAGCCGATCGTCGTGGTGGGCAACGCCGGCAGGTGCAACGCGTCGTCCTGGAGGGGTCGGCGATCACGGTACGGCGAGGGACGCGACGCCATGCCGGGGGTGATGGCTGCCACGCGTTCGGTGACCTCGGAGCGATGCACACGGGACGAGGATCGGCGGGAGGCGGCCGCTGCCGCGTTGGCCGCCAACTCGGCGGCGACGCCCGCCGTCCGTCCTTCGACGACCTCGTGCAGGATGCGGATCTCGTCGACGCGCTCCGTCGCGAACGACAGCCACGAGCGAAGCTCCGGGTCGAGGGCGTCCTCCTGGGAGAGGTCGACGGGCAGGTGCAGGAGCGAGCACGACGGCGCGAGGTGCACGGCATCGCTGCCGATGGCGGCGATCACGCGCTGGACCTGGTCCACCAGCGGTTCGAGGTCGGAGCGCCACAGGTTTCGCCCGTCGACGATGCCGAGCGAGAGGGCGAGCCCCTCGGGGCGGGCGGCGAGGACCGCGTCGAGCTGGCCTGCCCCCCGGACCAGGTCGACGTGGAGGACGTCGACGGGCAACGAGGTGGCCGTCGTCGTGGACGGACCGAGGGCGCCGAAGTAGGTGGCGAGCGTGACCTCGGCGCTCCCCGCCGCCTTGCGCAGCGCGGCGTACACGGAGGGGTAGGCGGTCAGCGCAGCCTCGGCGACGTCGGTCACGAGCAGCGGCTCGTCGAACTGGAAGGCCGTCGCGCCGGCTCCGTGCAGCGACTCGACGAGATCGACGTAGGCCGGCAGGACGCGGTCGATCAGCTCAAAGGGGTCGCCGCCGTCGGTGCGCTTGGACCGGCTCAGGAACGTGATGGGACCGAGGAGCACGACTCGCGCCGGGACGTCGAGCGCCTGGGCCTCGGCGAGGTGGGCGAGCAGCCGGGCGGGACGGGCCTCGAAGGTCTGGTCGGCGTCGAGCTCGGGGACGAGCTGGTGGTAGTTGGTGTCGAACCACTTGGTCATCTCGAGCGGGGCGCGGTCCTCGCCGTCGAGCGGGCCGCCGCGAGCCATCACGAAGTAGCGCTGCAACGTCTCGTCGTTGGCGTCGGGGTCGAACGGCACCCCACCCAATCGGGTCGGCACCGCGCCCACGGCCAGCGCCGCGTCGAGCACCTGGTCGTAGTACGAGAAGTCGCCCACCGGGATGCGCTCGATGCCTCGTTCCGCCTGGAGACGCCAGTGACGGGCGCGGAGATCTGCCGCGACGGTGCGGAGGTCGTCGTAGGAGCCGGTCCGCCAGGCCGCCTCGACGGCCCACTTCAGCTCGCGGGCCACGCCCACGCGGGGGAAGCCGAGGTTCGCGGTGGTCGTCATGAGGGTTGCTCCTGGGGATGAGGCTGCCGACGAGGTCGCTCGGCGCGGGATGGGGTGGCCTGAGGTGGATGACCTGGGGTGGATGCGTTCTTGCGGATGGATGCGTTCTTGGGTTCAGACGGGGACGGTGGTGCGGGGGTGCGGTGAGGAGGCGAGCCCACGGAGCCGTGTTGCCGCCTCCCGATGTCGGCGTCCGGCGACGACGTGCACGCCTTCGAACACGCCGCTCTCCCGGATGCGTTCGGCAAGGGCAGCGGCCAGCTCGACGCCGGCGTCTGGATCGAGGTCGATGGCGTCGAGCCAGGAGTCGGGCACCCGCAGCTCCGGGATGCGCCTTGCGAGCCGTCGTGCCATGGCGGTGCTGGGCACGACCATGACCGCGGGATGGATCGGGCCGTCGAACGCGACCTGCTCGCGCCAGCGCAGGAGAGCGTCCAGGTCGTAGGAGACCTGCACGAAGAGCCGATCGGCGGCGAGCTTCCACGCCGGCACCGGGACAAGGCGCGTGGTGACGCCGACACGGAGCTGCGGCACCTGCAGCCGGCACTCCTCCAGCATCGTTCGCACCGTCAGGTTCGAAGCCCGGGTGCCGACGTCCGGCTCGTCGCCGTAGACGAGCAACACGTCCTCGACGCCCTCGAACGAGCACGTCAGCAGGTCGCGACGAAATCCGAGCAGATTTCGATCACGTGCGTTCAGGCACGCGGTGGCCCGAAGCCCGCTGGAGCGCACGACACGGGCGACAGCGATGCTCGACACCGTGGCGCGCCCCGTGTGGTTGTCCGGGACCAGGATCGTGGTGGCCGCGCCCTTGGCGGCGTCGAGCTGTTCGTGCAGGAGGTCGATGGCGGCGTGCAGCGGTGGTTCGATCTCCCACACGACGTCGAAGTCGTTCTCGGGGACGGCCATGAGGTGACCGTAAGGGCTCCGGGCACGGCCGGGAAGGCACAGATCGTCGTCTTCTCGGCAGATACAGATGAGCTTTGATCGAGCACCACGACATCTGTGTTGGATACAGTTCAGCGATGACCGAGACTTCTCCGGGAGGCTCGACCTTCCTCTACGTCGAGCTGGCCGACACCCTCAGCGCGCAGATCGCCAGCGGTGCATTCCCCCCAGGGAGCCGGATCCCTTCCGTCCGCCGGCTGGCAGAGCAGCACGGCGTCGGGCTCAACACCGCCGTGGAGGCCTGCCGACTCCTGGAGGCACGCGGGCTCGTCCTGGCCCGACCGCGGTCGGGCTTCTACGTGCAGCGCGAACGTCCGCCAGAACGCCTGGAGCCCGGCGCACCCGCGTCGTCCATGCGCGCCCGTCGGGTCGACGCCGCGCTGTCCATGAAGCTGAACCTCGGGATCGGCAACCCGCAGCGGCCGACCCTCGGCGCCGCCGTGCAGGGCCCTGAGCTGATGGCCATCCCCTCCGTGAACCGGCTGCTCTCTCAGGCCCTGCGCCTCCAGCCCACGGTGTGCCACTCCTACGACGCACCGCCCGGCAGCCCGGTGCTGCGCCGAGCCGTGGCCCAGCACGGCCTCGGCGCCGGCTACGCGGTCTCGCCCGACGACATCGTGATCACCAGCGGGGCCAAGGAGGCGGTCTACCTCTCCATCCGGGCGGTGACTCGTCCAGGCGACACGGTGGCCATCGAGAGCCCCGCCTACTACGCACTGCTCGAGGTCCTCGCCTCCCTCGAGCTGCGGGTGATCGAGGTGCCCGCCCATCCCCGCAACGGCATCGACCTCGCCGCGCTCGCCCGAGCGCTGAGCCGGCAACCGATCGCGGCGGTCGCCATCGTCTCCAACTACTCGAACCCGTCGGGTTCGTGCATGGCCGACGACGCCAAGCGCGCCCTCGTCGACCTGCTCGCCGTCCACGACGTCGCGCTGGTGGAGGACGACGTCTACGGGGACCTCGTGTTCGACGGGCCGCGCCCCAAGGCGGTGAAGGCGTTCGACACGGACGGCCGCGTCCTGTACTGCGGCTCGTTCTCCAAGACGGTGTCGCCGGGGCTGCGCGTCGGGTGGGCGGTTCCCGGCCGGTACCAGAACGCCTTCGAGCACCTGAAGCTCGTGGTCAACCAGGCCACCGCCACCGCACCGCAGGTGGCCATGGCCGCGTTCGTGGAGAGCGGTGGGTTCGACCGCCACCTGCGGCGGGTCCGCCGCCGCTACGCCGAGCAGATGCGACAGATGATCGACGCCGTCGATCGAAGGTTCCCCGACGGCACCCGCCACACCGATCCCCGTGGCGGTCACGTGCTGTGGATCCAGGTGCCCGGACTCGACTCGCTCGACCTCTACGACCGGGCCGCCGCCCAGGGGATCCACATCGCTCCCGGTCCGCTCTTCTCGGCATCGGGGGGCTTCCGCGACCACCTTCGGCTCAACACCGGCTTTCCGTGGACCGACCAGATCGAAGCTCAGGTCGCCGCGCTGGGGCAGCTCGCCGTCTAGCGGGCCTGCGGACCGCCGCGCCACGCCTGGCCGTGCACCTCGGGCGACGACCACGTCGCCTCCTCGGACGCAGACCACGGGCCAAGGTCGGCGTCGACGAACTCGACGGGTTCGCCGAAGGCGGCGCGGCGGATCGAGCGTCGGAGCACGGCGAGGATGGCAGGACCGACCACGCAGATGGCCACGACGTTGGTGATGGCCCGGCCGGTGTCCCAGCCGAAGCTCGACGTGGCCAGGGTGAAGAGGAAGAACGTGTGCAGGTTCTCGAGCACGGGTGCGCCCGCCACGTAGCCGAGCTGCGAACCCTCGTCGACGGTGAACGGCCAGAACCACAGGTTGAGCATGAGGCCGAACGCCAGGGCGCTGAACGCTCCGTACGCGGCGAGCATGGCGATCTCCGCCTTGCCCCGCACCGCCTTGGGCAGCAGGCCGGCACCGAGGCCGACCCATGCCGCCCCCAGCATCTGGAACGGCAACCACGGGCCCACGCCGCCCGTCAGCAGCGCGGAGGCGAACATCGTGAGGGAGCCCAGCAGGAACCCGAAGCCCGGTCCGTAGACCCGGCCGGCCAGGACGAGCAGGAAGAACACCGTCTCGACGCCGGCGACGCCCGGTCCCATCGGTCGCAGCGCCGCGCCCAACGCCGCCAGGACACCCAACATCGCCAGGGACTTGGTGTCCATGCCGCCTTCGGACAGCTCGGCGAGCACGATGCCGAGCAGGATGGGCAGGATCAGCACGAAGACGAACGGTGCGTCGGAGTTGTGGCCCATCTCCTGACGGGGGGTGATGAACAAGGGCCAGGCGAACATCACGAATCCCGTGAGCGATGCCAGCGTGAGTGCGATGGCCGAGCGGGGTCGCAGCGCGAGGGCCGAGTGGTGTCGGTGCTGGTGTCGGTGCTGGTGTCGGTGCTGGTGGTGGTGCTCGCTCATGCCGGTGCTCGCTCGAGGGCGTCGGCGACCTCGCCGACGGTCAGCCACGGCTCGGGGTGAAGGATCTTGCTGACCTGGGGGGCGAACGCCGGCGAGGACACGACGACGTCGGCCGTCGGGCCGTCGGCCACGACCTCACCCTGGGCCATGACGATCACCCGATCGGTCACCGACGCCACGAACTCGACGTCGTGGGTGGCGACGAGCACCGCCGTGCCCGCGTCGGCGAGGTC
Organism: uncultured Rhabdothermincola sp.; assembly: GCA_964485515.1. Classification (GTDB taxonomy): domain Bacteria; phylum Actinomycetota; class Acidimicrobiia; order Acidimicrobiales; family Acidimicrobilacustridaceae; genus CAZALT01. The sequence goes on along the minus strand of CAZALT010000063.1, from coordinate 9,251 downwards.
GCGCACGATGCGACCGAAGCGCTCCTTGGCCGAGTAGTCGAGGCCGCGGGTGGGCTCGTCGAGCAGCACCACATCGGGCGCGGCGGTCAGCTGGATGGCGAGCACCAGTCCGAGGCGTTGGCCTTCGGACAGGTCGCGTGGATGGTGCTCGTCGCCGATGTCGGGGACGATGCGGTCGAGCAGGGCACGGCAGGTGCCGTCGGGACGATCGGACTCGCGATCGGCCTGCTCGCACTCCTCGCGCACCGTCATCAGGTAGAGGAGGTCCGAAGGCGTCTGCGGGACGAGCCCGACGAGCCGACGCGCTTCAGCCGGATCCAGCGTCTTCGGGTCGCGACCCTCGACGGCGACCTCACCCGACGTGCGCGGACCCGATCCCTGGACGGCCCACAGCAGCGACGACTTGCCCGACCCGTTGCGCCCCATGAGCGCGACGACCTGACCGGCGGGCAGGTGCAGGTCGACCTCGCGCACCGCCACGACCTGCCCGTAGCGCACGACGACCTTGCGGGCCTCGAGTCGAGCCTCACCCGGGAGCAGCTCGCGACCGCGCCGCGGGGGCGCGACACCGCGCAGCTTCTCGCGCAGCGGTGCGGCCCGCCGACGGGCGTCGCGCACCGAGAGCGGCAGCGGGGCCCAACCCGCGAGCCGGCCCAGCTGCACGACCGGCGGAGCCACCGACGAGGTCCCGAGGACGTCGACCGGGGCACCGTCGCGCACGACTCCCCCACCCGGCAGGTACAGCACGCGGTCGGCGTACTGGATGACCCGTTCGAGGCGGTGCTCGGCGATGAGCACCGTGACCCCGAGGTCGTGCACGAGACGGGTGATGGCGGCGAGCACGTCTTCGGCCGCGGTCGGGTCGAGGGCCGAGGTGGGCTCGTCGAGCACCAGGATGCGCGGGTGGCTGGTGAGCACCGAGCCGATGGCGACGCGCTGCTGCTGACCACCCGACAGCGTGCGCAGCGACCGGCCCCGGAGCTCGGCGATGCCGAGCAGGTCAAGGGTCTCCTCGACGCGCTTGCGCATCACGTCGGGGGCGATGGCCAGCTGCTCCATGCTGTAGGCGAGCTCCTCCTCGACCGTGTCGGTGACGAAGCCCGACAAGGGATCCTGACCGACGACCCCGACGACGTGGGCGAGGTCTCGCGGCGGGTTGTCCCGCGTGGAGCGGCCGTCGACCAGCACCTCGCCGGTGAGCGTGCCGCCCGTGAAGTGCGGTACGAGCCCGTTGATCGCGCCGAGCAGGGTGGACTTGCCCACACCGGTGGTGCCCATCACGACGCAGAGCTCGCCCTCGTCGACCGCGAACGAGACGTCGTCAAGGACGGGCCGGTCCTCTCCGGGATAGGTGACGCTCACCCGATCGAAGCGGATCACGACGACCTACCCTCCGATGTGCTGGCTTCTGTCGTCACGGCACCGCGGGCCGATCTCACACCGTGGCCGGCCCGGGTCATCGTGGGGCCGGGCGGCACCGATCGCGCCGCCGCACCGGAGACTCGCTCGTCCGAGGTCCGGTCGGTCGGGAGGTCGACCGGAGCGGGGTGGTCGATCGGCGACGGACCCGGCTCGCCCAGCGGGGGCGGAGGCGCGATCACCGCAGGCAGCGCGCCGATGAGGACACCGGCCACCAGCACCAGGCCGACCTCGGGGAAGCTGAGCGGCTGGAGCGACGGGTTGAGGTTGGTGGGGTCGACCGACCCGCCGATGAAGGTGACCGTGACGACGGCGAGACCCGTCGCCGCCACGCCCCACTCGGCGAGGCGCCAGGGATCGGGGCGGTAGCTCGTGCGCTCGACGCGCTTGCCGGCCAGGACGAAGCCGGCCCCGGCGAGGAGGAGCCCCACCAGCAGCATCGGGATGCCGAGAGCGGGAGGAGCACCGGCGTCGAGCAACCCGTAGGTGCCCACGCACGCTCCCATGAGTCCGAGGAGCACCAGGGTGCCGCTGAGCACGCGGGACCCTCCCGTGACCGCGGCCCGACGTCCGTAGCCGCGGCTGTCCATCGCCGCCGCGAGCAGGAGCGACCGGTCGAGCGCGTCGGTGAGCAGAGGCACCAGGACGCCGCGCAGGATGCTCCGGCGACCGCCGCCGGTGCCGCCTCGCAGCTGACGGGCGCGGTGGATGCGACGGGCCGACTCGACGAGTTGCGGTGCGACGGTGAGCGTGACCGTCACGGCGACACCGACCTCGTGCAATGCAGCCGGGACCGCTTTGAGGAGGCGCTTGGGGTTGGCCAGCACGTTGGCCGCGCCGATGCAGCACAGCAGCGTGGCCAGACGAAGCCCGTCGTAGACCGCGGCGAGCACCGGTTCGAGGTAGACGGGGCCACCGAGCTTGATGCCCGCGGCGGCGTCGGGAAGCGGGATCTCGGGCAGCGTGAACAGCAGGATCGTGCCGGAGCTGGCATCGAGCAGGATGCGGAAACCGACCCTGACGGCGATGATCACCAGGCCGAACGTGAGGTAGTACTTGAAGCCCTTCGCCCAGGGCGCGTCGGTTCGCCGGCTCACCACGACGAAGGCGACCACCCCGACGATGAGCCCGAGCAGCAGCGGGTTGGTCGTTCGGCTGGCCGCGGTGGCCATGCCGAGCGCCCACACCCACCACGCGGCGGGGTGCAGCATGCGGGGCAGACGCCGCGGTGTCCGCGTCGACACACGCGGCGAGGACCCCGCGTGCGCCGTGTTCATCGCGCCGTCACGGTGCGCCCAACGCTCGGCGGCGTCGGGTGATCACCACGCCACCGACGCCCAGGCCGATCACGGCGACGCCCACCATCACCAACGCGATCGGGCTACCCCCACTCGAACCGTCGCTCGACAGGTCGATCTGTTCCAGCGCTTCGGTCGAACCATCAGGAGCCGTGCGCTCTCGGCCGACCGCGACTTCTGCGTTGACCACCTCCGCCGCGTCCTGTTCGTCTGCCGGTTCCTCATCTGGGACGGTGGTCGTCGAGGAGTCGGCGCTTTCCTCCCCTGGATGGTTCGGGTCTGGATGAACCCCACCCGAGGCTTGCCCAACACCTCCGCTACCTGCTGCTCCACCGTTCGACGTGCCGCCGTTCGAGCTGACCCCGCCTGAACCACCGGGCTGGGTCTGTGCCGTACCGCCCGACGTCGTCGTGGTCGTGATCGATGAGTCGGGAGCAAGCGGCACCGTTCCGTTGCAGTCAGACGCGGGGATCTGGTTCGGCGCTTGGCCGGGGATGGGGTCCGGTGGCCGATACCGAGGGGGGCTGTTGGTGGTGGACTGCTTGTCCTTCGAGAACGACCACCCCTCGATCGATCCCGGCGGCAGGGGGCCCGTGCGGTTCCCGGCGCCGAGGTTCGTGTAGCACCACTGCCCACCGCGGGGTGCGATCCAGTACGACCAGTAGGCATCGGCCGGCGACGTGTTGATGCACCGGTCGTTCTCAGGCTTGCCGGCGATCTTGCACAGGAACCCCGCGGAGTAATAGGCGGTCTGGTGGCTGATCCCCGCCTTGTCGAGCGCGTCGAAGCCGCTGTCGACCTTCCCCGCCGCACATCGGACGTAGCGGGGGTTCTGGCCCGGTTCGGCCAACTCCTGGAAGTCGATGACCACGGTGATGCCGACGTTGTCGAGACACGGTTGGTCCCACTCGCTCGCGACGACCGACGGATCCGCTCCCGCTGGAGCAGAGTCCACCGATCCCGATCCGAGGACGCCGACCACCAGCGCGATCGCGACGGCGGCGACCACGCTCACCACACCGGTGCGCCGGTCTGTCGGTCCACTGTCGACCCGCATGTGATCCTCCTCTCAGGCCGATCACCTGAGGGGCACACCTGCCGACCAGGCCTCGGCATCCGCTTTCCGCGGCGGATGATGTCGAAGCGATCCCAGGAGCAAGCGCTCCGGCTCGTGCCCACCCGGTCGGATGGCCACCTACGGCTGCGGGACAGCGCCGGACTTCGACCGGCTTTCCCTGACACCTGGGTTGGAATTCGATCCCGACGTCGCCGTCGGGAACCCCGTCACGGTACTGCCTCGGGTGTCGTGTTCCTTCATCGGCGCCACCGGGGCGACCGGCGGCGATGAGTGCTGAACCAGGCCAGCGACCAGGCGCGGCTTCACGTCCTACGGTGAGCGCCATGACCAGCCGCATCGACCGCGTCACGACCCGCGCCGGCGACGACGATCTGGTTGCGCGCGTCACCGCCGCGACCGAGCTCCTCGAGGCCGTGGCCCGGGACCGCCTCATCCTCGAACCGCTGTCCGAGCAGGACCGCATCCGCTTCGTGAACGCCGCCGGTGACGTGTTCTGCATCGATCCCGACGAGCGCCGTCTGCGGGTCAAGGCCCGTCGCCGACGCGAGAAGGCCGAACGCCTGGCCCGCGACGAGTCCGCGCTGAACGAGACCGGCATCCGCACGCTGCGGGCCAAGCCGGTGTTCACGACCCCCAACGTCTTCGCGCCGGACGGCCACGTCCAGGACACCGTCGCCGACGACGACCGATTCGAGGTGGTCGGGTTCAGGGAGGCCATCGCGGCGCAGCACTGCTACGTGTGCAAGCAGCACTACACCTCGATCCACCCGTTCTACGACCAGCTCTGCCCCACGTGCGCCGAACGCAACTTCGCCAAGCGCACCGAGACCGCCGACCTGTCGGGACGGGTCGCCGTGCTGACCGGCGGGCGGGTGAAGATCGGCTACCAGGCCGGCATCAAGTTGTTGCGAGCGGGGGCCGAGCTCATCGTCACCACCCGGTTCCCCCGTGACTCGGCCCTGCGCTACGCCGCCGAGGACGACTTCGAGGAGTGGGGCGACCGCCTCGAGATCTACGGGCTCGACCTGCGCCACACCCCGAGCGTCGAAGCGTTCTGCCACCACATCACCACGACCAAGCCCCGCCTCGACTTCATCGTCAACAACGCGTGCCAGACCGTGCGGCGCCCACCCGAGTTCTACCGCCACATGATGGACCTCGAGACGGCGGCCCTCGACACGATGGCGAGCGATGCGCGGGCACTGCTCGGCGGCGTCGACGGCCTGCGGGCCGTGGAGATCCTGGGTGGCGAGATCCTGGGTGGCGACGCCGGCTCGGTTCCCGCCACGGTCGACGAGCTCGTGCCCGGGCTCACCCGCGCCGCCGAGCTGTCGCAGGTGCCGCTGCTCCCCGAGGAGGTCGACGCGTCGGACGAGCGAGCGAGCCTGTTCCCCGAGGGTCGCCTCGACCAGGACCTCCAGCAGGTCGACCTGCGCGACCGGAACTCGTGGCGCCTCACCCTCGCCGAGGTGTCCTCGGTCGAGCTGCTCGAGACCCAACTCGTCAACGCCGTCGCACCGTTCGTGCTCAACGCTCGACTCAAGCCGCTCATGCTGCGGACCCCCGAGCGCGACAAGCACATCGTCAACGTGTCGGCCGTCGAAGGGCAGTTCTACCGCCGCTTCAAGACCACGAAGCACCCGCACACCAACATGGCCAAGGCCGCGCTCAACATGATGACCCGCACGTCGGCCGCCGACTACGAGGCCGACGGCATCCACATGAACGCCGTCGACACGGGCTGGGTCAGCGACGAGGACCCGGTCGAGATCGCGCAGCGCAAGACCGCCGAGCACCGCTTCCACCCGCCGCTCGACATCGTCGACGGCGCCGCCCGCATCGTCGACCCGATCATCGCGGGGTTCAACACCGGCACTCACGTCTGGGGCCAGTTCCTCAAGGACTACGAACCGACCGACTGGTAGCTGCTCGGCTCGACGACTCCCGGCTCAGACCGGCGGGACGCACATCCAGTGGCGGCGTTCGAGCTCGGCTACGAGGACGCCGTCGGGCAGGGTTGCCGCCAACTCGGACTGCTTGTCGGCTTCGCGTTGGGCAGCCCGATCGTCGACGGCTGCCTGGCGGTCCTCCGCGACGGTGTCGGCCTGGCCGGCTTCGAGCTGCGCGATGAGCTCGTCGCACTGGTCGCGGGTGAACTTGCCGGCGGCCTGGCGCTGGTCGAGGCCGTAGGGGTGACGGGCCTCCTTGAACGACGAGAAGCCGGCTTCCTCCAACAGCTCCAGGGCCCGGGCCACATCTCGTGCCGGGGCGGGCGGTCCTGCCGCCTGTCCGAACGCCATGGTCGCTCTCCTACGGTCGGGGTTCGACGCGACCCACGACAGCCTTGAGGTAGGCGCCCTGGGCGAAGCCGATGGGGTGGTCGACGGGTTGGTGCAGGTGGACGGCCTCGGCGAGGCGCACCCCGCGACGCCACAGGGCGGAGTCGACCGCGGCGTAGAAGTCGTCGGCGGTCACCCGGCTGGAGCAGGACGCCTGCACGAGCGTTCCCCGCGGCGCGATCAGCTGCACGGCCAGGTCGGTGAGCCGCTCGTAGGCGACGAGCGCGCCGTCGACCTGGTCCTGGCGCGATGCGAACGAGGGCGGGTCGACGACGACGAGGTCGTAGGTGAACTGCCGCTCGACGAGGTGCTGCATGACCTCGACCGCGTCGCCGATCGTGGTCTCGTGGGTGCAGGCCGCCACGGCAGGGCGGTCGGAGTTGCGGACCATGTTGCGCTTGGCTGCCTCGATGGCGTGCTCGCTGATGTCGACCGAGTGCACGAGCTCGGCGCCGCCGGCCGCGGCGTTGACGGTGAACCCGCCGGTGCTGCAGAAGACGTCGAGGACCCGGCGACCGACCGAGCGGGAGCGGACCTCTTTGCGGTTGTCGCGCTGGTCGAGGAAGAAGCCCGTCTTCTGCCCGTGCACGACATCGGCGTCGAAGGACAGGTCGTTCTCGCGGAAGACGACGGGTTCGGTGGGCCGCGAACCGAGGAGGGCGATGCCGTCGGCCAACCCGGTGTCGCCGACGCCGTTCGCGGCCTGGCGACCGAGGCGCAGGACCAGGGCGTCGGGAGCGACGAGCTCGGCGAGGAGCTCGACGATGACCGAGAGGTGCGGGAACCACGACGGCGAGTAGAGCTTGAGCACCCAGGTGTCGACGTAGCGGTCGAGCACGAGGCCGGGCAGCCCGTCGTTCTCGCCGTGCACCGCCCGGTAGGCGTTGGTCTGGGTCGACGCGGCGAGCACGGCCCGCTTGTCGAACGCGGCGGTCAGGCGATCGCGCCAGAACCCGCGGTCGATCGTGGCCGGCTTGCCGACGTGGAGGATCTTGATGCGGATGGGTGAGTCCGGGTCGTACAGGCCGATGGCGGCGAAGGCCCGCCTGTCGTCGAAGATCACGGCCAGGTCGCCAGCCCGGCCTTCTTCCACGCTCGCCGGCGGCTTGACCGACGTGACCGACGCATCGAACACCCACGGATGTCCGCCCCGGATCTGGCGCAGCGCATCCTTCGAGACCTGCACGGCAAGGCGACGCACGTCGCTCGGATCCTCAGCTCGTGCGGCGTTCTCGTCGGACATGGGTGCAAGGTTCCCACACCCCTGTGACAGCTCCGCCTTTCGGCCCGACCAGCACGTGAGACCTTCGACACACCCACGGTCAGTTGCGCGGCGAAGGACTCCGCATCAGCTAGGGTGATCCCCGTTCGGCGTGCCACTTCCGGTACGCCCCGCTGAGCCGCCTTCCGCCAGACCGTTCGATCGGCAGCGTGACGCATCGTCAGCGGACTCAGCACCTTGGAGAACCAGACCATGGCGTCCCCCCGCCTCCAGACCGTCCCTGCGCGCCATTCGAGCGCGCCCGACACGCCGGCCGATGCCGACGCTGTCACCTTCGCCAGCCTCGGTGTCAACGCCGAGGTCTGTGCCGTCCTCGCCGAGAGCGGCATCGACGCACCGTTCCCGATCCAGGCGGCGACGCTCCCCGACAGCCTCCGCGGTCGTGACGTCCTCGGCCGTGGCCGCACCGGCTCGGGCAAGACGCTCGGCTTCGTCCTGCCGATGCTCACCCGTTTCCACGAGACCCCCCGCAAGCGCCAGGCCCGCCGGCCCCGTGGTCTCATCCTCGCCCCCACCCGTGAGCTGGCTACCCAGATCCGTGCCGCCATCGATCCGTTGGCCCGCCCACTCGGCCTGCGAGCCACGACCATCTTCGGGGGCGTCTCCGCCGGTGCGCAGATCGATGCGCTGCAGAAGGGCGTCGACATCGTCGTCGCCTGCCCCGGCCGGCTCGAAGACCTCATGGGCGGCGGAAGCATCCTGCTCGACGAGGTCGAGATCACGGTCCTCGACGAGGCCGACCACATGGCCGACCTCGGGTTCCTCCCGGGCGTGAAGCGCATCATGGATCGCACCCCCAAGGACGGGCAGCGCCTGCTGTTCTCGGCGACGCTCGACAAGGGCATCGACGTCCTCGTCCGCCGCTACCTGCACGATCCCATCACCCACAGCGTCGACTCCGAGCAGTCGCCGGTGAACACCATGAGCCACCACGTGCTGCACATGGCCACCGACCACCGCCTTCCGGTGCTCGTCGACCTCACCTCCGCGCCGGGCCGCACCATCGTGTTCACCCGCACGAAGCACCGCGCCAAGCAGCTCACCAAGCAGCTCAACGCGTCGGGGGTTCCCGCCGTCGAGATGCACGGCAACCTCGCCCAGAACGCTCGCACCCGGAACCTCGCCGCGTTCTCCGAAGGGCGGGCCGCCGTGCTCGTCGCCACCGACATCGCGGCGCGCGGCATCCACGTCGACGACGTCTCGCTCGTCATCCACGCCGATCCGCCCATCGAGCACAAGGCGTACCTGCACCGCTCGGGGCGCACCGCCCGCGCCGGCAACGACGGCACGGTCATCACCATCGCCATCGACGGCCAGCGCAAGGACGTCGCCCAGCTCGCCCGCAAGGCCGGCATCAAGCCCACCAACACCGACGTGACGCCGAACCACCCGCTGCTCGAGGAGCTCGCCCCGGGCCAGCGCCTCAAGCGCAGCCGCGAAGAGGTCGACGCCGCCCTCGAGTCCACCCGCCCCGAGAACCCCGCGTCGCAGCGCCGCAAGAAGCCGGCCCGCAGCAACGCCGTCCGCGTCTCGGGCGGTCCGTCCGATCGCCCCTCGGGTGGTCGCAACGGCAAGCCGTCGAGCGGCGGCAAGGCCAAGAGCAGCCGCCCCAAGGGCCACGGTCAGGGCGGAAGCCAGCCCAAGGCCGGCCAGTCCCGCAACGGCGGCAACGGCCAGGGCCAGGGCCAGGGTCAGGGCCAGGGCCAGGGCCAGGGCCAGGGTCAAGGCAGCGGGTCCGGTTCGAAGCCGGCCACCGGTTCGGGTCGCCCGTCGCAGCAGCGACGCAACCGGCCCAACCGCGCCGGCCAGCCCGCCCGCTGAACCCGCCCGCTGAA
>CAZALT010000062.1:0-18199 GCA_964485515.1 uncultured Rhabdothermincola sp. | reverse complement strand
CGCGCTCGGCGGTGGCGAGGAACCGTGCGGCGTGGTCGGAGGCGGGCGTCAGCGCCCGGCGGGTGTCCTTGGGGAGGCTGCGGATCACCTCGAGGAGCATCTCGGTGCGCAGCCCGGGGACCTGCCAGTCGAAGGGGACCGGATCGATCTGGTTGAGCTGGTTGACGGGGATGTGCACGGTTGCCCCGTCGTCGACGGCACCGGGGGAGAAGGCGTAGGTGACGGGCAGCGGGATGCCGTCGACGAACCACCACTCGGGGAAGGCGTCCTCGTCGAGGTGCGCGGCGTCGTCTTCGAGGAAGTCGTCGACCGTGAACCGCAGGACGTCGGGATCGTCACGGCGCGCCTTGCGCCACCAACCGTCGAAGCTGCGGGCCGACACGACGTGGTCGGGCAGGCGCGCTCGGTACAGATCCTCCAGACGGTCCTCGCCGGCGACGAGGTCGGTGCGCCGGAACCGGTGCTCGAGCTCGGCCACCTCGTCGACCAGCTCACGGTTGGCGACCACGACCTTGTTCGTGTCGGCCCAGTCTCCCTTGACGAGCGCGTGGACGATGAACAGCTCGCGGGCGTGCTCAGGGTCGATCTGGGCGTAGTTGACGACCCGATCGGCCACGACGGGCAGTCCGAACAGCGTGACCCGCTCGTGGACCATCGCCGCGCCCCGCTTGGTGGACCAGTGCGGCTCGCGGAAGTTGTGGCGGGTGAGGTGCCCACCGACCTCCTCGGCCCACTCCGGCTCGATGCGTGCCACGGTGCGGGCCCACAGGCGACCGGTGTCGACGAGCTCGGCGGCCATGACCCACTGCGGCGGCTTGGTGGCCAGCGCTGAGCCCCGCTGGATGCCGAAGCGGGCCTGACGGGCACCGATGAACTCGCGGGTGTCGCGGTCCTTCGGCCCTGATTCCGGGCGGTAGCCGATGTGGCTGAGCAGACCCGACAGCAGCGCTCGGTGGATCAGGTCGGCGTCGGCGTCCTGGTTCTGCTGGCGCATGCCGAGGTCGCTGGCGATCGTGCGCAGCTGGGCGTGGACGTCCTGCCACTCGCGCACCCGCAGGTAGTTGAGGTGCTCGGTGCGGCACAGCTTGCGGAACTGGTTGGACGACAGCTCGCGCTGCTTGGTGCGCAGGTAGGTCCACAGCTTCCAGTACGAGAGGAAGTCGCTGCGGTCGTCCTTGAAGCGGGCGTGGTGCTGGGCAGCAGCTTCCGGGTTCTCCTTGGGACGCTCACGCGGATCTTGGATGGAGAGCGCGGCGGCGATCACGAGCACCTCACGCAGGCACCCGTTGCGCTGCGCCTCGATGACCATGCGCCCGAAGCGGGGGTCGACCGGAAGCCGGGCAAGCTGCTTGCCGAGGTGGGTGAGGCCCTCGGTGCCCTCACCGGTTCGCGCCGCGACACCGGGATCAGTCTCGGCGTCGAGGGCCCCGAGCTCCTGGAGGAGCCGGATGCCGTCGGCCACCGCCTTGCGGTCAGGCGGATCGAGGAAGGGGAAGTTCGCGATGTCCCCGAGGCCGATGGAGATCATCTGCAGCAGCACCGACGCGAGGTTGGTGCGCAGCATCTCCGGTTCGGTGAACTCGTCCCGAGCGTCGAAGTCGTCCTCGTCGTAGAGCCGGATGCAGATGCCCGCCGCGACTCGACCGCATCGGCCGGCGCGCTGGTTGGCCGACGCCTGCGAGACCGCCTCGATGGGAAGCCGCTGCACCTTCAGGCGGTTGCTGTAGCGCGAGATGCGGGCCGTGCCCGGGTCGACGACGTAGCGGATGCCCGGAACGGTGAGCGACGTCTCGGCCACGTTGGTGGCGAGCACGATTCGTCGGCCCGAGTGGTTGGCGAACACGCGGTGCTGCTCAGCGGACGAGAGGCGGGCGTAGAGGGGGAGGATCTCGGTGTCGTGCAGGTTGCGGTGGTCGCGGACGTGGGCGCGCAGGGCGTCGGCGGTGTCGTGGATCTCGCGTTCGCCCGAGAGGAACACGAGGATGTCGCCCGGACCTTCGCGGCTGAGCTCGTCGACGGCCTCGACGATGCCGGTCACCTGATCGCGCGCCGGGCGTTCGCCCGAGCGCCTGGCGGTCGAGGACCCGGCTATCGAGGGCCCGGCGGTCGAGGGCCCGGCTATCGAGGATCCGGCGGTCGAGGGCTCGGGAGCGGACAGGTCGTCATCTGGTGCGAGCGGTCGGTAGCGCAGCTCGACGGGGTACGTGCGACCGCTGACCTCGACGATCGGCGCGGGCACCCCGTCGCGGGCGAAGTGCTGGGCGAAGCGCTCGGTCTCGATGGTGGCCGAGGTGACGATCACCTTGAGGTCGGGGCGGCGGGGGAGGAGCTGGACGAGGTACCCGAGGATGAAGTCGATGTTGAGCGACCGCTCGTGGGCTTCGTCGATGATGATCGTGTCGTACGCGGTCAGGTCACGATCGCGCTGCAGCTCGTTGAGCAGGATGCCGTCGGTCATCAACTTGATGAGCGACCGCTCGGAGACCTGATCGGTGAAGCGCACGGCGTAGCCGACGAGGTCACCCATCTCGGTGCCGAGCTCCTCGGCGATGCGGGTGGCGACCGAGCGAGCGGCCAGTCGACGGGGCTGGGTGTGGCCGATGCGGCCGGTGATCCCGCGCCCGAGCTCGAGGCAGATCTTGGGGATCTGGGTGGTCTTCCCAGATCCCGTCTCGCCGGCGACGATGACGACCTGGTTGTCGCGGATCAGCTCAGCGATCTCGTCGCGGCGCCGGCTGACGGGCAGCTCTTCGGGGAAGCGGATGGTCGGCACCGAGGCGCGCCGGGCCTCGACAGCGGCCTCGTCGAAGCGCTCACGGGGTCGACCAGCGCGCGATGAGCTGACCCGGCGCGACGAGCCGCGGCGTCGGGAGTTGCTTGCCCGCCGGGGTCTGCCTGCACCTCGCTCATCGCTCACCTGTCATTTCTAGTGAGTGACGAGGCGAATGCCCGCACGGGATCGAGGATCCCGTGCGCGGTCGGCCGGTTGGCCGTGGAGCGAGGCGCGTCGATTCCCCACGGGGTCAGCGATCGCGGTTCGGTCGAGCCCGATCACCGTTCCTGTCAGCGGGACACGGCACAATGCTCTCGTGCCCTCCTCGTCCGTCTCCGATCTGTTCCCCGGCCCCGTCGAGGTCGACCTCCCCGAAGTCGACGGTGGGGTGACGGCGACCACGGTCGCCGATCCCGGCGAGGTCGAGCAGTCCGAACGCACCCACTCGTTCAGCCCGTCGGCCGCCGGCTTGTGGCAGCAGTGCCCTCGCCGCTGGTGGTATCGCTACGTCGAGCGCCTGCCCGAACCGCCGCCAGGAGAGCCCGCCATCCTCGGCACGTTCGTGCACGCCATCCTCGAAGAGCTCCTCGATCTCGAGCCGGCCGAGCGCACCGAGGAGCAGGCCCGCATCCTCGCCGGGCAGATCTGGCCGCAGGTCGCCGAGACCGACGACTGGCTCTCCCTCGAGCTGTCCGAGCTCGACGCCCGCAAGTTCCGCCAGCGAGCCTGGGCCACGGTTGAGACCTACTTCTCCATGCTGCACCCGTCCGAGGTCGTGCCCGTCGCCCGCGAGCTCGAGGTCAAGGTCGATCTCGACGGCGTGCCGTTTCGGGGCTTCGTCGACCTCGTCGAGCGCGATCCGGTCACGAGTGCCGTCGTGGTCACCGACTACAAGACGGGTGCCCCCCCGGTGGCGGGAAAGCCGTGGTCCGACGAGCAGAAGGTCGAGAAGCTGTGGCAGCCCCTCTGGTACGCGGCCGCGCTCACCGAGCTGGGTGACCACGTCCCCCAGCGGGCTCGCCTGCTCTACTTCACGGTCAAGGAGTCGGCGAGCGGCCGATCTCTGCGTCCGGCCACCGGTGAGCTGCCCGTCGACATCACCCCCGACGCGCTCGACGGCGCCAAGGTCGAGCTGCGCCGCCGCTGGGACGAGGTAGAGGCCGCTCGCTCCGACGAGCGTGCACCGGAGGGCAAGGCCGGTCCGCTGTGCGGCTGGTGCCCCTTCGTCGACGTGTGCGAGGTCGGTGAAGCCGAGGTGACCCGCCGCTGGAACGAGCGCAACAGCTACACCGGTGAACGCCGCCTACGTCGCGACGCCCCCGCGGTCGAGATCCTCGGCCTGGTAGACGACCAGATCCCCCTCCTCGACCCCACCTGATCGACCGATCACCCGGCGAGCGACACGAGCTCTTGGCGGGTGCGGTCGGCGCGTTGGGCGACGATGCGCACGAGGTTGGCGAGCAGTGCGGCCCACAGTTCGAGGTGGTCGACGCGCAGCTGCGCGATGCCCTCGGCGGTGAGGACCAGGCACGACACGTCGGTGTCGGCCCGAACGTCGACGAGTCGGGGTCCGCTCGACGCGAGCGCGGCCTCGCCGATCAGCATTCCGGCCTCGAGGGTGGCGAGTCGCCGTTCGTGGCCGTCGGTGAGCCGCAGCAGCACGCTGAGGTGCCCGGACATCACGAGTATGAGCTCGACGGCTTCGTCCTCGCGGCGGCTGACCGCCTCGCCGGCGGCGTACGTCCGATCCTCGAGCAGCGCGGTGACCACGGCGAGGTCGTCGGGGCCGAGTCCGTGGAGCACCTCGTGGTCGGCGAGCTCGATGGCCTCGCCGGTGAGCTCGGTGCTCGACGCCCCGAGCTGGACCTCGCACCACTCCAGGGCGACGTCGAGGTCGGAGAACTGCTGCGGAACGGGGTGGCCGCCTGAGGCGATGGCCGAGCACAGGGCGTCGACGAACACCTCGTGGTCGTCGACGCTGCTCAGCAGCACGGCGCCGCCGCGGTCGGTGAAGGTGGAGCTGAGCTCGGCGATGAGGGGGAGGACGGCGGGGTGGGTGTCGTCGACCCGCCGGAGGTCGAGCACGGCGTAGAGGAACGGGTCGGGGGCGGAGACCAGTCGTCGGGTGAGGTACTCGCCGGCGGCGAAGTCGAGGTCGCCCTGGATCTCGACGACGATGGCCTTGCGGCCGACCTGGGCCAGGTGGTCGTGGTCGGCTGCGGTGCGCTGCCGCTTCGAGCCGATCTGGGCGAGGGTGTAGATGGAGTGGATCGGAGGTGCAGCACGGTGGCCGGCCGCTACGAGGTGGAGGTCCATCTCGGACGAGAGGTCGCGGCACACCCGTACGCCCCGCTCGCTGTTGCCGTGCGCGTCGAGCGGCGGCGAGAACACCGCCAGTCCGAACTGGCCCGGAAGCACCGCGATGATGCCGCCGCCCACGCCGCTCTTGGCTGGGAGCCCGACGGTGTAGAGCCATTCGCCGGCTCCGTCGTACATCCCGCAGCTGGCCATGACGGTGAGGACGTCGCGCACGGTGGTGCGCCCCGCGGCGTGCACACCGGTGAGGGGGTTGCGGCCGCCGTTGGCGAGCGTCGCGGCCATGATGCCGAGGTCGTGGGCGTCGACCTCGACCGAGCACTGCTGGAAGTACAGGTCGAGGGCGGCGTCGAGCTCGACGGGCAGCGCGCCCGAGCCGCGCAGCAGGTGGGCGATGGCCCGGTTGCGGTGCCCGGTCTCGGCTTCGGAACGGTAGACGGCTTCGTCGATGTCGAGCTTCCGGCCAGCGAAGCGCCCGTAGTACTCGAGGAGGCGTTCGACGCCGTCGTCGCGGTGGAGTTGGGCGACGAGGCCTGCCGCGGTGATGGCCCCGGCGTTGACCATCGGGTTGTGCGGCGTGCCGGTGCCCGGGGCGAGGGTGATGGAGTTGAACGCGTCTCCGGTGGGTTCGACCCCGATGTGCTGGCGGACGATGTCGGGTCCGGCCTCTTCGAGCGCAGCGGCGAAGGTGAACGCTTTCGAGATGGACTGGATCGTGAACCGGTGGCGGCTGTCGCCGACCTCGTAGACGGCTCCGTCGACGGTGACGAGCACGATGCCGAACAGGTCGGGGTCGACCTTGGACAGCTCGGGGATGTACGAGGCCACCTCGCCGTCGCGCACGTCGCGGTGGCGCTCGTGCAGTCCGCGGAGGTAGGTCGAAACAGGAGCCCGCGACGTTCCCGTCGGATCATCGAACGGGTCGAGCGCGGGTGCAGCGAGGGGGGAGACCATCCCGCTTTCTACCGCCCGCCAGACCGGACGCGCCGGGATCGGTCGGATCTGCGCGCACGATGAACCCCACCCCAACCCGAAATTGCGTTCATCTTTGGTGACCTCCGGGCAAGATCGACGCCAGAACGGTTGGTTCCGGCCCAGAACGGTCGCCTCGGGCTTCGGGCCTCGGGCCTTGGTCAGCGCGAGGCCAGGAGGTCGATCGTGGCTTCGAGACAGGCGAGGTCGACGGTGCCAGGGACGAGGATGAACTCGTCGACGCCCGCGGCTTCGGCGTCGTCGAGCGCGCGGAGGACGGCATCGGGGTTCCACGCTCGGCACTCGTCGGCGAGCTGGCGGGCGAAGCCTCTGCCGAAGATCTCCAGATAGTCATAGGTGAACCCTTGGACCGTGGCCTGCGCATCATCGACACCGAGGGCGTAGAAGCAGCCGCTCACGACCGTCGGAGCGTCGGATCGGCCTTCGGCGGTCCACGCGGCGCGGGTGGCGGTGACGGCTCCGGCCATCTCGTTGGCGTCGGCGGTGAGGGCGAATCCGGAGACACCGTCGGCCCACTTGGCGGCGCGGGCCAGCGCCTTGGGTCCCATGGCTCCGGCGAGCAGCGGGATGCCCGTGCCCTGCACCGGAGGCGGGCCGATCGGTGACGCGCCGTCGAACGGTGGCTCGCCGCCCCAGATGCGGCGCATCTCGGCGACGCCGTCGTCGAGGCGCTGGTGCCGCTTCTCGGTGTCGACGCCCTTGGCCTGGTAGTCGTGGTCGCGCCCGCCGATGCCGACGCCGACCGTGAGGCGTCCGCTGCTGAGGTTGTCGAGCGTGGCCATCTGCTTGGCGATGGTCGCGATCTGGTGCGTCGGCAGCACGATCAGGTTCACGAACACCTCGACGTTGTCGGTGAGCGCTGCCGCCGCCGAGATCGTGACGATCATCTCGGGGTTGTGGAACGTGATTCGCTCGCCGCACGAGATCGAAGAGAACAGGCCGGCGGTGTCGATGAGCTTGGCCCACTCGACCGTCGAGGCCCGCGTGTAGTTGCGCGCCATCGTGGGCAGCGACATGCCGATCTTCATGGACCAGAACCCCCAGGTGAGCCGGCCACCCCCTGGCGACCGGCCGCCGGACTGTACCGCCACACGCGGAGGGTTTCGGCCACGGGGTGTGCGGCTCTCATCGTTCTGTAGTGGAAATGGAGATCAGGCCGAGGGTGTGAGCAGGTTTGAGCCGTCCGCGTTGCGGGCGATGGTGTCACCGAGCGATCGGAGGTCAACGAGCTTGCGGTTCGCTGTTGGGCGGGGTCTTGGCGATTGTGGAAGCAGTCGCCGCCGAGTCAGACGAGGGGGGAGCCTCCACAACGCCCAAGGGTGTCCGCGGAACGACTTGTACGCTCCCGGCCATGACCAGCGATGTGGCGGGCGTGGATGTGGACGCTATCGAAGAGGCCGAACGGCGGGTCGCTCCGGTGGTCCGCCGCACGCCGCTCGACCTGAGCGAGCGGCTCACCTCGATCGTCGGCCGGTCCGTGCTGCTCAAGCGCGAGGAAATCCAGCTGTGCCGCTCGTACAAGGTGCGGGGCGCCTACAACCTGATCGCATCGCTCACCGAGGAGGAACGGGCCCGTGGCGTCGTGTGCGCCAGCGCCGGCAACCACGGCCAGGGCCTGGCCTACTGCTGCAACCTGTTGGAGATCCGGGGACGGGTCTTCCTGCCCGGCAACACGCCACGCCAGAAGCGCCAGCGCATCGCGGCCATCGGTGGCGCGTGGGTCGATATCGTCGTGGCCGGCAGCTCGTACGACGATGCCAGCGCGGCGGCGATCGCCGACAGCGAGGCGACCGGTGCCGTGTACGTCCATCCGTTCGACGATCCCCGCACCATCGCCGGGCAGGGCACGGTCGGCATCGAGATCGTGCAGCAGCTCACCGAGCTGGGTGCCACCGAAGGTGTGACGTTGATCGTGCCCATAGGTGGCGGCGGACTCATCGCCGGGGTGGCCCGCTGGGCCCGGGCCCACCTCCCTGGCGTGCGGATCATCGGAGCAGAACCGTCTGGTGCGTCGAGCATGCTCGCGGCCTTGGACGCCGGCGTGCCCGTGACGCTCGAACAGGTCGACACGTTCGTCGACGGCGCGGCGGTAGGGCGGGTGGGCGCCCTGCCGTTCGAGATGGTCGGCGAGCTCGTCGACGAGATCGTGGCGGTCCCCGAGGGTGCGGTGTGCACCGAGATGCTCGACCTCTACCAGGTCGAAGGCGTCATCGCCGAGCCGGCAGGCGCGCTGGCCAGCGCCGCGGCGCGTCTCGCCGATGCGTCGAACGGTGGCGACGGCCCGGTCGTGTGCATCGTGTCCGGCGGCAACAACGACGTGAGCCGCTACTCGGAGATCCTCGAACGATCGCTGCTGCACGAGGGCCTGCGCCACTACTTCCTCGTCACGTTCCCCCAGGAGCCGGGGGCGCTGCGCATGTTCCTGCACGAGGTGCTCGGCCCGGGCGACGACATCATCGCCTTCGAGTACGTGAAGAAGAACAACCGTGAGACCGGCCCTGCGCTCGTCGGTCTCGAGCTCGAACGCGCCAGCGATCTCGACGGGCTGCTCGAACGGATGAACCAGAGCCGGCTCGAGATCGAGCGGGTCCCGCCCGGCTCGGAGCTGTTCACCTTCTTGCTCTGACCCGGCGAACTGGCTGGGAAGACGCGGTCTATTTGGCGTTTCTTCCCAGCCAGTTCGGCGGTCGGTGGAGTGGAAGGCCGGTACGCTCCGCGGCGTGACCGCCCAGCTCTCCATGACCCTCCGCTCCTTCGCCGCCGAGGACCCCGGCGACTGGTCGTTCCTGACCACCACCGCCCTGGCGGCCGACGCCGCCGGCTTCGACCGACTCGTGCTCTCCGACCACATCGCCTTCGGCGAGAACCTCGACGCCTACGGCGACCCGGCCAACGGCGGCGCGAGAGGAGGCAAGCAGCCGACCGGACCGGACGGCTCATGGCTCGATCCGCTCACGACCATCGCGTTCGCCGCCGGCCAGACCGAACGGGTCCGGTTCGGCACCAACATCCTGATCGCCGCGCTCCGACGACCCGCCGTGCTCGCCAAGGTGGCGGCGACGATCGACGTGCTCTCGGGCGGCCGCCTCGACCTCGGCGTCGGGGTTGGTTGGCAGCGCGAGGAGTACGACGCGGCCGGGCTCTCCTTCGACGGGCGCGGTGCGTTGCTCAACGAGACGCTCGAGATCTGCCAGACCCTGTGGCGCGAGCAGCGGGCGTCGTTCACCGGGAGCACCGCCACGTTCGACGCCGTCCACCAGATGCCCAAGCCCCGGCAGCTCGTCCAGGATCGTCCGGGCATTCCGATCTGGGTGAGCGGCACGATCAACGCCCGCTCGATGGACCGCCTCGCCCGGTTCGGTTCGGGCTGGATCCCGTGGGGCGAAGACGCCGCCGATCTCGCGGCCGCCATCCCGCGCATGCGCACCGCGCTCGCCGAGCGGGGCCGGAGCGCGGTCGAGATCGAGGACATCGGGGTCGTGGGCACGCTCCGCAGCGCCAAGCAGGATGACGGCACGATCGACCTCCCCGCCACGATGTCGGTCGTCGGCCCTCTGGCCGAAGCAGGCGTCACCGACTTCCGCATGGCGCTCGCCCCGCCCGCCGAGCTCGCCGCCGCAACCGACTACCTGGGGGCGATCGTCACCGCGTTCCGCGCCGCGACGAGCTGAGGATCACCCCCCCCTTTACCCCCCCACGGCCGCCGAACTGGCTGGACAGATACGCCAAATGGCCCGGGTCTTCCCAGCCAGTTCGAGGAGCGTGGCAGGCTGATCGGCGTGGACTACGTGCGGATCTGGGCTGATGACACGGGAGAGAGCCACCTCGAGGAGGTGACCCTCGATCGCACGGTCGCTCCTGCCGAGCCCGGCGTCGCCGAGCTGTGGGTCTCGGACGCCGTGCCAATCGATCGGGTCCAGTTCGTGACGGTGAAGGACTCGGGTCGATCACCGGACTGGCACTGCGCTCCGCGCCGCCAGTTCGTGGTGTTCCTCGACGGCTGGGTCCGCATCACGACCTCGGCCGACGGAGCCTACGAGTTCCCGGCAGGTACCACGGTCCTCGTCGAGGACACCGAAGGTCGAGGCCACATCACCGGGCACGAGCCCGGCGATCGCGCCGTGATGGTCATCCCGCTCGAGCCCTAGCCAGGCATCGAACACCGCGAGCAGGAGGGGTCCGTCAGGCGATGCCGTAGCGGCTGGCGTCGAGCCAACCCCGTGCCGTGCCGTCCCATCCCGAGACCCGAGCTTCGATGAAGGTTCGGTAGTAGAGCCAGGTCTCTGGCTCCTCGCAGGTGTGCGCCATGTCGAACGGCACGCTCGTGCCGACCGGTGCGATCTCGACCTCGATCCGCTCACCGTCGGGAGTCTCGAACCTGAGGAGACCCGGCACGATCGTGGCCGCCTCGTCGTCGTAGCCGAGGGTCGAGTCGACGCCGGTCAGGTTGGTCAGCCCGCCCGACGGCTCACGGATGTACCCGCCGTTGGCGAGGCCGGGCGCGCCGACGAAGTAGAGCTGGCGGTCCCCTGACTGGACATCGCCCATGGTGAACGCGATGCGCCAATCCCGCGGTCCCCAGGAGCGGTCTCGGTGCGCTCCGGCCTGCACGGCATAGGAGGTGTCGCCCACGGTGACCGTGCCCGTTGCTCGGAGCGACTGCTCGAAGCGGCTACGTCGGTAGGTCGACTCCTGCTCGTCGCCGTGGACGGTTCCGAAGCACGGACCGGTGGCGGTGCAGGCGAAGTCGATCGAGATCGGGGCGTAGGTGACGGCGGTCCCGGCCGTCGACGCGTCGGGCCGTGCCGGGCACGATGCCTCGAACACGAACCTGCCGCCCTGCAGCGGGGGATCGGGATGCCAGGCGAACCGCAGCGCCCACTTGTCGTAGGCCGCGCCCATCTCGAGGTCGAGGTCGTCGAGCGCGAGCCGCGACTGGTCGAGTCCGAACCATCGACCGTCGACGTTGACGAAGAACCACAGCATCGCTCGCCGCTGGTTGGGCAGCACTCCGAGCCGGAAGAACCCGGCGGGTCCGCCGTCGAGGTCGATGAACGAGAAGAACCACGACTCGTTCCAGCTCCACTGCTCCGGGTCGAACCGATGGAGTCCTTCGTCGGCTGGCGTGAAGTCGTCGGGGGCGTGGATCATCGGCCTGCCCGCTCAGCGGCCGCTTCCCAGCGATCGATCAGCACGTTGTCGCTCTCGAGGTTCGGGCCGCCGAGACCCCACTGCACCATGGCTCGGGTGGCGGTGATCGCAACGATCGTGGCGCCGAACGCCGTCCAGTAGTCGCGGTTCGCGATCGGGCGACCCGTCGCGTCGCTCCATCGCTGCCAGGTCTCGTCGTCGGTCGGGAGGCCGTCGATCGCCTGGTCGGCGTTCTCGCGTTGCATAGCGTTGAAGAACAGGCTGTAGCCGATGTCCGCGAGCGGATTGCCTCGGTAGGCGACCTCGAAGTCGATGAGGGCCTGCAACTCGCCGCCGCGGAACAGCGCGTTGACCAGGCGGGCGTCGCCCATGCACAACGCGGGATCGACATCGGCGTCGGGGGGCAGGTTCGCCGTCAACCAGTCGAGGAGGGCGAGCTGGCGGGGAACCGCCGCTGGTTCCACGGCGTCGAGCAGCGACGCCCGCCAATACCCCAACGTGTCGATGCTGCCGTTGGGTCCGTGGCTGGCGTCGCTCAGGTCACTGACCTCGGCGCGGTGCATCGCGGCGAGCGCATCGTGAAACCCGTGCCAGACGGCGCGCTGCGCCGTGGGACTGCTGTCGCGGAACCAGCCGTCGTCGTGCGGGCCGCCCATGCCGCTGTCGGCGACGCTCCGGCCGTCGATGTGATCCATCACGAAGCACGGCCGTCCGACGACGGTCGCGCCGTGGTCGATGGCCAGGATCTCGGGCACCGGCACCTTCTGCTCGTGCAGCGCTCGGACGATTCGGGCCTCCTGGCCGGCGTCACGCCCGTGCACCACGCTGGGGAACCCCGGTGCCTTGAGCACGACCGAGCGGGGGACGCCATCGACCGAGAGCGAGAGGCGCCAGGCACCGCTCGAATGGCCGCCGTCGAGCTTGTTGATGCCGTCGACGGTCGTGGCGGCGGTGAACACCTCGCTGAGCCAGGCCGCTATGCGGTCTCGATCGACGTCGTCGGCGACCGCGGCGTCCGGGTTCTCCGGGAACTGCTCGGTGCTCATCAGTCGTACCCCCGTGCAGCCTCTGGTGAAACATCTGCATGTTTACCATCGAGGTCGGTGGCGAGGTCCCGGCTCAGATGGCTACCGGTGCGAGGGTGGGCTGGCGCGGACCCGCACAGCTCGTTGCCCTGGGGGTCGGTGAGCGCCGTCCAGTCGGTCGTCGTCAGTGGATCCGGAACGCCGTCGAGGCCATCTCGAAACCGTCGCTGTCGACGACGCGCACCTTGACGATCCGCGGCGTGTGTTCGACGTCGAGCGAGAACCGCACGGCGAACGGTGCCCGGGTGTCGACCCCGATGGCCGGGGCCCGAGGTGTGATGTGCACCGGCAGGACCTTGCTGAGGTCGGTGCCCGACTCGAGGTCGCTCATGACGAGTCCGAAGTCGCGTCCGGTGTTGAGGTCTTCGGGTTCGAGGGCGACGACTCCGGCGACGTAGCCGGAGAAGGTGCCGGGCACGCTCGGCATCTCGAACTGCTCCCACTCTCCACCCACGATGTTGAGCGTCGAGCGCGGTGTGACCTCGGCGTAGTTGGCCACCATCACGTACATCCCCCGCATCGCCTGCCTCCTCGATCGAGGTCAGGACCGTCGGCCTCTGCCGCGCGGTCTGACCGTTCCCCCCCGGACCGGGCTGACTGCTCCGGTCCTCCTACCCAGCGACTCGCCCCAACTATGCCTTTCCGGGCTGATCGGTGGCGGGACGGTGGCGGGACGGTCGAAGCGAGCCGTCACCGGGCCGGAAGTTTCGGCCGAGCTCGATCAGACGATCACGACGGGCGCGCCCCGCGGCACGGGCGACAGCTGCGCCAGGTCGTCGTAGTACATGCGCACGCAGCCGTGGCTTATCGCGCTGCCCTCGCCGATGAGGTGCTCGAGGCCGAGAGGTCCGTGGATCGCGGTGAACGCGTCACCGGAGCCCTGCCAGCTGTCGATGGTCTCGGAGTGCGCGTTGGTGTCGACGATGAACGGGC
The DNA here is from genome assembly GCA_964485515.1 of uncultured Rhabdothermincola sp. GTDB lineage: Bacteria > Actinomycetota > Acidimicrobiia > Acidimicrobiales > Acidimicrobilacustridaceae > CAZALT01. Next base: position 4,948 of record CAZALT010000062.1, on the reverse strand, counting down.
CCCACCCCGCGTTGGGGGCCTCGGCCACGTCCATCACGTAGAAGTCGCCGAGTGGTGTGGGGTCGTCGGGCGTGCCGACCCCCGCGGGGAAGTCGGCGACGAGCTCACCGGACTCGTACAGCTTGACGCGGTAGCTGCCGGTGTCGATCAGGATTCCGTAGGTGGTCGTCGAGAGCGTGGCGTCGCTCGACGCGATCCATCCGGTGAGGCCGTTGGGTCGCTGCGGCAGCCGCACCTGGAGCCACCCGGCCTGCTCGTCGATCACCGGCAGGTGCTTGGTGTCCTTCCACCAGCTCCCCATGGGAAGGGAACCCACCGGGTCGCCGCCCGGACGGTCGGAGAAGGGGACCGGACCGGTGACCTCCGCGATGATGGTCTCGGCGGGGACGGGCGGTGGGGGAGGTGGTGCTGTCGTCGTGGTGGTCGTGGCGGGCCGGGCGGCGGCGACCGACGGCGGTGGATCGGTCCGGGTGATGACGAACGCGGTGACCGCGAGAGCCATGACGAGCAGCGGTCCGACGGTGATCCCGGCGGTGACGCGACGTGACATCAGCCATCCCTTCGGTGTGGTCCGACATCCGCAGCCCCGGCGTGCACGTCCTGGATTGTCGCGCCGTGGGGCCGCCGTCGGCTCGACGGGTGTCGGATCAGCCGAGCATCAGGTGGTGGACGACCTGGGCCGCGGTCGTGGAACCCGAGGCCATGGCGTTGACCACCGAGGGCATGACCCCGGCGGTGTCGCCTGCGGCCCACACCCCAGGGATGGTCGTCTGGCCGAGCTGGTCGGTGACCAGAAGGTCTTCGGACATGGGGTTGGCGAAGGTCTCGGCGCCGAGCCGGACGGCCAGGTCGGATCGTTGTCGGAGGCTCGCCGCGATCATGAGGCCACCACAGGGCACGTGCGTTCCGTCGGCCAGCTCGATGTCGGTGAGCGCGGGAGCCGGGCCGCGCAACCGCCGGATCTCCCGCTCCTCGATCCGGACGCCTGCCGTGTCGAGCGCAGCGCGGTCGTCGTCCGAGACGGCTCCGGATCCGAACGCATACCAGGTCACGTCGTCGCTCCACGCTCGCAGCAGGCGGGCTCGCATGGCACCCATCGGGCCAGGATCGAGGACGCCGAGGGGTTTGGCGCGCACCTCCCAGCCGTGGCAGAACGGGCAGTGGAAGACCGACGACCCCCACCGTTGTTCGACTCCCGGGAGGGCGGGACGGACGTAGTCCATGCCAAGTGCGAGGATCACGGTTCGCGTGCGCACCACCGAGCCGTCGGTGAGCTCGACGTCGAAACCGGTGTCGGTCTGCCCGGCGTCCACCGCGGAGCTGTCGATGACCTCGACGGTCGGGTACTTCGCCAGCTCGCCGCGGCCGATGGCATACAGGTCGGCGGGTGGTCGACCGTCGTGGCCCAGCGCACCACCGATCCCGTGCGCGGCGAGGTTGCTCGGCGACCCGGCGTCGACGAGCACGGTGGTGCGTCGGGCCCGGCCGAGCACGAGTGCGGCGTTCAGGCCTGCTGCGCCTCCGCCGATCACGATGCAGTCCTTGATGTCGTCCATGTCGGCCAGGTTGGGGTGTCGATCGAGTCGTGGCAACCTCTATTGCCATGTTGGCAAACACCTCTCCGGCGGAGACGGTCGACGATCGGGTTCGTCGCCGGCTCCGCGACCTGCGGTCCGAGCAGGGACTCACCCTCCAGCAGGTGGCCGAACGCGCCCACCTCGACACCTCGACCTTGAGTCGACTCGAGGCGGGGAAGCGTCGTCTCACGCTCGAGCACCTGCCGGTGCTCGCTGATGCCCTCGGCGTGACCACCGACGACCTGCTCGGCGGCGCGCACCAGCCCGACCCGCGGGTGCGCGGCAAGCCGATCCGTCGAGACCAGCTCACCATGTGGCCGCTCACCAACCGATCGCCTGGCGGTGGGATGCAGGCCTACCGGGTCGTGATCTCACCCCGGCGGAACCGGCCGCCGAAGACGTTGCCGGTCCACGAGGGCCACGACTGGATGTACGTGGTGTCGGGCCGCATGCGCCTGTTGCTGGGTGAGGACGACCTCGTGATCGAGCCTGGCGAAGCCGTCGAGTTCGTCACCACCGCACCCCACTGGTTCGGCGCGGTCGACGGCGCCGTCGAGGTCATCGCCATCTTCGGCCCCCACGGAGAACGCAGCCACGTCCACGACTGGCCGTAGCGGCGTAGCGGTCGGTCCTCAACGGGCGACGTCGAGCCCCGTGGCCGCAGCCAGCTCGTAGGCGAGCGACCTGCACCTCGACGTCGTCGTCGGACAGGGCACGAGACGTCGATGACGGTTCGGGCCGTGGGGGTCGTGCGTACGGTTCGTGAACATCGATCCACGGCATGGAGGGTGTCGCCTTCGTGGGCAGCGTGATGGAACACCGGGCGCCGACCTCGGTGGCGAAGCGGCATAGACGCGTCGACATTAGGGCCCGTCCGACGGGTTCACCTGTGGAGACGGAGACAGCCTACGATCGGGATCTTGCGACGGTGGCGAACATCCCGAGGTCGACGGTGACCAGCACGCTCCTGTTCGATTTGGACGACACCCTCATCGCGGACACGCTCGATGCGACCGCCGCCGTGGTCGCCACGTGCGCCGCGCACGCCATCGATGGTGTCGACCCCGCCGAGGTCGCAGCGACGGTGATCTCCCGGGCGCGTGCATCGTGGCCGACGGATGCTTGTGGCGGCGTGCTGGCCGAGGAGCTGGGCATCAGTGCGATCGAAGCCCTGTACGCCGACTTCGACACCTGCCACGAGCGGCCGGCGCGGCTTCGAGCGGTGGCGGAGGCATACCAACTCGCCACGTGGACCGAGGCCTTCGCCATCCACGGCTGGGTTCCCACGACCGACGAGGTGGACGTGGTCGCCAAGACGTTCCGGCACCTGCGCACCCGATCGATAACCGTGTACCCCGACGTGCGTGAGGTGCTCGACGCGCTCGCCCCGAGCCACCGGATGGGCATCATCACGAACGGCCCCGCCGACCTGCAGCGCGACAAGCTCGACGCGTCAGGTCTGGCGGGCTACTTCGAGGTCGTCGTGATCTCTGGTGCGCTCGGCCGGGGCAAACCGTCGGCGGCTCCGTTCGAAGCAGCGATGGCCGCCCTCGGTGCTGATCCCGCGACCACGACGATGGTGGGCGACAACCCGGCTCGTGACATGAAGGGCGCGGAGGCAGCGGGCATCGCATCGGTCTGCATCACACGCCCGCACGGTCTGGTCTGCGACCTCTCCCGGTACGACCCCATCTCGGACCTCCGGGCCCTCCTACCGCTCGCCGTCTGAGCGGACCGCCCTCTTGGGCGGTCCGGTGGGTGCGCGGCAGGTACGAGCCCTCCCTGGTCGATGGCTCAGCCGCCGGACGCTGACGAGGCCGAGGTGATCTGGTCGTCCGTGGCTACCGCGCCTGGTGCGGCGAGGTCGGCGTCGACCAGGGTTCGCTGTGCTGGTCCAGGTGGCGGAGGATCTCCGGGAAAGATCTGGACGACGAACGGTCCGGTCGGAAGTGCAGACCGGTCGATCGCGACGACGAAGGAACGGGGGTTCAGGTCGCGCAAGCAAGTGCGCTCCTCGTCGGGCCCGTAGACACCGTGGATGCGTGCTGGCGTGTCGGCGATCACGATCTCGTCGAGGGTGATCGGGCATCCGCTCCCGTAGCCCGTGCCGAGCCACACCACGATCTCCGACTCGAAGTCCACCTCGGGAGCAGCGGAGGTCATGCCCGCCGTCGCCCACAGATCGGCGTACTGCTCGGGGTTCGTGGCGACGCCCGTGCGATAGGGGTCTCCGACGAGCTCGTCGCCGAGGAGTCGCCACGCCTGATCGGTCGTGGTGGTGTCGGAGGGCGTCGGTGTGGTCATCGAATCGGGCGGGTTGCATGCTTCGGCCGCGGGGTCCGATGAAGCGGCCTCGGACGGCTCGAACATCGCGTCGATGAGCACCGAGTCGGCCTTGATCTCGAACAGGGCTGATCCCGAGATCTGGCTGAGGTCGGTGAGGGCGGTGCTCGGCACGAACGGGGCGGGGATCTGCTCCTCGCGCACCATGCCGTCGGCGAGGATGCCTCGGACCGGAAGACCTGCGGGGATGTCGGTGGCCGCCGTGAAGACGGAGCACATCTCGGCGGTCGCGTCGGTTCCTCCCGGATCTGGGTTGGGGGTCGTGGGATCGATGACGGTGGTGGGGTAGAGCAGGGCGCTCCACTGCTGGTCGTCGAGCACGATCAGCGACTCCGCCAGCGCCATGGCTTCGTCGTCGCTGACGCGCGCCGGGTAGTAGAGCGCCACGCGGCTCCCGCTCTCCTCCCAAACGAGGCCCGACGTCGCGGCGTCATCCTCCAGGTACCGGTGGAGCATGGCGGGGCCGTCCTCGCCGAACGGCACCCGCACGAGCGTTGCTTCGGTGCCGCGGATGGTGACGTCGGAACCCTCGAGGTCTGCGTCGGTGCCGATGGTCGCTCCGGTGGGATCGGTCGCCTCGACGGTCCTGACCTGGAGCTCGAGGCGGTCGCCGGTCCCCGCGGGGCGGATGTCCGACCATGCTGCGACCCACGGAGCGAGCGTCAGCGACGTGTCGGCCTCGCTGGCGGCAAGGCCCAGCCGCAGCGGTCGCGCGGTCACCCCCGTGTCGGGATCGGGCGCGCCGTCGGGCGGGGTGAGCGCGGGCGTCCACGCGCTGGTCGGCAGCTCCTCGATGAGCTCGACGGCCTCGAGGATCAGCTCCTTCGACGGAGACACCGGCCGAGTCGGCGATCCCGTCTGCTTCCCGCTCAGGGTGACCCGGGTCCCGTCCAGCTCGTACCACATGACGGCGGGAACGCCGACGCTGCCGTCGTCGTTCATCGTGCCGCTCGTCCGGACGTAGCGCGACCCAGCCTGTTCGATGCCGAGCTCGCCCTGGTGGCCGATGTGGTCCGCGTCGGATGCTT
>CAZALT010000061.1:0-18330 GCA_964485515.1 uncultured Rhabdothermincola sp. | reverse complement strand
CCGGGCACACCTCGATGATCGGCCGGTCGCACAGCACCATGCCGCCCGAGTGGATGCCGAGGTGCCGGGGGAAGTCGGCCACCTCGGTGGCGAGCCTCAGCAGGCCCTCGGGGATGTCGTGGCCGTCCTCCGGCGCGGCCGACCACCGGTCGACCTGCTTGGCCCAGGCATCCTGCTGGCCGGTGGCGTAGCCGAGCGCCTTGGCCATGTCGCGCATGGCGGAGCGCCCCCGGTAGGTGATGACGTTGGCGACCTGAGCGGCGTAGTGCCGTCCGTGCGTGGCGTAGACGTACTGGATGACCTCCTCGCGCCGGCCGCTCTCGATGTCGAGGTCGATGTCGGGTGGGCCGTCGCGCTCGGGGGACAGGAACCGCTCGAACAGCAGGCCGAGCGCCACGGCGTCGGCCTTGGTGACCCCGAGGGCGAAGCACGCCGCCGAGTTGGCCGCGGAGCCCCGACCCTGGCAGTAGATGTCGTTGCGCCGGCAGAACTCGACGATGTCCCACACGATGAGGAAGTAGCCGGGGAACCCCAGCTGGTCGATGACGGCGAGCTCGTGGTCGATCTGGGCCCACGCCCCCACCACCCGCTCCTGGGAGCGCGTGCCGTAGCGGCGCTCGCCACCTTCCTCGACGAGTCGGCGGAGGTAACCCATCTCGTCGAGCCCGTCGGGGCATGGGTAGGGCGGCAGCGCGGGAGCGACGAGGGCGAGGTCGAAGGCGCAGTCGCGTCCCAGATCCGCGGCCCGCTCGATGACCCCGGGGTAGCGGGCGAAGCGACGGGCCTGCTCGAACCCGGAACGCAGATGGGCTCCCGCCGCCGCGGGCAGCCAGCCTTCGAGCTCGTCGAGCGAACGACGCGAGCGCACCGCGGCGAGCGCGGTGGCCAGCGGTCGTCGAGCCGGCGTGGCGTAGTGCACGTTGTTGGTGGCCACCGCGTCGATGCCGTTCTCGGCGGCCAGCACGGCGAGGGCGTCGTTGCGCACGGAGTCGAGCGGATCGCCGTGGTCCCACAACTCGACCGCGATGTTGGACCGACCGAAGGCATCGGTGAGCCGGAGCAGCTCCTTGCGCGCCACGGCCGGACCGTGGTCGACCAGCGCCTTGGGCACCGCCCCCTTGCGGCACCCGGTGAGGACCACCCAGTGGTCGCGATCCTGAGCCGGCGAACCGGTTCCCCCGATGGCCGACAGCTCGGCGATGGACAGCCGAGGAGCACCCTTGCCGCCCCGGAGCTGTGACTCGCTGATGGCCCGGGCCAGCAACGCGTAGCCCCGCGGATCGCGGGCCAGCACCACCAGGTGCGACTCGTCGGCGCTCCCCTTCCTCCCGGTGGCGACTCCGGTACCCGGATCGGGATCACCCACCGGCGCCTGGGTGCGACCGAGGGTGAGCTCGGCGCCGTACACCGTGGGCAACCCCAGCTCGCGAGCCGCCTGCGCCACACGCACCACGCCGTAGAACCCGTCGTGGTCGGTGACCGCCAAGGCTTCGAGCCCGAGTCGGGTTGCTTCCTCGGCCAGCTCCTCGGGGTGCGATGCCCCGTCGAGGAAGCTGAAGTTAGTGTGGCAGTGCAGCTCGGCGTAACGGTGCCGCGAGGCCCGGCGGTGGACCACCGGCACATCAGGTGACCGCTGGTACGGCACCCGCTTGCGGGACCACGCCGGACTGTCCGAGCCATCGCCGGGATAGCCCCCGGGCAGGTTGTTCACCTCCCCGCTCTGCGCCGCTCGGGCGCCCCGTTCCCCGCTCTGCGCCGCTCGGGCGCCCCGTTCCCCGCTCTGCGCCGCTCGGGCGGGCGAGTCCGAGGCATGCTGAGCGTTGCGCCCCGACAGCTGCCCTTCGAGCTCCTTCCACGGGACTGCGGGATTGCCGAACGCCATCACCACACGATATCGAACAGTTGTTCGATTCCACCAGCGGTCCTCTCGCTCGCACATCGGTATCGCCTCAGCACCACCTTCGAGGCATGGCGGCGTGGGGACCAGCGATCTTCTCCGATGACGTGGCGTGCGACGTCCGGGATCGATACCAGAGCTGCTGGCGGCGCAGTTGCGACGGACCGGCGATCGACTGGTCGACGACCTCGCCTGACCGGCACGGCTCGCGGGCGCTGCCATGATTGAGCCGTGGACGTGCCGGTCGCCGTGATCATCCCCGTGTTCGACGGCGCTCGTTTCCTGGCCGAGGCGCTGCGCAGCGTCGCCGACCAGGGCGTCGAGGCCGAGGTGGTGGTCGTCGACGACGGGTCCACCGACGACAGCGCCCAGATCGCGATCGAACTCGGGACGACGTGCATCCGCCAGGACAACGCAGGGCCCGCCGCCGCCCGGAACACAGGACTCGCCGCGACATCCGCGCCGCTCGTGTCCTTCCTCGACGTCGACGACCTGATCCCACCCGGCGCGCTCGCCCGCCAGCTCGACCACCTTGCCGCGCACCCCGAGAGCGGTGGCGTCATCGGGATGCAGCAGTACGAGGTGCTCGACGGGGTCCCGCTCCCGGAGTGGGCCGTGGCCGATGACGTCGGCGGACCCGACGAGGTGTCGAGGCCGCACGTCATGGCGTCGGTCATCCGTCGGACGACCTTCGCCCACGTCGGCACCTTCGATCCCCGCCTCCGCCTGTCCGAAGACGTCGACTGGCTCATGCGCGCCCACGATGCCGGCGCGGTCATCGATGTCGTGGACGACGTGGTGCGAACCCGCCGCATCCACGGCGCCAACCTCACCTACGACGTAGAGGGGTTGCGCCGGTCCCAGTTCCAGATCCTCGGCGCTCGTGCCCGTCGGAAGCGGGCCAAGCAATGAGACGGCCCGGACTCGACGGTGGCTGCTGGCCCGACCCCATCACCGAAGACGTGCTGCGAGCCGCCCTGCTACCCGGGCCGGAGGCCGCCGCGGCCTGGCAGCGAGTCCGCTCCGAGGTCGACCTCCGCGACCACCTGCACGCCGAGCACCGTCGCCTCCTGCCGATGGTGCTCGGCACCATCGGCACCGACGCCGCGGGGGCCGACGCCGCCGAGATGAAGCGCACCCACCGCGAGGCGTGGCGCGACAACCGGCTGCACGTCCACAACGCGCCGCGCTGGGTGGATCCCTTGCGCGACGACATCCCGGTGATGCTGCTGAAGGGCATGGCGCTCGCGGACGCCTATGCCGACCTCGGTCGCCGTCCGATGAGCGATGTCGACGTGCTCGTGCCCGCGCCGCAGTTCGCGGCTGCGGTCGAGCGCCTCACCGCCGTCGGATGGGTCGGCGCCGATGGCGAGGACATCCCCCGATCGCTGCGCTACCACCACGCCGTTGCCCTCACGCACCCCGAGGGAGGTCACATCGATCTGCACCACGCACCCGGCACGCCGTTCATGGGCCGGGCGCGAGGCGGCCGCACCGTCCCCGAGATGTGGGCGGCGAAGCGGTCGACCCATCTGGCCGAGCGGGCCGTGCACGTCCCCGCGCCGGAGGATCTGCTGCTCACGATCGTGGTCCACGGGTTGACCAGCGTCCAGGACTGGCAGTCGCGGTGGGTGGTGGACGCGCTCGTGCTGCTCCGCTGCGACGAGGTCGACTGGGATCGCTTCGCCGACCAAGCGCGTCACTACCACGTCACGCTGCCGGCCCGGAGCGCCCTGCGGTACCTGGTCGACACGTTCGACGCGCCGATCCCCCACGACGCGCTCTGGCAGATCTGGGCGCTGCCGGTCGACCCCGGGGACCGCCGCCGGTTCGACGCCGTCACCGACTCGGCCAGGAGCCGCGTCCCGTGGGCGAGCTCGTCGAGCCTCTACGGACGATGGGCCCGCATGCGAACCGCCCTCGGCCCGACGCGCAGCCTCCTCGCCGCACCGCAGCTCCTCGCCGACCACGTCCAGGTCGATCACACCTGGCAGATCCCCCGCGAGGTCGTCCGCCGCCGTCAACTCGTGAAAGGCGCCAGGCCTCGTGCCGACTGACCGATCCACCGAGCGACCCGACGACCGGCCCGACGACCGATCCACCGACCGATCCACCGAGCGACCCGACGACCGGCCCGACGACCGATCTCCGAACCGACCGCTCCGGGTCCTGTTCATCACGCCCGCCTACCTGCCCTGGCTGGGCGGACTCGAGGTGCTCGCGTCGCAACTGCTCGAAGAGCTCCGACGTCGAGGCTGCAACGTCGGCCTGATCACCTGTCCGCATGCCGATGTCCGGCCGGGTCTCGACCACGTCGACGGGATACCGGTGCTCCGCACCGGCGCGCAGGAGGCCCTCGCCCGCAACGACGGCGCAGCCGTGCTGCGCTGCACGGTGGAGGTCGGGCGCTTCGTCCGCGAGCTCGATCCCGATGTCGTCCACACACATGATCCGTCGACAGCGTTGTGGACGTACCTGCGAACCGAACGGCGCCGCCGGCCCCTCGTGTCGACCATGCACAACGTGATGAGCGCGCACTTCGGCGACGAGCTCGCCCCGGTCGCCGCGATGGTCGAAGAGTCGGCATGGGTCACCGGCGTCTCGCAGGCATCGGTCGCCGACGCGGCCGACCTCTTCCCATCGATCCAGGATCGACTGTCTGTCGTGCGCAACGCGGTCAGGGCACCTGCCGCTGCCCCCATGCCCATCTCCGAGCAGGCACCGCTGCTGTGCATCGGCCGCCTCGTCCCGCAGAAGGGCTTCGACATGGCGATCGAGGCGTTCGCTCTCGTCGCGTCGAGGTACCCGTGGGCGCGCCTGAAGATCGTCGGCACGGGGCCCGACCGCGACGACCTCGCCGCGCTGTCCGCGCGCCTGGGCGTCGACGAACGGGTCCACCTCGTCGGTCGCGTCGAACCCGACGAGATACCCGGCCTGCTCGCCGGGTCGCGGGCGCTCGTCATGCCGTCGCGCTACGAGGGACTCCCGCTCGTCGCGCTCGAAGCTGCGTGGTGCGAACGCCCCGTCGTGGCGATGGCTGGTCCTGGCCTCGGCGAAGCCGTCGTCGATGGAACGACCGGCCTGCTCGTCCCTCCGGGCGATGTGCCGGCGTTGGCCGAGGCCCTCGCCGACGTCCTCGATTCGCAGGAGCGGGCCGCGACGCTGGGCCGAGCGGCCCGTCTCAGGATGGAGCGCGAGTGGTCCATCGGAGCCACGGTGGATGCCTACGAATCGATCTACCGCGCCGTGGTGGCGGCGCACCGAGTCGCGACAGCGATGCAGTAATCTCCGAGCTTCGACGCCCGACGAAGAAAGGTTGCCTCCATGCGCGACGAGCGCACCCTCCTCGTGGAACCGTGGATGACCCACGAGCGCCTCGACGATCAGGTGATGATGATCAACCTCGAGACCGGCGCCTACTTCGCACTCGAGCGCCCCGCCGCCGACTGCTGGACCGCCCTCACCGAAGGTGGGAGCGTCGACGACATCGTGTCGGCGGTGGTCGCGCAGTTCGAGGTGAGCGCAGAGGTGGCCGCGGCCGATGTCGAGACCTTCATCGGGAGCCTCACCGACGAGGGCATCGTCCGCTGGTCCCCGGATCCGTCTGGCGACCCAGCGTCATCGGCCGACGACGAGCCGCCCCGCCCGTCCTCGCCCACCACGCCAGGGGTCGAGCGCCTCGCGTACCGGCCGCCGCAGATCGAGAAGCACGACGACCTCGAAGAGCTGCTGCTGCTCGACCCGATCCACGATGTCAGTCCGGAGGGCTGGCCAGCGGTCGGGTGACCTTGCGACAGCACATCCCCCCAGCCCCGCCGCCCGAGCTGGTCGACGAGTTCGTCGCCAAGACCGCTGAGGCATTCGAGCAGGCCTGCGACGGCCAGCCCACCGAGGTGCGCCACCTCCGCATCGCCGACCGGGCCATCGCGGTCCGCTTCCGGTCGCCCGAGATCGCGGCGCGCTATCGAGCGGCGACCGCTCACGTCGAGGTTGCGGACGGGCCTGCCCCCGGCGATGTCGACCTGACGATCGGCTGCTGGGACACGGCGACGAGCGGGATCGGCCTACCACCGCTCCCCTGGATCCAGGACAACCTCCTCCACCGCGACCGTGTGCGCGGCCACACGACCGGCGACGTCCGAGCCACCTACCAGCAGTCCGAGGGCCTGCTCCACCTGTACGACTCCCGACGGTCGCTGGGGCTCATGCACGCGACGGCTCCGGCGGCCGTGCCCTCGTGGACCGACCGAGCGCCGTTCCGCACGTTCATCGGCTGGTGGGCCACCGACCAGAAGCTCTCCATGCTGCACTCGTCGTGCGTCGCCACCGACCGCGGTGCTGCGCTGTTCCCCGGGGCGAGCGGATCGGGCAAGTCCACGACGGCGATGACCTGCGCGTTGGCCGGGTTCGCGTTCCTCTGCGACGACGCCTGCATCGTCGACCTCGATGCCGTGGGCGGCCCCATGGTCCACGCGGTGTACGGCCGATCGAAGCTCGAGCCCGATGCCGCGCAGCGCCTCGGGTTGGCCCCCGATCCCGCCGGTGGCGCCGTGATCACCGAACCACCTCGGACCGCAGCGAGCGCCCGCGCCCGCGTCCTGCTCCTGCCAACGGTGACGGGCCAGGTGGAGACGCGCATCGAGGCGCTCCCGCGGACCGAGGTGATGCGCACGCTCGTTCCCGGCTCGATCCGCGAAGGGGGCGGACTCGGTGGACGAGCGCTGCAGGAGATGACACGGGTCGTGGCGACCTTGCCGTCGTACCGCCTGCTCCTCGGCACCGATCCCGCGGGGGTCGTCGATGCGGTGGCGGCGGCCATCGAGGCTGCCTGACATGGCCGAGGTCATCCACCCCCCGACCGACGTCTCCGTCATCATCGCCGTGCGCGACGGAAGCCGGTATCTCGTCGAAGCGCTCACATCGGTCACCGACCAGACCAGACCGGCCGCCCAGATCATCGTGGTGGACGACGGGTCCACCGACGGATCCGCCGAGCTCGCGTCGCGCACCGTCCCCTGGGCGCGCATCGTGAGGCAGGCACCGACCGGCTACGCCGCGGCGGTCAACCACGCCGTGTCCGTGGCGACCGGCTCGGTCCTCGCCTTCCTCGATGCCGACGACCGCTGGAGCCCGGACTCGCTGGCCCGTCGACTCCATCGGCTCGACGGCGAGGACTCCCCGGAGATCGTGGTGGGTGCGACGCAGAACTTCCTGAGCCCCGATCTCAGCGATGCCGAAGCTTCCGCCATCCGGATCCACACCCGAGCCTTCCGAGCCGAGGTCCTGGCCGCCGCCCTGATCCGCGCCGACGCGTTCGATCGGGTGGGTCCGCTCGACGAGAGCCTCCGCACCGGCTCCGCGATCGACTGGATGTCGCGTGCCCGCTCGTCCGACACCACCTTCGCCTTCGTCGACGAGGTGGTGCTCCATCGTCGACTCCACGCGTCCAACCTGGGGCGTTCCAACCAGGACGACCGCAACGCCGATCTGCTCCGGGTCGTCCGAGCCCACCATGCGCGCCAGCGTCCGACCTGAGCCGGTCTCGCCGGCGATGCGACTGCTGCTGACCGCGGCGGTCGGCGACGCGGACCAGGCGGCGCGGGCGTGGGCGTCCTGGCTCGACCAGATCGACATCGAGCACCTGGAGGACGGTGCCACGGCGTTGCTGAGCCTGGTGAGCCGCAACATCGAGGACCTCCACGCGAGCCCGTCGATCGAAGGTCGAGTGCGGGGTGTCCGCCGTCAGACCTGGACCCGCAACCAGCTGCTGTGGGCCGCCGGGTCACCGCTCGTCGACCGGATCACCGAGCTGACCGGTGCCCCTCCGCTGCTGCTGCCACCCACCGCACTGCACCACGCCTACGGCGGCGACTGGGGGGCGAGACCGCTCGAGCGGATCCAGTTCCACCTGCCCTGCGACGCGGGAGACATCGCCCGCGCCGCCCTCGCGGAGACCGGGTGGGAGGTCGACCACATCACTCCGGCCCTCCTGGCCAGGACCCGCGATGGGCGCGTCGAGCGATGGCAGTCGCAGGACCGGGCCGGGAACTGGGCCAGCATCCGCTGGCACGTCCTGCGCGGCATCTGGTCGGGAGTGGCCGACGAGCAGCTGCGCGGCGCAGCCCAGGTCTCCGTCGTCGGCTCGTCGAGAGTCCACCTCCTCCACCCGGCCGATGCCCTGGTCGAGCGCCTGTGGACCGGTCGCATCGAGTCAGGACCGGGATGGATCGCCGACGCCGTGCAGATGGCCCGCCGACTCGGCGGCGACGACGACCGGCACCAGCAAGGCGCGATGGATCGCTTCGCTCGTCGCACACGGGACCTGGGCATCCTTCCCCAGGTCAAGGCGCAGCTCGAGCTCGCCGCCGCGACCGTCCCGGACCCGAGCCTCCGCTCCGCTCTCGTCGCCCTCCAGGCGACGCGCCCCACTGCCACCTCGATCCTGTGGAGGTTGCCCGGCCGTGCTGCACGGGGTGGACGTTCGTGGGCCGGTCATGCCGCCGGCCAGGGCGTGATCGGCGGCGGCAGGTCGCTGGTTCGGGCCCAGGTTGCGGCGCGTCAGCCGCGCTCGACGGAGCCGGCCCAGCGAGGATCCGACCAGCGCAGGTAGGCCTGGGTTCGCCGCATGCCCTCGTCGAAGCCGACCACGGGCGCCCAACCGAGCAACGCCGAAGCACGGTCGAGGGGAACCTCCACATCGGCGGTGCGCGCCACGAGCTCGTCGTCATCCGGCAGCACCAGCCACCGCTGCACAGGCGTCGCGACCCGTCCGCCCGATGCCCGGCGCAGCACACCGCGCACCGCTCGCTTCGCCCGCCCCGGCGCGGGCGGCCAGCGCAGCTGGTCGCGTGCCGCGGGGTCGAGCCGGGTCATCTCCGAGAGCTGACCGCCGGACAGCACTGCGGTCGCCGGTCGTCCGACGATCGGCCCGAACCCGTCGTAGAAGTCCTGCCAGCTGATCGGTGCAGGTCCGGTGGCGAACACCCGGCCGTGCACTGGCTCCGGCGAGGCCACCGCGGCCCACACCGCCTCGACCACGTCGTCGACATAGATGACGTGGCACGGCCCGCTGGTCCGAGCAATGGCCACGCGACCGCGGTCGACCTGGCGCAGCGGGACGTGGGCTCCCTCGTTGGTGAACGGGCCGTAGATCAGGGAGGCGGTCACGACCGTGACGTCGAGCCCGAAACGGGCGCCCGCGGCGAGGAGCGCCTGCTCGAACGCCCACCGGCGTGCCGCGGCGGCTCCCGTCGGGCGCGGTGGGGCGACCGTCTCGTCCAGACGCCCGCCGGCCGCCACACCGAACGAGCTGAGGCAACCGAGGTGCACGAGCCGGTCGACGCCGCCGCGGGCGCACCCCTCGGCGAGCGACTCGGCGAGTGCAGGGACCGCCTCGGGACCGTCGATGAAGCTGACCGCTGCGGCGCATCCGTCGAGTGACGAGGTGAGCGCCTCGACCCGCAGCACATCGTCGGCGATCGAGATGTCCCGGAGGTCCACCGGGAACCGATCGGGCCGAGCGGTGTGCCGCCAGCGATGCACCAGCGCCCGGATCGGCGCTCGTCCCTCCCCGCTGACGACCTCGACGAAGCGCCCACCGACGGCGCCGGTGACGCCGAGGACGCCAACTGCCCGGTCCGGGTTCGACGGATCGCTCGTCGGCCTCGATGGTGCATGCCCGGTCACCGCCGAGCGCATCCACCACACCTGCTGCGAGGTTCGACAGGCGTCGCAGTCCTCCAGCACTGCGGCGACTCCTGCACCCTCACGAGGAGTGGCCAGCGTGCTCGGCCACCGGCCGTCGAGCGCGTCGGCGATGGCGACGAGCTGACGGTCGAAGTGCGTCGCCAAGTCGTCGTCCACCTCGACGAACGGCTCGATGCCCGCACGCCGGAGGTCGTGGTCGAAGCCGTCGGGGACGGTGACGAGCTGCGCAGGTTGGTAGTGGTCGAGCGCCACCTCCAGCAGGCCCCGCTCGGTGTGGATGCGCACCGTGTTGCGCTTGGTCCGGATGCGACTCAGCTCGAGGTGCACGGGGACCCGGCCGGCGAGCAGCTCGACGGTGACCTCGGCTTCGCGGCCGCCGTGGCGGTCGTCGGTGCACGCAACCACCGTGGGCGGGCCGAACCACCAATTCAGGAGGTCGACCGTGTGCGCTCCCTGGTTCGCCAGGACCCCGCCGATCGACTGGGTGTTGTAGTCGCCCGACGATGCGATCCAGTCGTCGCGGCCGCCGTGCGCCGCGTCCACCCGTTCCACGGCGCCCAGCACCCCTGACCGCAGCACCTCGAACGCCCAGGGGTTGACGGCCAGGTGGCGGCGGATGTGACCGATCGCCAGCAGGCGACCCGACGTGTCCGCCGCGGCGATCATCGCGGCCGCATCGGCTCGCGAGCCCGCCATGGGCTTCTCGACGATCACGTCCTTGCCGGCCTCGAGGAGCCCGATCGACATGGGAGCGTGCAGCCGGTCGGGTGCGGCAACGATGACGGCGTCGAACTCGTCGAGCACGAGATCGGCCCGTGCCGCGAGCGCTGCGTCGGGGCAGCGCCGGCCGAGCGCAGTTCGACGATCGGTATCCGGATCGATCAACGCGATGGGGACGACCCCCGCCCGCGCCAACGCGTCGACGTGCATTCGGCCGGCGCTGCCGCACCCCACGATCGCGATGCGTCGAGCGGCCAGTCGGCGGCGCTCGGAGCCCTGACCGCTCTCAGCCACCAGCGCTTGCCGCCGGCGATGCGGCTCCGTCGACGTTCGGGCCCGGCGCAGAGGAGGTCTCGGCGTCACCGAACGACGCGACCTGCATCCGGTACAGCTCCTCGTAGAGCCCACCGGCGGCGAGCAGCTCCTGGTGGGTGCCCTGTTCGGTGACCAGACCTTCCTCGAGCACGTAGATCCGGTCGGCCGACCGACAGCTGGCGAGGCGATGGGAGATCAGCAGGATCGCCCGATCCTGAGCCAGCGCCCGCACGCTCTCGTAGAGCTCGTACTCGGCGCGAGGGTCGAGCGCGGCGCTCGGCTCGTCGAGGATCAACAGGTCGGGCTCGGCGAACAGCGCCCGGGCCAGGGCGATCCGTTGCCACTGCCCGCCCGAGAGCTGGCTGCCGCCTTCGAACTTGCGGGTGAGCAGCGTGTCGTAGCCGAGCGGTAGCCGCTCGATGAACGACGCCGCTCCGGCCAGCTGGGCTGCGGCGCGGATGCGGTCCATGTCCCCGATCCACTCGTGACGACCCAGTCCGATGTTCATCGCGGCGGACATCTCGAAGCGCACGAAGTCCTGGTTGACGACCGCCATCCGAGCAGCGAGCGGCTCGGGTCGCAGGTGGCCGTAGTCCTCGCCGTTCCAGTGCACGACACCGCCGGCCGGCTGGTACAGACCGGCGAGGAGCAGGGCCAGGGTGGTCTTGCCCGAGCCGTTCTCGCCGACGAGCGCCACGACTTCGCCGCGGGCCAGCTCGACGGAGACCCCCCGGAGGACGAGCCGATCGGTGCCCGGGTAGCCAAAGGTGACGTCGTTGACGCCGAGGGACCGGAGGGGCTCCGGTTCGCCGTCGCGGTCATCGGCGTTCGTGGCCGACTCCGAGGCCACGTCGAGGAAGCGCGACAGGTCGCCGGTGAACAGCGCGCACTCGTAGAGGCTCGAGACACCGGCGCCGACAGACCGGAACTGGCCGGCGAGCGCCGGGATCAAGACGGCCATGGTCGCGGCCGACGACGCCGGCACGCGGTCGGCGAGCACCAGCCAGATCAGCATGGCGACCGCAGCGATGAACGATGCACCGGAGATGGCGCTGGCGATGGCCAGTCGACGCGATCGAGCACGGGCCATCTCGTCGTTGCGCTTGATGCGGATGTCCCACAACGCACGATGGCGGTGGACCAGCACGTTCTGGAGCCGGTACGACCGCACCTCCTTCGCACCATTCCGCACGGTCAGGAGGTCCTCGAGCGAGAGCCGCTCCCGGTCGACGGCGGTGAGATCAGCTTCGGCCTGGTGGAACTCATCCGCGTTGCGTCGCGCCAACCACGGCGCGGCGACGTGGCCGATGACCAGGATGGGCAGTATCGCCGGCGTGAGCAGGAGCATGCTGATGACCATCGCTCCCGTCATGAGCGTTGCCTGGACCAGCGAGATGAGACCCCTGACGAGCTGCCCGGGCTGCGTCTGCGAGGCGACCCGCGCCCGCAGCAGTGCGTCCTCGAAGGTGGCGTCGTCGAAGGCCGCATAGTCAACCCGCGACGTGGCACCCAGGAGCAGGTCGAGGGCATGGCCGGCGACGCGCTGGGAGAGGAGCCGCTGCACCTCTGGGGTGCAGGCCATGGCGATGGCGTAGACGCTGGTGACGACAGCCATGGCGGCGAGCAGCGCTATGAGCTCGCTCGACACGTCGGAGGTGGATTCCGTGTCGAGGATCTCGGTGAGGATCCCCTTGCCCAGGAAGACCTGCACGAGCAACAGCACCGACATGACGACCTGCAGGCCGACGACGAAGAGGAAGAACCCTCTCGCCGAGGCCCAGACCAGAGCCGTCGCCGAGCGGATCGCGTAGCGGAGCTGGGCCAGCCCGCGACTGCGAGGTCCGGGTCGGAGGACGTCGTACACCGATGGACCGACGTCGACGACCGGAGTCGCCTCGTCCGTCGTCCGCGACTCAGCCATACCGCATCTTGTCAGATGTCTCGAACACCACGATCCAGCTCCACGACCGAGGAGCGATGATCGCGGTGTGTTCAGTCGTAGGTGGCTTCGACGGACCACTGGCCGCGCTCGACCGTGAGCAGATGGGCCCGGCCGGCTGCGACGACCTGGAGGCGGGCGCGACGGCGGTGACCCGCGGCGTCCCACCACCGCTCGTCGGCCGGCCACGGTCCGGCCCAGCTCTCGATGGCCGACCACGATCCTCTCTTGCCCGAACCTGAACCCGAACCTGAACCTGAACCCGAACCCGAACCCGAACCCGGCTCCGGCCGGATCCGGACCTCGGCGGGCTCCGAGCTGAGCAGGCCCCGACCGTCGACGACGACCAGGGCCCCGGTGCGGTCGATGACCTCGGCGGGAACCGGCACGCGGTGCACCGTCGCCGGAGCCGGGTCGGGGATCTGACCGGGCCACGGCTTGTCGAGGGCCCCGGGCACCACGCAGGACCGCGCCCCCTCGTCGGTGTCGACGCCGGCTTCGAGGTTCGTGGCGGGTACGGCCACCACCCGCTCCCCCGGGCCCCGCCCACCCCGCCACTCGGGCATCTGGACGGCGTCGTGGCCGAGCATGCCCTGCACACGGGCGATGGCGCGCACCGCTCGATCGGTCGATGCCGACTCGCCACCCCAGAACCCGAGCTGGCGCCCCTTCGCCGCCATGACCTCGTCGGGCACCAGCACCAGCCGGGCCACCCCGGACGACGGTCGGAGGTGGGCCGGCCCGTTGAGCCACCCGTCGAGCTGCCACCGGAGCCGGTCGGCCACCGCCCCCGCGCTGAGCGTCCCCTCGTGACGCCACAGCCGTTCGATGCACTCACCGTGCTCGGTCTCGACCCCGATGAGCACCCGGGTGCAGGCCAGGCCGAGCGATCCGAGTCGGTCGTGGAAGTCGTCGGCCGCGGTCTTGGCCGCGAACGCGGCGGTGTCGACCCGCTCGGCCGGGGGGTCGAGGTCGACGGCGACCTGGAGGTCGGGAGGAGGGGGCCGGGTGCCAGGGGGGACCTCGTCGAGGCCGCGGGCCAACCGGTGTGCCTCTTGTCCCTCGGTCCCGAACCGACCGACCACATCGGCCGACCGCAGCGCGGCGAACGCGCCGAGCGTGTGCAGGCCCAACCGCACGAGCACGTCGGTGAGCTCGGGCCGTTCGAGCACGTCGACGGGCAGCGGGGCGAGGAACCCGGCCGTTGCTCCTGGACCGATGATCTGGATCGGGTCGATCTGGTCCTCCGTGTGGAAGTCCTCGACGCTGGACCGCGAGGCCAGACGCGCCGCGAACGGGCCGTCGGCGATGCCGACGCACACCTGGCCGGGCCAACCCAGCTCGGACAGCACCTCGTCGACCCGCTCGACGAGGCCGGCGGCCAGGGCGTGGTCGCCCCCGAAGTAGCGGGCGGGACCTCGGGTGGGGAACGCGCAGAGCCCCGAGCCCGACAGCTCGATGCGAGGGGTGAAGGCCTCGACGGCGCGCACCACGAGCTCGAAGCCCCGACCCTCGCGGGCGAGATCTCGCTCGTGCACCACGACGTGCGGGCAACGGCCTTGGGCTTCGCGCCGACGCATCCCGACGCTCACCCCCTGCGCCCGAGCCGCCGGCGTGGTGGCCACCACGCGGTTGGCCCGCACGACGACGGCGGCTTCTTCCGGGATGGCCCCGAGCGCCACGGCCGGCCAGTCGGGGCACCGCACCACCAGCGTGCGCACCGGTCGGCGGTCCGAGCTCATGTCGCCCCTTCTCGCCGTTCGGGATGGACACATGTGCCACATGTGCCACCTGTGCCACCTGTGCCACATGCGGCGCGTGTTCCCAGCCAGAACGTGTCGCGTCGGCGGCGGGCGGCGGCTCGGCGGCCTTCGACCTCGACGGTGACCTGTCGACCCCGGAGGTGCCCGTGGCCCTGGCCCAGCCCCACCCAGCCCTGGGTCCGCGAGGTGAGTGAGACATCGGCCGGAAGGTCGTTGCCCGCGCGCGGGGACGGACCGACCATGACGACCACCGAGCCCCGCTCGCGCAGACGCGACCCCAGACGGCGCGCCGCGGTCGGGGTGAGACGAGCCGGTGGGGCCACGATCAGGCAGTCGACCGACCCGACCAGCGCGGCGACCACCGAGGCCCACTGACCAGGGTCGACGTCCGGGACGAGCACCAGCCGTTCGAGCACCACCCCGAGCTCGGAGGCGGCGGCCAGGCCGAGCGAGGGCAGTCCGACCGCCGCGGTCCACGACCCCGACTCGGATGCCGCGGCCACGAG
Organism: uncultured Rhabdothermincola sp.; assembly: GCA_964485515.1. Taxonomy (GTDB): domain Bacteria; phylum Actinomycetota; class Acidimicrobiia; order Acidimicrobiales; family Acidimicrobilacustridaceae; genus CAZALT01. Next base: position 3,483 of record CAZALT010000061.1, on the reverse strand, counting down.
CCGCAGCGCGAGCGAGGTGGCGGCGTCGCCCTGCACCGACAGCGTGGTGCCCCGTCGCAGTGCCCCGCCGGGCAACAGGTCGGCGAGCTGCGAGACCACCGGCAGGACCTGCTCTCGGGCCAGGGCACGGGGACGCACCCGCTCGATCAGCTCGGCGCCGAGGACCTCGGCAGCCCGGCTCCCCCGGACCAGGCTCGGCCCGGGACCCGCACGACCAGCTGCGATGCCGCCCGGCAGATCGACTGGAAGGTCGGTCCCGAGATCAGCCTGATCTTCGGCCTGGAGATCAGCCTCAAGATCAGCCTGGAGTGCCTCCGCGAGTCTCACGTCACCAGTATCGAACAGATGTTCGATGGTGCGCAATGCCCCCTTTGGCTCGCCTCACCCGAGGTCTCCTGGCGGAGCGGAGCTCGTTTCGCCTTGATGAAGCGCGCCGCGGCGAGCGGCCGACCCGCCGATGCGGGTGCGTCCGTGCTGTTTCGCTTGCGAACCGGCCAGCGAGCGATGGACCGGCCGAGCGGAACCTGCGTGGAGCTCAGTCGCGGTAGAAGAGGAAGACGTCTTCGAGCGTCTTCTTCAGGCCGCCGGGGTTCATCGTGCCCAGGTTGACCGTGACCACGTTGCTGTTGATGTGGACCGACTCGACCGGTCCCCACTCGAAGATGGCCCGGGCCACCTGATCGACCGGCCGGTTGGCCTGCACGTCGTCGAGGGAGCGGTAGATCTCGTGACCCATCCCGGAGAACGGACGGTTCGTCTCGTACCGGATGATGCCCGGCGTGGCTGACGGCTTCTCGATGACGGTGACTGGCTGGCCCATGAGGTGGCGAGATTAGACCGCGGCGGCGGGTTGCGACCATCTCGCGATCGCCTCGCGGGCGGGCAGCGCGGCCAGGCCGATCGAGATGAGGCCCAAGACGATGTGGACGACCTTGAAGGCCAGGGTGTTGCCGGAGAACCCGATCGTGACGAACCGCACGCACCACACGCAGGTGGTCCAGGCCGCGAAGAGCGCCACGAACCCGGCCCACGAGCGGTCGAGCAGCGCGCCGCGCCACAGACGGACGAGGAGCACGACGGATCCGGCGGCGAAGGCCAAGAAGATGACGGCGAAGACGATCGAGGTGGCCTTGTCGACGGTGGACTCGTTGCCTTCGAGGGCGTTGGAGATGCGGGTGGTCCACACGAAGGCGGTCCACGCGACGAGGGCTCCGAGGCTCCAGCGAGCGAGGCGGGTCATGAGCCCAGACCGTACCGAGGCTCCGCGGGCGTGACCCAACCCGCGCCCGCGGATCTCGAACCGTCGGGCGTTCGTGCTGGTCAGGGCCATCGCGCCGACGTCGAACTGGCGTGCGTGACACCTGACCGGGACTCGGAGACGAAGAGGTGGTGGACGTCCCTACCGACTGGTCGGTAGGCTGGCTTCATGGCGGTCACCGAAACCCCCACCACAGCCCCGACCACGTCTGGCAGCACCCCGTCCACCTCGGACCGGAACCCCGACGACAAGCCGGGTTCGCTGCTGCCCGTGATCCGCGTCATCCCCAAGAGCGCGTATGACAACCCCACCTGGAAGGGTCTCGCCTACTTCGCACGCGACACCGTGCTCTACGCCGCGATCGTCGCCGGGTTGATCCTGTTCGACAACCTGCTCATCACCGCCGTGCTGTGGTTCTTCGCCGCGCTGGTGGTGTCGGGCCTGTTCATCATCGGCCACGACGCGGCCCACGAAGCGCTGTTCAAGAGCAAGCGCCTCAACTCGATCGTCGGCCACCTGGCCATGCTGCCGAGCTGGCACGTCTACGAGGGCTGGGTGCTGGGCCACAACCGCATCCACCACAAGTACACGGTGCGCCAGGGCTTCGACTTCGTGTGGCACCCCTACACACCCGAGCAGTTCGAGGCCATGAGCGGCTTCGGCAAGCTGCGCCACCGCATCGAGTGGTCGTGGGCCGGTTCCGGCCTCTACTACCTGCGCGAGGTGTGGTGGCACAAGATGATGGTCGGCAAGCCGCCGGCCCGGTGGGTCAAGCCCATCCGCCGCGACCGCTTCATCGTGCTCGGCTTCATCGTCGGCTCGTCGCTGCTGCTCGGCTGGGCCGGCTTCGCCCACTACGGCACGGTCATCGGTGCGCTGTGGATGATCGTCAAGGTCCTGGTCGTGCCGTTCCTGGCCTTCAGCTTCGTCATCGGTTCGTTCGTGCACGTGCACCACGTGCAGCCCGACATCCGCTGGTGGCCCCGCCGCGAGTGGACCAAGTTCAAGGGCCAGATGGAGGGCACCACCATCCTGCGGGCCCCTCCCGGCATGAACTTCTTCGTCCACTGGATCATGGTGCACATCCCCCACCACGTGGACATGCGCATCCCGATGTACAAGCTCGAGGAAGCTGCCGACGCCATCAAGGCGGCCTACCCGGACACCGTGCACGACGACAAGCTCCGCTTCCGCGACTTCATGGCCAACACCCGCCAGTGCAAGCTCTACGACTTCGAGCAGGGCCAGTGGTACTCCTACGCCGAGGCCGCCGCACTGCCGAAGAACGCCGCGCCGGCCGAAGCGCCCGCCGCCTGACCTTCTCCTGCGCTTCTGGCGTAGATCTCACGCGCTTTCCGCACAAGATCTACGCCAGAACGGTGGATCGCTCTCAGCTCAGCCACGGCGCAGAGGTCGCCGCCGCTCGACGGGCCTACGACGCCTCGAACAGCGAGAGCTGACTGCCCACCGGCTCCAGGCGCGGGACCCCGGCCCACGGGATCGAGTCCATGAACACCCAGCTGCGGCGGTGGATCGGCGTCGGTCCCATCCCGGCCAGCGCCATGCGATGGCGCGGACAGGGGTAGCCCTTGTTGAACTCGAAGTCGAAGCCCGGATGGTGCTCGGCCTCAGCCCGCATGATGCGGTCGCGCGTCACCTTGGCCAGGATCGACGCCGCAGCGATCGACAGGCAGGTGCGGTCGCCCTTCACGATCATGCGGGTGTTGGGCACGCCGAGGAAGTCCCACTTGCCGTCGATGAGCGCGGCGTCGGGCGTGACCCCGAGCGCCTCGACCGCTCGGCGGGCCGCGAGTCGCTGCGCCTCGGACATGCCCAGCTCGTCGCACTCCGCGTGGCTCGCACCCCCGACCCCCCACGCCACGGCCCAGTCCTTGATGCGATCGAAGAGCGCCTCGCGCTCGCGCTCGGTGAGCAGCTTGGAGTCGCGCACCTTGTTCACCCGCCTGTCACGGGGGAGGACCACCGCCCCGATCATCAGGGGTCCGGCCCACGAGCCGCGGCCCACCTCGTCGACGCCGATCACGAGCTCGTGGCCCGCGTCCCACAGCTCGCGCTCGTTGCGCAGCGACGGCGACGCCCGCTTGAGGGCCTTGCGCAGCTGCGGTGCGGTGCCAGGTCGAGAGCGCGCAGCCATCTGGGCCACGGTAGTGCGGGCACCCGGGACCCCTCTCCTCAGGCCCTCTCCTCCGGCCCTCTCCTCAGGC
>CAZALT010000060.1:0-18465 GCA_964485515.1 uncultured Rhabdothermincola sp. | reverse complement strand
GGAACGAGGCTCCCACGACCCGACCACGCCCCCCACTGATCGCGATGCCGCCGAGAGCCAAGATCACGAGGAGTGGCCCGAACCCCGTTGCGATCTGCGAGTACCAGGAGTCCCAGAACCACCCCTCCCGAAGCAGATGCGGGTAGATGAAATTGTTGGGCATGGCCTGCATGAAGGTCAACCGGCCGATGACGTTGTAGGCCAGAGCGGGGCCCAGGGCTCCGGCAGCGAAGCAGGCCGATCGCCACGAGATCACGGCCTTTCCCCCGCCGCGTCGCCAAGCGAGGGCGGCGTACACCGGCACCACGAAGAAGACCGCCGGGGTCTTCGTCAGCACTGCCGCTGCGACCGCAACCGACGCGACGACGAGCGAACGAACCGTCTGACGCTCGTCGTCGACGATGATCGCCCAGATGGCTCCGACGATGGCCGTCACCATGAGCGGGTCGGGCTGAAAGGAGCGCGTCGCCGTGATGACGAAGGGATGGAGCGTCCACGTCACGACGCCCATGAGCACCCCCGCATCGCCGATCCTCAGACGGCGGAGCACGAAGAAGAGCATTGCGGCTCCCGCGGTCCACACGGCGACGGTGATCGCCCGCGGCACCCAGATGGGCCGCTCGCCCAAGGCACGCCAGACGGCGACCGTGGCCGCCTCCATGATCGGTAGCTCGGTGATGGAGCTCACCTCCGATGCTCGGAGGTCCTGTGCCGTCCCGTCCCCACCGAGCTTCATGTCCCAGTGCCAGGCCAGATTCATCGACATGTACTGGCGCATGGAGTGGAACTCGAGCATCGGCTGGTTCGAGTTGACCATGCGGACGGAACCGCCTGCGACGAGGACGACGAGCAGTGCGGCGACGAGCCACCTCGGCGGAGGAACCCGAGCGCGGTCCTGCACCGGCGCATCCTGCCGGCCCAGCGCTGTCACCGTCGAGGCCTCCCGCTCCGCATCGGACCGATGATAGGGGCGACGGGTCTTCCGCGTTTCGCTCCCACAAGCGCTCGTCGATGCCTATCGAGGTCGTCGGACACCACAAGCGGTCTGGTCGGGTCGAGGGGAGGGCATGGGTCCCTGATCGCAGACAGGACTAGCTGCGAGTGGGTTTCGGCCCGACTTGCTTGGCTCGGAGAACGAACGACCGAGGCCGGTTGTCTGTTGCCCAGATCACAAGAGCTCGAAGTAGCATCCGTCGACGACGACGCAGCGGGCCACGCGGCCAACCGCGACCGCATCTCTCGTGATCGGATCGACATGGCGAAACCCGAACCCGATGTCGTCGCGGTGGACTCCCGACGATTGACCGCCACGCTCTTGCGGATCGCGGTGGCGATCACCGTGCTGGGCACGATCGTGAGCACGGCCAAACTCGAGAAGGGCTACTACCAGCAGGACAACGATCTTGGAGGGCGGTTCGAGCTGCACACCGAAGGATCCCTCGCTGTCTGGTTCTCCACCTTGGTCCTCGTGGCCTCGGTCCCGGTGCTGGTCATCTTCGCTCGACGAGCCAAGCAGATCGGGGAACGGCGCGACTGCTACGCGTGGGCAGGGCTGGCGGTTCTCTTCGCCCTGTTCTCGCTCGATGAGCTCGCCTCGTTCCACGAGTACGCCGCGGTTGTCGTCGATCATGACTTCCTCGGCTTCTACGCGGGGTACAACTGGCTGGTCTTCGGGATCCTCTTCGTCCCCGTGCTCGCGATCGTCTATGGCCCTTTCGCCTTTCGTCTCGATGACCCCTTGCGCCTGCGGCTCGTCCTCGGCGCTGCGATCTTCTTCGGGGGCGCGGTCGGCATGGAGGCGTTCAACGCCAACACGGCTTCGACGATCGGCGATGAGAACTACCGCTACCTGCTCGGGACCTCGGTCGAGGAGCTCATGGAGATGTGCGGCGCCATCGTCGTGCTCTTCGCCCTCGTCGACCACCTGGGTCGCCTCGGCTACGAGCTCAGCCTCCGCTTCTCGCGGCGAGGGCTGGATGGCACCTGACAGGAGCCGCTGATCGTCGCCGGGATTGATCGAACTCCATCTGGCCACGCGGGCCGACAGCACGCCGCGGTCGCCCACCGGCCGTACGATGAGCGCGATGGTTTCCCGTCCTCCTGCCGGGTCGATCCCCGATGCTCCCGGCTCGTACCAGTTCAAGGACGGCGACGGGAAGGTCGTCTACGTCGGCAAGGCCAAGAGCTTGCGGTCTCGGCTGTCGAACTACTTCCAGAACCCGCGCAACCTCCCGCCGCGCACCGCCCAGATGGTCGCCGCCGCGGAGACCGTCGAGTGGATCCAGGTCCGCAACGACGTCGAGGCGCTCATGTTGGAGTACAGCCTCATCCAGCGCTACCAGCCTCGGTTCAACGTGCGGCTGCGCGACGACAAGAGCTACCCGTTCCTCGCCGTCACCGTGGGCGACGAGTGGCCCCGGCCCATGGTCATGCGGGGCCGCAAGCGCAAGGGGGTGCGCTACTTCGGGCCGTACGGCCACGCGTATGCCATCCGCGAGACGCTCGACCTGCTGCTGCGCACCTTCCCGGTGCGCACGTGCACCGACAACAAGTTCCAGCGCCACGAGCGGGCCGGGCGGCCGTGCCTGCTGTTCCACATCGAGAAGTGCTCGGGCCCGTGTGTGGGCGAGATCAGCAAGCCGGCCTACGACGTGCTCGTCGCCGAGCTGCTCGAGTTCCTCGACGGCGACACCGACCCCATCGTCGGTCGCCTCGAAAAGGCGATGTTCGAGGCCGCCGACGAGCTCGAGTTCGAGAAGGCCGCCCGGTTGCGCGACCGGCTGGACAGCGTGCGCAAGGCCATCGCCAAGCAGCAGATGGTGGGTGACCGCTCGGAGGACATCGACGTCATCGGTCTCGCCGGTGACGACCTCGAGGCCGCGGTCCAGGTCTTCTACGTCCGCAAGGGCCGGGTGGTCGGCCGCAAGGGCTTCGTGCTCGACCGGGCCGAGGACCTCACCGACTCCGAGCTGATCGACCGGGTGCTCGAGTTGCTCTACGGCGACCTCCCGCCGCTCGGGGTGCCCAAGCAGGTGCTGGTGCCGACCGCGTCGGCTGATCCATACCTGTACGAGGAGTGGCTCACCGAGCAGCGCGGCTCGAAGGTCGTGGTGCGGGTGCCGGTCCGGGGAGACAAGAAGGATCTGTTGGCCACCGTCACGCAGAACGCCACCGAGGAGTTCCAACGCCACCGGCAGCGGCGAGCGTCCGATCACAACAGTCGGGCGAGGGCGCTCAACGAGCTCCAGGACGCGCTCGATCTGCCCGAGGCCCCGTTGCGCATCGAGTGCTACGACATGAGCCACATCCAGGGGACCGACTACGTCGGCTCCATGGTCGTGGTCGAGGACGGCCTGCCCGCCAAGCGCGAGTACCGCCGGTTCAAGATCAAGACCGTCGACGGCAACGACGACTTCGCCGCCATGGAGGAGGTGCTCACCCGCCGGTTCACCGCCTACCTCGCCGATCGGGAGAAGCCCGTGGGCGATCGGGAGAAGGCGAAGTTCGCCTATCCCCCTCAACTGCTGCTCGTCGACGGCGGCAAGGGTCAGCTCGGCGTCGCCGTGCGGGTCCTCGACGAGCTCGGGCTCAGCGAGGAGATACCCGTGGCCTCGCTGGCCAAGCGCTTCGAGGAGGTGTTCGTGCCCGGCCGTTCCGAACCGATCGAGCTGGCCCGGGGGAGCGAGGCGCTCTACATGCTCCAGCGCATCCGCGACGAATCGCACCGCTTCGCCATCTCCTTCCACCGGGAACGGCGAGGCAAGCGCATGACCACCTCGGCGCTCGACGACATCCCGGGATTGGGCGAGACCCGCAAGAAGCGCTTGGTGAAGGAGCTCGGGTCGGTGAAGGCGGTCAAGAGCGCCTCGCTCGACACGCTCAAAGACCTGAGCTGGCTGCCCGACGCCGTGGCCGAATCGCTCTACGACAAGCTGCACGAGCCGGCGCGGCGCGGAGAACCATGATCGGTCGGCCGGTCAGCTGACCGGGTTGGACCAGGCGATCTCGTCGAACCGGGCGAAGTCGGTGTCGGCCGAGCACACGGTGAGCCCGTGCTCGATGGCCAGCGCAGCGAGATGCGCGTCGGGAATCAGGTTCGCACTGAGCTGGTGTCGGGCGATGAGCCCTCCCACGATGCCGACGTGGTGCACGGTTGGGTGCGGAACGAAGGCGACGTCGTTGTCGAGCCACCGCTCGACATAGGTCCACGCCGTGGCACCGTCGAGGGGGTTGGTCATGGCCCGGGGATGGGTGGCGATGCGGACGAACGCCAGCAAGCTCGGCCAGGGGAGCGCGACCCGGCGGTCGCCGTTCAGCTGGTCGGTGATCCAGCGTCGAGCTTGCTCGTGCCTCGGGCTCGTCTCGTCGACGGCGTAGATGAGCAGGTTGGCGTCGACGAGGGTCACGGGGCCTCGTCGAGCAGGTCGAGCACCTCGGCAACGTTGCTGACATCGAGGCGGGCGCCGAGCGCTGCCGTCTCCTGCTTGAACGGGGCCCGCGGCGACCGGGGGACCAGGGCGCGACGGATCAGGTCGTTGACCACCGCACTGACACCGACGTGGCGCGTCGCTTGCAGCTCGCTGATCGCCGCGGCGACGTCGTCATCGAAGGTGATGGTCGTCCTCATGCTCGAAGCCTAGCGTGCTGATGTGAACAGCTGACCATCATGATGCTCGACTCGGACCACCAACACGGACACCGCCCCGACCTCGGTTGGGTAGCGTCGAGCCCCATGACTGGCGATGACGTGCCCGACGGGACAATCGAGGAGCCAACCGATGACCTGTGGGATCGTCACGCCGAGTGGTGGCAACGCCAGTTCACCGGGGGAGTCGACCCGGAGTACGTCGAGCAGATCCTTCCCCTCGCCCGCGACCTGGCCGCCGGCTTCGACCGCGTCCTCGAGATAGGCACCGGCGAAGGTCAGCTGGCCCGAGAGGTCTTCGTCGACCGACCCGATGGTCGTGGAGCTCAGACCGTCATCGGTCTCGACATCACGGTCGGGCAGATCACCGAGGCGGTCCGTCGCGCCGGCGGGCCGGTCTACGGCGTGTCCGACGCCGCGGCGCTCCCGGTGCGGTCGGCCTCGTTCGACGCAGCGGTCGCCTGTCTCGTGTTCGAGCACATCGACGCGGTCGACGAGGCCATCGCCGAGGTGGCCCGGGTGGTGCGTCCGGGTGGGCGGTTCGTGTTCTTCCTCAACCACCCCCTGCTGCAGACACCGGGCAGCGGCTGGATCGACGACCACATCATCGAGCCGCCCGAGCAGTACTGGCGCATCGGTCCGTACCTCGTCGAGGCGTCGACCATCGAAGAGGTCGAGAAGGACGTCCACATCCGCTTCGTGCATCGACCCCTGTCGCGGTATGTGAACGCGCTGGCGGTCAACGGCCTGGTGCTCGAGCAGATGGTCGAGCCCGCACCGCCGCAGGGCTTCCTCGACCGGGCACCGGAGTACCCCGATGCCGCGACGGTCCCCAGGCTGCTGGTCCTCGTGACCCGCCGTACCACCTGACTCGCCGCACGAGCCGTGCGGCCTGACCCGGGCCGCCACGACCTTCGAAATTGCGTTCCTCGTCGTCGCAGAGCGACGACGAGGAACGCCAGAACGGGAGCTTTGGCCCGGCGTGGGCCGTTCGCATCACGAAGGCGTCGGAGGCGACAGCTAGCCTGACCGGCGATGAGCGAGTTCATAGCCATCACGGGGCTGTCGGGCGGTGGGCGCTCGCAGGCTGGTGACATCCTCGAGGACCTCGGCTGGTTCGTCATCGACAACCTGCCGCCCTCGCTCATCCCCAAGGTTGCCGAGCTGGCTCAGGCTCCCGGCTCGTCGCTCGGCAAGATCGCCCTGGTGGTCGGCACCGGGCCGTACCACGACGAGGTCATGCCGGCGCTCGCCGCGCTGCGCCGCCAGGGGCCGCGGGTGCGGATCCTGTTCCTCGACGCCGCCACCGAGGTGCTCGTCCGACGCTACGAGTCCACCCGCCGCCGTCACCCCCTCGCCACCGATGTGGGCGTGGCCGAGGCCATCGAAGTCGAGCGGGCGCTGCTCGAACCGGTCAAGGAAGCCGCCGATGTCGTCGTCGACACCTCCGAGCTCAACGTGCACCAGCTGCGCGCCCGGGTCGTCGACCTGTTCGGCGCCGAGACGTCGAGCATCGGCATGCAGACCAACATCGTGTCGTTCGGCTACAAGCACGGCCTCCCGCTCGACACCGACCTCGTGATCGACTGCCGGTTCCTGCCCAACCCGTTCTGGGTCGAGGGGCTGCGCGACCTGCGGGGCACCGACGAACCGGTGCGCGACTACGTGATGGACCAGCCGGTCACCTCGAAGTTCCTCGACGAGCTCACGTCGCTGTTCGAACTGGTGCTCCCCGCGTACGTCGCCGAAGGCAAGAGCTACCTGTCCATCGCCTTCGGCTGCACCGGCGGGCACCACCGCTCGGTCGCCATCGCCGAGGAGGTCGGCCGACGACTCACTGCCGAAGGGTTCGCCCCGACGGTGCTGCACCGCGACATCGCCCGCTGACGGACCGACGACCTCTCTCCCAGGTGCTCGGTTGGTGCCGCGGGCCCGCTCAACTGGCACCGGTCGGGCCGATCTAGTGGGATAGCACGGTCAAGGGACTGTCCAGCGGTGTACCGGGACAGCCTCAGACAGACCTAGGCAGTCCACATACAACGAGGTAGGGGATCAGATGACCATCAAGGTCGGCGTGAACGGATTCGGCCGGATCGGCCGCAACTTCTTCCGGGCGGTGCGCAAGCAGGGTGTCGACATCGAGATCGTGGCGGCCAACGACCTGGGCGACATCAAGACGATGGCCCACCTGCTCAAGAACGACTCGGTCATGGGTGTGCTCGACGCGGAGATCGAGGCCACCGACGAGGGCATCGTCATCGACGGCAAGCTCCTCAAGATCACCGCCATCCGTGACCCCAAGGAGCTGCCGTGGGGCGAGTTGGGCGTCGACGTGGTCGTCGAGTCCACCGGCTTCTTCACCTCCAAGGAGAAGGCCTCGGCGCACCTCGATGCGGGCGCGCCGTTCGTCATCGTGTCGGCCCCGGCCACCAACGCCGATGCCACCTTCGTGGTCGGCGTCAACGACGACACCTTCGACCCGGCCACCCACAAGGTCGTGTCCAACGCCTCGTGCACCACGAACTGCTTCGTGCCGATGGTGAAGGTCCTCGACGACGCCTTCGGCGTCGAGCGTGGCCTCATGACCACGGTGCACGCCTACACCGGCGACCAGAGCCTCGTCGACGGCCCCCACAGCGACCTGCGCCGAGCCCGCGCCGCGGCGGTCAACATCATCCCGAGCTCCACCGGTGCCGCCCGCGCCACCGGGCTCGTGCTCCAGTCCATGCAGGGCAAGCTCGACGGCACCTCGCTGCGCGTGCCCGTCCCGGACGGCTCCATCACCGACTTCGTCGCCGTGGTCAGCCGCGACGTCACCGTCGAAGAGGTCAACGAGGCCTACAAGGCCGCTGCGGCCCAGAGCCCGCTCGGCGATGTCCTCGTCTACAGCGAAGAGCCCATCGTCTCGAGCGACATCGTCGGCTCGCCGGCGTCGTGCACCTTCGACTCCGGCCTCACCATGGTGTCGGGCAACCTGGTCAAGGTGCTCGGCTGGTACGACAACGAGTGGGGCTACTCCAACCGCCTGGTCGACCTCGTCGGCACCGTCGGCGCAGCCAACCAGTAGTCGGCATCTCGGTGTCGATCCCCACGCTCGAGGACCTCGGCGACGTCGCCGGCAAGCGCGTCCTGCTCCGAGCCGACTTCAACGTGCCCGTCCGCGACGGGGTCATCGTCGATGATTTCCGCATCCGCGCCGCGCTGCCCACCATCGAGTGGCTCACGTCGCGCGGTGCGGTCGTCACCGCCGCCACTCACTTCGGTCGGCCCAAGGGCACACCCGATCCGAAGTACACCGTGGAGCCCATCCGCCGGCGTCTGGCCGAGCTGGCGCCGGGTGTCGAACTGCTCGACAACCTGCGCTACGACCCGGGCGAGGAGGACAACGACGACGCCTTCGTGCACAAGCTCATCGCCGACCAGGACCTCTACGTCAACGACGCGTTCGGTGCCTCGCACCGCGCGCACGCCTCGATCGTCGGGCCGCCCCGCTACCTGCCGTCCGCGGCTGGTCTGCTGCTGCAGCGCGAGATCGACGTGCTCGTGCCGCTGCGCAGCGACCCCGGTCGTCCGTTCCTGTGCATCCTCGGTGGGGCCAAGGTCTCCGACAAGCTCGGCGTCATCGCCGCCCTGCTCGACGTGGCCGACTCGATCATCATCGGCGGCGGGATGTGCTTCACGTTCCTCGCCGCACAGGGCAACCACATCGGTGGCTCGCTGTTCGAGGCCGACATGGTCGAGACCTGCCGTGAGCTGCTCGAACAGCACGGCGACAAGCTCCACCTGCCCGTCGACATCACCGCCCTCGGCCCGGGCGGCAAGATCGGCGACCCCGAGGCCGGCGGCGAGGTCCGCCAGGTGGGCTCCAACGTGCCCGACGGCTGGATGGGCCTCGACATCGGACCCGAGTCCGCCGCGAACTTCGGCGACCTCATCGCCGAGGCCCGCACCATCTTCTGGAACGGGCCCATGGGCGTGTTCGAAGACCCGCGCTTCGAGGCGGGCACCAAGTCGGTGGCCGTCGCCATGGCCGAGGCGCGCGGCTTGACCATCGTGGGCGGCGGTGACAGCGCGGCCGCCCTGGACCAGTTCGGGTTCGCCCCCGACATCGATCACGTCTCCACCGGTGGAGGTGCCTCGCTCGAGCTGCTCGAGCTCGGCGACCTGCCCGGCCTCGAAGCCCTGCGGGGCGCCCCCAATGCCTGAGGAATCACATGCCTGAACGCAAGCCACTCATCTCCGGCAACTGGAAGATGAACCACAACCACTTCGAGGCGATCCAGACGATCCAGAAGCTGGGCTACCGGCTCACGAAGGACGATCTCGAAGCGGTCGACGTGTCGGTGCACCCGCCGTTCACCGACCTCCGTTCGGTGCAGACGACCATCGAGGCCGACAAGTTCGATCTGCTGCTGGGTGCGCAGAACTGCTACTTCGAGGACAAGGGCGCCTTCACCGGCGAGGTGTCGCCGGCGTTCCTCGCCAAGCTCAACGTCGCGTACGTGATCGTGGGGCACTCCGAGCGCCGGGAGATCTTCGGCGAGACCGACGTGTGGGTCGAGCGCAAGGTCAAGGCCGTCTTCCAGCACGAGATGACGCCCATCCTGTGCTGCGGCGAGACGCTGGAGGAGCGCGAGGGCGGTGCCACCCACGGCAAGGTCACCGGTCAGATCCACGCCGGGCTCAACGGCCTCTCGGCCGAGCAGGTCGGTTCTATGGTCATCGCGTACGAGCCCATCTGGGCCATCGGGACGGGCAAGACGGCCACGGCCGAGGACGCCCAGACGGTGTGCGGCCAGATCCGCGAGAAGGTCTCCGAGATCGCCGGCAAGGACGCGGCCAACAAGGTGCGGATCCAGTACGGCGGTTCGGCCAAGGCCTCCAACGCGGCCGAGCTGATGAGCCAGCCCGACATCGACGGTCTCCTGGTGGGTGGCGCGGCCCTCGACGCCGACGAGTTCGCCAAGGTCGTGCAGTACCGTCTGAGCGCCTGACCGTGGCCCTCGGGCACGTCGGCCGAGATAGACGCAGATGGCGTCGATCGCGTTCGGGGAGCGCTCACGATCAACGCCAGAAGAGACGAAAGGGCCTCGGTCGTCTCTTGCCGGCAGCCATGGCAAGGTGACGTCATGACCGTTCCCGGACACGTCTCCTTGGTGACGCTCGGTGTCACCGATCTTGCCCGATCGGTCGCGTTCTACGACGCGCTGGGATGGCACCGCTCGTCCGCATCGGTCGACGGCGTCGTCGCCTTCTACAAGACCGGGGGCGTGGCGTTCGGCCTGTTCGGTCACGACGACCTGGCCGACGATGCCGACCTGCCGCTCTCGGCGCCGGCAGGGTTCCGAGGGTTCTCGCTGTCGATCAACGTGCCGAGCGACCATGATGTGGTGGACTCGCTGCTGTCGGCGCAGCAGGCCGGCGCGGTGGTCGTGAAACCGGCCGAGGTGGCGGTGTTCGGTGGGCTGGCCGGGTACTTCGTCGACCCCGACGGGCACCTGTGGGAGGTGGCCCACAACCCGGGATTCCCGCTGGACGAGGACGGTTCGGTCGACCTGCCGGACTGATCCGGTCCAGCGGCAGGACGGGGGCGTCGTGGTGCCTTGGCGGTGGGGTCGCCGGTGGAGGTGGGTCGATCACGGCGGTGGACCTGACCCGACGAGGGCTCGCTGCTACGGTCTACGACCGTGCTGACCGCCATCGTCATCGGGATCCAAGTCGTCACCTGCGTGACGCTCATTGTGCTCGTCCTCCTGCACAGCGGGAAGGGTGGGGGTCTCTCCGACATGTTCGGTGGCGGCATGGGCGCAACGGCCGCCGGCTCGACGATGGTCGAGAAGAACCTCGACCGCATCACCGTCGTCGCGTCGCTGGTCTTCGCCTTCTGCACCATCGGTCTCGCGCTCCTGCTCAACCCCACGACCTGACCACATGGCCCGGCGCCGCCGTGGTCACGCGCTTCGTGCCCGGTGGGGCGGACCGGCAGCGGGTCGCCGTGCGCGGCGTGGGTCGCGTCGGGTTGCGGTGCTCGTCGCGTTCGTGGCGCTGGGCGGCCTCGTCGGGGGGTGCGCCGGCTCGGACGACGACGACGTCGGTGGTGGTGACGCGGCGCCGGAGCTCGACGTGGACGCCCAGCTTCGGGTGGGACTCGTCGGCGCCTCGGTGCACGACGTCTTCGATCCGCTGAAGGTCGCGCCGACGAACCCGTCGGCGATGATCGCCCTCGACCTCGTGTCGGACTCGTTGACCGAACGGCCGGGAGGCATCGGGTCGTCCGAGTCGGCCGAGTCGGCGGTGCCGTCGATCGCCCAGTCGCTCACACCGGACGCGGCCCACACGGTGTGGACCGTGGAGATCGATGGGGCGCGCACCTTCAGCGACGGCACGCCGATCACAGCTGACGACGTCGTCTTCAGCCTCGAGCGTGCCAAGGCACGTGGTGCCGAGAACCTCGCTGGTGCGCGTCTCGATGTCGTCGCTTCGGTGGCATCGGTCGACCCCCGCACCGTCGAGATCACGACGACGGGCCCCTTCGTGCAGTTGCCGGACCTGTTGGCCTCGCCGCTGTACGGGATCGTGTCGAAGTCGGCTGTGAGCCATGACCCATCGACCACCGTCGGATCGGGCCCCTTCGCCCTCGCCTCTGGCTCTGGCTCTGGCACGATCGCCACCGCAGATGAGGAGGGGACCAGTCCGCGTGGCACGTCGGTGCGGCCAGATGAGGGTCCCGGGGCGCGGGGGGGTGTGATGTCGCTCGTGCGCGTCGATGGGCCAGCAGCGGGTGGCATTGAGGTCGGCGCGGTGGAGCTCCGTCCGTTCGACGACGTCGTCTCGTCCTTCGCCGCGTTCTCGCAGGGAGAGCTCGACTGGACGCTGGTGCCGAGCGGTGTGGCGGCCCCGTCGACAGATGTCGGCGCGCTGATCGAGGCGCCTACGGACGTCGTCGGTTGGCTGGGCATCAACGCAGCCGACCCGACTTACGCCGAGCACCGGTTCCGGCAGGCCATCGCCCAGGCGATCGACCGGGAGGCGGTCATCGAGTCCGCCGTTCCGGGCGGCGCACCGCTGGAGGCGATCGTGGCCGCCAGCGTGCCCGGCCACGTCGACGATCCCTGCGGGGACCTGTGCGATGTCTCTTATGCGCCCGACACGGCCCGGGCACTGCTGGCCGAGGTGTTCCCCGACGGCGTCGTCCCGACGGTAACGCTCGACGGGTACGACGACCCCCACCAGCGGGCGCTGCTGGAGCGGGTGCAACGGAATCTGGAGGCGGTGGGGATCCCGGTTCAGCAGCACCTCGAACCACCTGACGAGTACGAGGCCTTCGTGGTCAGCGGTCACCAGGGCGTGTTCAGCCTCGGCACGGTCGGCATCGCTCCGCTGCAGGACTCCTATGTCGGCTCATCGTTCCTGTCGGATTCGGGGGACAACACCACCGGCGTCCGCTCGGCATCGCTCGACGACGAGATCCGGGCGGCGCGGGGTGATGTCGACGACGCCAGGCGCGAGGACCGCTACCGGAGCATCGAACGTCAGGTGCTCGCCGAGTACGTGCAGGTCCCGTTGTACCAGCTGCAGGTGCGTCAGGCGGTGGGGAAGAGGGTGCGGGGCTTCGAGACCCGTCTCGACGGCACGATCGTGCTCCGCGAGCTCGTGGTCGTGGACTGAGCGGACTGAGCGGACTGAGCGTCAGATCCGGCCACCTCGGGTGGTGGGTGCCGTGCGCCGTCCGAGATCGCGGTCATGATGGTGGCGCCCACGACGGTCGGGGGCGTGGAAGAGGTGAAGTGATGCGGAGATCGTCAGGCTCGAAGATCGCGATGGTGCTGGTGGCAGGTGTGCTGGCACTTGGTGCGCTGGCGTGTTCGAGCGACAGCTCCGACAACGCGGCGACGACCACGACGCCCGCAACCCGGACGTGTGAGGCGTGGACCGACGTGCAGACGGCGTTCGCCGAGTACAGCAAGGTCGACATCGTCAACCAAGGTCTGGATTCGGTGCGCACCTACATCGACGAGCTGACCACGGCCGTCGATGAGTTCGTCGCCGCGGCGAGCGATCAGGTCAAGCCCGCAGCCGATGCGTTCAAGGAGTCGCTCGACAGCCTGCTGAACGCAGACACGACGGCGACGACAGCCGAAGGCCAGCTCGCCCCTGCACAGCAGGTAGGCCAGTCCTGGAATGCCCTCGCAGCCCAGGTCGTCAACGAGTGCCCGTCGCCGTCCTCGTCGTCGTAGACCGGCCAGAAGCCGATTCGGAGGCGACGACCGGTCGCGCTACAGTGACGACTCGCTTCGGGCCGAGAGACAACGATCCGAAGGCCACGTCGGAGTGGCGGAATTGGCAGACGCGCTAGCTTGAGGGGCTAGTGCCCGCAAGGGCGTGGGGGTTCAAGTCCCCCCTCCGACACGATCTGACCAGCACGAAAGTGCTGGTCAGCGCAGTTTTCGGCCAAGGTCGAGCGGCTCGGATCGGGCCCTTGTCATTGGATTGTCATCACCGGCCATGTCCTCGACGAGTAGCAAGGTGATGACGCCGGTTGGTGGAGCCTTGAACAGGCGGTCACCTGTGAGACGACCGGAGGCATTGGGTCGGGCGATGGCCTAGGGTTACACGGTTGTAGTTCTGCCGACTCAAGGTCCATCGAATGGTCGATCTCTCATCAGGCGACGAAGGCGAGGGTGGCGAAGGCCAACTCCCGCGTGAGATTCGAAGCCTCATCCACCATGTCGAACTTCATCGGTCTGGCTGGTGGGATCGCGCGCTGGATCGCCTGGTCTTGGTCACGCTCTGGCGGAAGGCGCCGGCATCGATCGATGAGGTCGCCCAGAGCCTGGCAGCCCTCGACGGGCGGCTTTCCAGCGAGCGTGTTGGGGAGATTGTCACGCGGGACGAGGCCTCTGGCGTGATCGTTCCGGTGGCTGACGGTCGATACAAGGTCTCCGAGGAGGTCGACCGATCTCTCCGTGCGGAGCTCGAAGGTGTCGAAGCCTCCGAGGAGCGCGTTCGTGAGTTGCTCATCGCACTCGTTGCTGAGGCCGGGGTCGATGCCGATCCGGTCGAGGTGTGGCAAGACTTCGAACGGTTGTTCATGCGGCCACTCGTCCACGAAGCGGGTGCGCGGGTCTACGACGTGCTCACATCGGGCGCTGATCTGGATACGGCGGTCCCGTCCTACGGCGAGATCCTCAAGCCCATGTGCGATCGATACGGTCACGAGATTCGCGCAGTGCTGGTCGCCCTCCTCGATCCCAGCAATGTTGACGTTCGCAGCTACGTCCTGCGGACGCTCAACGCCGACTTCGTTCGCGAGGCTGCCGGACTCGACGCCGGTGTTCTCGAAGGACTCCGGGCAAGTCGTGGTCGTCCGGATCGGGTGCGGATCTTTCTCGACACGAACTTCCTGTTCTCGTTCCTCGGGCTGCACGACAACCCGTCAAACGACGTGGCCGGGGATCTGATCCAGCTCATCGATCGTGCGAAGTCCACGATCAAGATTGAGCTATTCGTTCTGCCGATCACGGTGGACGAGACCCGAAATGTTCTTCGCGAGGTCATGGCCCGCCTCAAGGGTGTCGTACCCCAACGGAACCTCGCCCTGGCGGCGAGGGAGGTCAGCTCCACTGGACTCGTTGCCCGATTCCTCGACGCTGCAGCGTCGCACAGTGGCGGCGTGCTGACAGCCGAGGACTTCTTTGGTCCGTACGAGGCGAACCTGGTTCCCGTGCTGCGCGAGCGTGGTGTCGAGCTCTACAACACCGATCTGGATGGGCTCACCCTGGACCAAGCGGTGATCGACGACATCCACGACCAGGCGGAGGTGCAGGAGAGGGTTCGGAAGCGCGGGGCGAAGTCCTACGAGTCCAACCTGCATGACATGGTTCTCTGGCACTTCGTAAACCGTCAACGTCCGGCCGGCCAGGACTCACCCCTTGAGGTTGGTAGCTGGGTCTGCACGGTTGACTATGGCCTTGTCTCCTTTGATCGCCACAGGCGACGTGGGTCACGTCGACCGCCCGTGTGCTTGACGCCGAGTTCCCTGGTGCAGCTTCTTCAGTTCTGGGCTCCGAGGTCGGACGAGCTCGACAGGGCTCTCGTTGGCGCGATCCGAGAGCCACTGCTGTTCCTCGATTTCGACCTCGGCACCGAGCAGGCCACGTTGCGAATCCTTCGGAGCATCTCGCGCTACGAAGGTGTCGGTGACCTTCAGCCGAGCACGATCTTCAACATCCTGACCAACGACGCGCTTCGGGCTCGGCTTGAGGCCGGTTCTGCACTGTCGTCGGAACAGGAGACAGACCTCATCGAGGGAACGATCATCGAGGAAGCGCGGCGACTTGAGGTCGAACTCTCAAAGATCGAGGCGGAGAAGGCTGGCCTGGCCCACCAGAACCGCATCGAGCTCGAGGAGAAGGCGCGTGAGGCGGAGGGGCTGCGCGACACCCTCGCAGCGAGGGACGTGGACGTGTCGACGCTTTCACAGGAGGTAGATGACCTCAGGCGCCGTCTGGCCGACGAGCGTCGCGCCGGTAGGGACAAGGTCGAGGAGCTGGCGTCCGGGCAGGACGAGCTGCAGCGCCGTGTCGACGAGATGGAGTCAACGAAGGAGCGCAGCCGGGAACGAGCGCGCCTCACCGCGTCGCTTGTCGGGATTGGACTGGTGCTCGCGGTCGGAGTGGTGGTTTCGAGCTCGCTGCTTGATGATCACTTCGGAAAGGCATGGATCGCTTGGGTAGGGATCTCGGCTGTCGGAGCGCTCGCACTGCTCCTAGCCGGCGATGCACTGATGAGACGAGCGCCGTCGTTTGCCGACAACAGATTCCACCGAGTCCTCGTCAGTGGCCGGAAGGCAATCGTCGCGATTCTGTTCGCCGTCCTCACCGGACTTCTCGCCACGGCGATCTGGGAGGCATCCCAGGACTCGGACGGCGGTGGAACGTCGACCACTACGCCTCAACCCTGACCCGCGGTAGTTGGTCTTCACTCGCGTATCCGCGCCCGACGATCCGCCTTCCGGTCTCCGTTCAGACCTCTCTCCTCAGGGCCAGTCGATCAACGAGCCAGAGCTCGGCCGAACCAGATCAGGGCGGCCTCGCCATCCTTTCGGGTCACGTCGTCGAGAGGTCTGCTGTGACGAATGGTGTTCCGGAGGTCGGCGAGCTGCCCGCACCGAATATCGAAGGTCTCCTTCGTTCCGAACACGGGCTCGAAGGTGATCCAGAGCGCCTTGGCTGTGATCACGGCTTGCAGCTCCCTGAAATCGCAGAACTGAAGCTGTCGATCCAGGGAGGCGTGACCGTCGGCGGCGGCCGGATTCTTTCGGGACGCCGCCCTAATCTTCCCGGCCACGCTCTCGCTGATATGGGGTGGGAGGCGTGACGCGTCGCCGTCGAGGCGTTCCACGACCACTCTTCGAAGATCGAGCTCGACCGCCTCGACACGGTCGTCCAGCTGGCGGAGCACTGGGTCCCGGATCGGCTCCGGCCGCCCGCGACCCTGGGTCCCGAGGAACGCGTTGAGGCGATCGGCGATCAGGTCGCGGCGGCGGCTGAGGAACGCGTCGTACTCGGCGGGGTCGAGCAGCTCGTCATCGGTAGGGATGCACTGCGCGTTGAACATCGCTGAGCCGACCTCGGAAGCCAGCTTCGAGAGGTACACGTTCGGAGGGCTGTCGCTGATCTTCCGGTTCGTCTGACCACCGATGAACGCGAGGTTCGCGATGTCGTCTGCCTCCCGCGCGGTCCGACCGATCTTGGTGAGCACAGCCTTGGGGAAGATGTGATGGAACTGGAGCTTGTCCTGCGTGCCTGAATGAGCGAGGGCGATCGTGAGATTCGAGTTCCAGTCCTTCGCGCCACCGTCACGGAACGCCAGGAACATCGTCTTGAAGAGCGCGCTGCGTTGATTTCGCCCGGTGAGTTCCTCGGGAGTGATGTCGAGTCGGCCTACCTGCAGCTTGAGTCGATCGATGAGGGCATCGACGCCGCCCCCATCGCGGAGTGTTGCCAGGTCCTGGTCGAGCAGGGACTCGCTCGACCCCCGGGAGAAGCGGCCCTTGGCATTGGCAACCAGCACCCAGTACCGCAGGCGCTCCGACTCCTCGGGCGAGATCTTGTAGTCGCGCTTGTGGCCGAAGTACGAGAGTGCGACGAGGAGGAAGGGCGATGAGAGGAGCGCCGGGCTATCGATACCGACGTTGCTACGCAGGTAGTTCATGGCGAACTCCATGCCCCGCCGACCCTCGCCCCAGGCGGCTTGCAGCTTCTCTGCCGGGAGCCCCCCGATGGTGAGAAAGCGGGACTGACCGGTCGCGATCGCCACCATGTTCCGAAGGTGGATGCCGAGTTCGACGTCGAATCCTGCCTTGGCGCAGTCGCCCTCGAACTCTTGGAACACGGCTAGAGCTCCCCGCCACTTGGCGGTGATCTGAGCGAGTGCGAGGTCCGAGCTACGCAGCTTCGCCCCCAGTGAGTTGACGCGAACGAATATCTCGGTGACCTCGTCGTAGGTCATCGTCCGCTCGAGCACATCCATTCGATACGTGTACTTCCGAATCCCCCGAAGCTGCGCGAGTCGCCGGCTGTACTTCGTGTAGCGAGGGTCGTTGAAGCTCTCGATTCCGGCCCGCTGGAGAAACGGAGCGTCCTCATTGGTGCGGAACACGTCGGAGACCTTCACCCACTGCGGGAGGGCCTCGAGCTTCTTGGTCGCGACCACGAAGGTCATTCGGTCGAACCGCTGCTGGAGGTCGTCCTCACTGGAATCGGTCTCGTCCTCGACCAGGACTTCGTCGGAGTTCTCGTGCACCTCGGTGACCAGCGTCGTTCGATCGGGGTGCTCGAGGTTGAACAACAGCTCGATGGGCTTCTTGCGGCCTTGGACACTGACCGGCTCAGCTCGGATGACCGCCGATAATGACGTGAGGCGCTGCTGACCGTCCAGCAGCAGGCGGGACGTCGCATAGGGGCTGTCATCCTGGGCCACCGAGAACTTCTGCAACGGGACGTCCTCGTCCGTCTCCCACAGGAGGATGGCGCCGGATGGGTAGCCGCGGTAGAGCGAGTCGAGCAGGTCGCGAACACGGGTCGACCGCCACACGTAGCGCCGCTGCATCTCTGGCAGCCGTAGTTCCCCGCGCTGGATCATCGCGACGAGCTCTTCGACGGTTGCCTCAGACTTAGCCACAGAATCCCCTTTTCGCTGTCGCCCGCCGGGGCATACGCCGATCGCGACGGGCCGGGCGAGGCTACCGCCTGTCCAACCGTGATCGACTTTGCTGGTTCGGACCGAGTGGCGGCCTCGGTTTGTTGGTTAACGCAGCCGCACTCGGGCGGGCCGATGCCGATCGATCTCGATGACACCAGCGCGCTCGAGGACGACGGCGACCCATCCGGCAGTGGCTCGCTTCATGAAGCGCTTCAGGTAGCCGTCAAGAGTGCCGCTGTCGGCAACGGTCTCGTACTTGCTGCCGATCGGCACCCAATCGCGTGAATCGAGGAAGGGCCCTACTCCATCGATGCATGGCCACGACAATGGTGTCCAGGCCTCTTTGGCGCCGAGGAGAAGGACGATCCCGTCGTCGTCGATTCGGGCTATGGAGAACTCGCCTCGGCCGGTAGGTGTCGACAGCTTCATCCCCGCTGAGCAGTTGGTCCGAATGGCGTTCTCGATCGGCCCCACAGGCGGAAGCGTATCGAACGCTGGGTCAGGCGCCGTCTGTGGGTTCCCTATCGATTCTGCGGCCGAAGATCCGACCGGCCACCCGGTCGGCGGCGTCGGACTGCATGGGCCTGGTGACGTGGGTGTAGATCTCCCTCGTG
>CAZALT010000059.1:0-18976 GCA_964485515.1 uncultured Rhabdothermincola sp. | reverse complement strand
TGAACTTGGTGGCGAGCGCCTGCTTGGAGAAGTCGGTGAAGCGGAAGTCCTCCCGATACGGGCCGCTGTAGTCGTCGAGCTCGGCCCCGGAGTCGACATCGAGCTCCTGGCGGATGTCCATCTGCGCCAGGGGGAACGTGACGCCGGCGTCGACGGCCTTGGGGAACTTCGGGTAGTTCACGAGGTCGACGCCGAGCATGAGCACGAAGTCGTCGGCGACGACCTCCTCGTCGAGGTGCGCTCCCGGCTTTCGGATGGCGAGGAACTCGTCGAGCCCGGGCTCGGCTCCCGGCTCCGTGACGTCGTGGGTCTCCGGTGTGGTCATGTCGACAGGCTAGCCAATCGACTAGCCATTGGCTAGCCATTCGGCTAGGTACACTCCTCGTCGATGGCGACCGCCGCACCCCCCACCCCCGAGCTTCCAGATCCGGCGCTTCCAGATCCGGCGCTTCCAGATCGCGAGTCTCCAGGTCCCCGCCACCTTGGGCCGCCCTCGCTCGCTCGACCGGACACGCTCCAGGTCCTTGCCGGGCGCTACAGCGCGACCAAGCTGCGCACGGTCGACGTCGCCCTCGACCTCTTCACGACCCACGGGGTGGCAGGGACCTCGCTCCAGATGATCGCCGACGCGCTCGGCATAACGAAGGCCGCCGTCTACCACCAGTTCCCGACCAAGGACGCCATCGTCGTCGCCGTCATCGAGGTGAACCTCGTGCCCATCGAGCAGGCGCTCGAGGTCGCCGAGGCGACCGGCCTCACCGACGACGCCCGCGAGACCCTGCTCGCCTCGGTCATCGAGGCCGTGGTGGGGAATCGGTTCATGTTGAGCACCCTCCAAGCCGATCCGGCGCTGTTCCGGGTGCTCGCCGAGCACGAGACCTCACGCCACCTCTGGGTTCGGCTCTTCTCGTTCCTGCTCGGCGATGACCTCGACGCCCACGAGCGCGTGCGCGCCGCGGTGCTGTCGGCCGCCATCGGGGCCGTCGCCCACCCCTTCGTCCGTGACCTCGACGACGACCAGCTCGCCGTCGAGCTGCTCGGCATCACCCGGCGGCTCGTCTTCTCCGACCGCTGAACGCGGCGCACCCGCCGGTCGGCCATCGACCAGCGGGGGCGCGCATCGGAACGCGGGTTCGGGGGAGGCGGTGGAGTGGGCAGGTGCGGTGGATCCGCTCCTCCCGAAGGTCAGTCCTTGTGGAGCTTGTCCTTGACCGCGTCGACGGCGTCGCCGACCTTCTCCTTGACCGCACCGGCGGCCCGGTCGACCTTGCCCTCGTGCTTGAGGTCCTTGTCGTCGGTCAAGGCCCCGGCTGCTTCCTTCACTCGGCCCTTCACATCGTCGGTGTTCGGCATCGTTGACTCCTCTGCGGATCGTCGGTTCGTCCTGTTGCCTTCCCCGTCGTCCGCGGAGTAGTCGGGACACGCGTCACAGAGCGACCGAGCCCCGAACGACGAGGACGGACCAGGGACGATGCCCGGTACCCTTGACAGGCTGCGTGCCACGGATTCCATGGCGCACCGGCCGCATCCCCCTCCCCCGACGACCGCAGAGCGCCCTTGCCGCCTTCGCCTGAGATCACCGACCTCACCGACCACGTGCTCGGCGAGTGCTTCGACGCCGGTTCGCTCCAGCGAGGCCGAGGCTACGCGGGCGACGGGCGGGTCCAGCTGCTGAAGTCAGCACCGGGAGCGCTGACCGCGACAGTCGAGGGTTCGGGACGCAAGGCCTACGTGGTCAAGGTGCGGTGGCACGGCACGGCCGGGCGCATCCTGATCGAGGACGAGTGCACGTGCCCCCTCGGCGGCGCGTGCAAGCACGTCGTGGCCACCATCCTCCTGGCCCGCGCCGAGGCGACGTTCCACGAGCCGGACACCACGTGGCGCCGAGAGCTCGCCGCCATCGTCGGCGACGGGCACGGCACCGACGCCGACGACCCCGACCTCGTCCCGCTGGCCCTCGAGGTCGTGGTCGCCCCCACGACGACGAACCGCCGCTCGGCGGTCACCGCGCCCTTGGTCACGGTGCGGCCGGTGCGGCTCGGCCGCAACGACCGATGGGTTCGTTCCGGTGCCACCTGGCGCGACCTCGCACCGCCGAACGGGTACGGCACCCGCGACCTCCGCCCCGATCAGGTGACCGCCCTGCGGGCGATGCTCTCCGCGGCCCGGGGGCACTACTACCCCGACAACCAGCCCATCGAGATCGGCGCGTTCGGCAGCGAGCTGTGGTTCCACCTCGAGCGCCTCGGCCGCGTCGGCGTCGACCTCGTCGACGAGAGCGGCCGATCGGGACGGGTCCACCTCTCACCCACCCGAGCGGCTCCATCCATCGACCTGTCCACCGGCGAAGGGGGAGACGTGCTCCTCACGGTGGTCGCGGCGCTGGACGGGAGCGAAGCGCCGCTCGACCTCGATCCCGCCCGCACCGGCATCCTGGGTTCCCCGGCCCACGGGCTCTACGTCGAAGGTGCAGGCACCCTCCGGCTCGTTCCGTTCACCGCGCCGATCGACGAGCGGCTCGCTCGCCGCCTGGTCGGCCCGCCCCTCACCGTTCCCCACGAGGAGATCGACGAGCTCCTCTCCGTGTACGAACCGCTCTTGGCGCGAGCCATCCCCGTGGGATCGTCCGACGGATCGGTGACGATCTCGCCGGTCGAGTTCCTGGGTGTGGTCATGCGGATCGAGCGGACGGCGGTCGACGCGGCCACCGTGTCCTGGTCGTTCCGCTACCGACGGGGCGAGCGCATCACCGACTACTCGATCCACCAGGCGACGGGGGCTCTGGGCGACCGCAAGGCCGAGACCGCCGCCCTCCAGGAGCTGGAGGTGAACCGGGAGCTGTTGACCGAGGCGGTCAACGCCGACGGATCGCCGCGGGACTTCTCCATCAAGGGCCCACGGGCGATCACGCTGCTCGCCGAGCTGGTTCCGTGGGTCGAGGGGCGGGGGCAGGCCATCGTCGAGGTGGTCGGTTCGGCTCCCGCACTTCGTGAGGCGACGAATGACCCGCTCATCTCCATCTCGGTCACCGATCCCGGCGAACCGGGCCAGGACGCAGCGCCCGGTGCGATCGCCGAGCAGAACGACTGGTTCGACCTCGGGGTCGACGTCAGCATCGACGGTGAGACGATCCCGTTCGCGCAGCTGTTCCGCGGCCTGGCGAGCAGCGAGCCGGTCCTGATCCTGCCCAGCGGCACCTGGGTGCGTCTCGACCGCGCTGAGTTCACCCGCCTCCGCGAGCTCATCGACGAGGCGCGGGCCCTCGTCGACATGGACGGCGACTCCGCCGCCCGGGTCAACCGGTTCCAGGCGGGTTGGTGGGAGGACCTGGTCGCCCTTGGCGTCGTCGAGGCGCAGTCCGAGCGGTGGGCCGAGCAGATGGCGGCCATGCGCGAGCTGACCGCACCGAAGGCGATCGAACCCCCCGCGTCGTTGAAGGCGACCCTGCGGCACTACCAGCGCGACGGACTCGACTGGTTGGCGTTCCTCTACGACAACGGCCTCGGCGGGATCCTCGCCGACGACATGGGCCTCGGCAAGACCGTGCAGACGATCGCCCTCTGCCTGTACGTCCTCGAACGGGATCCCGACGCCCGCTTCCTCGTGGTCGCCCCGACGAGCGTCGTGCCGAACTGGCACCGCGAAGCTTCCCAGTTCGCCCCCGACGTGACGGTCACGACCATCCACGAATCGGCGGCGCGACGGAAGATCCCGCTCACCGAGGTCATCGGCGACGCCCGCATCGTCGTCACGTCGTACGCCCTGTTCCGCATCGACTTCGAGGAGTACACGACGATCCCGTGGAACGTGCTGCTCCTCGACGAGGCGCAGTTCGTGAAGAACCACCAGAGCAAGTCCTACCAGTGCGCCCGACGCCTCGACGTGCCGACCAAGGTGGCCATCACGGGCACGCCGATGGAGAACAGCCTGATGGACCTCTGGTCGCTGCTGTCCATCACCGCTCCCGGGCTCTACCCCGATCCGAAGCGGTTCACCGAGGTGTACCGCAAGCCGATCGAGTCGGGGAAGGCACCCGAGCTCCTCGCGACGCTCCGCCGCCGGATCGCCCCACTGATGCGGCGGCGAACCAAGGACGACGTGCTCACCGAGCTGCCGCCCAAGACCGAGCAGACCGTCGAGATCGAGCTCAGTCCGAAGCACATGCGGATCTACCAGCAGCAGCTCCAGCAGCAGCGCAAGAAGGTCCTGGGGCTGGTCGGCGACATGGGCAAGAACCGCTTCGAGATCTTCAAGTCGCTCACGATCCTGCGCCAGCTCAGCCTCGACCCCGTGCTGGTCGACCCCGACAACGCCGAGGTCGGATCGGCCAAGCTCGACCGGCTCACCGACGACCTCGTGCAGATCGTGGCCGAGGGACATCGGGCCCTGGTCTTCAGCCAGTTCACCCGGTTCTTGTCGTTGGCTCGGGCGCGGCTCGACGCGGCCGGCATCGACCACGCCTACCTGGACGGCCGCACCCGCAACCGTGCCGAGGCCATCGACACGTTCACGTCGGGTGCGGTCCCGGTGTTCGTCATCAGCCTGAAGGCGGGCGGGTTCGGGCTCAACCTCACCCAGGCCGACTACTGCTTCGTCCTCGACCCGTGGTGGAACCCGGCGGTCGAGACCCAGGCTGTCGACCGCGCCCATCGCATCGGACAGACGAACCCGGTGATGGTCTACCGCTACGTCTCGACCGGCACGATCGAGGACAAGGTCATGGATCTGAAGGCCAAGAAGGCCGCGCTGTTCGCCGAGGTGATGGACGGCGACGGTGCACTGTCTGGCGCCCTGTCCGAGGACGACATCCGCGGCCTGCTCGACCTCTCCTGATCGCGGCGTTCCCGCCGGACCAGGGCGAGACCTGTCGGCCCAGGGAGACGCCTATCGCGCCCGGGAGAGGATCGCCACGAGGAAGTCCGATTCCGACGTGAAGGGACGGAGGTCCCAGGTGGCGAGGCGGAGCTCCTCGTCGAGTCCGGCGGCTGCGACGTCGGCGAAGAAGTCGTCGAAGTCGTAGTCCCGGCCCGACCCGAACCCGATGACGAGGCGGCCCTCCGGCGCGAGGTGCGCGCCGAGGCGTTCGAGCACCGACTGGCGGGTCGCGGGGTCGAGGAACGCCATGACGTTGCCGGCCGAGACGATCACGTCGAACTCGCTGATCGGTTCGGACGAGAGGTCGAGCTCGGACAGATCGACGACGAGCCACGTCGGTCCGGGATGGTCGATCTCGGCGGCCGCGATCAGCTCAGGATCGAGGTCGACGCCGACCACCTGATGCCCGAGCTGTGCCAGCCGGCCACCGAGCCGTCCCGGTCCGCACCCGGCGTCGAGGATGCGCGACCCCCGCGCCGCCATGGCGTCGACGAGCCGGGCCTCGCCATCGAGGTCTTTGCCCTCGGCGGCCATCGCTCGGAACCGGTCGATGTACCACTGGGAGTGCTCGGGGTTCTCTTCGATCTGCTGCAGCCAACGGTTCCCCGACATGGCCGTGACCGTAGTGCGCCGTGTGCTTCGATCCGGACCCTCGACATCGATGGAGGACGCAAACCTCGCCGTCGACCCCAGTCGAGACCATCCGGCATGACGCATCGTCGGTCGGTCTACCGATCCTGGCGCAAGGCCGGCGGATAGCTGCCCGCCGCAAGATGCCAGACACCCGCGGCGCCGCGTTGCGCCAGCAGGCGAACGAGACCCAACGTCGCGCCCGAGATCATGGCGAAGGCGATCGCCTCGGGCCAGCTCACCCCCGGCGCCGCCGGCTTGTTCGGGACGTCGCGATCGGTCACCCGACTCCACACGGACGCGACCGCCTTGCGGCCGACCATTCCCGCCACGATCCCCGTGGGAAGCGCAACGGCCTGCCAGAGGACATCTTCTTCGAGTTCCATACGCCCCTTCTACCCCGTGAGCGAGCCGTCAACCGAAGTCCACGCCGACCCGAGGCTTCGGTTGACTGCGGTTGCTCGATCGAGGACGGATCCCGACCCGTCGCCCTGGTGTGTCGTGGGAACACGTCATGGGAATCTGACGGTTCGACCCCGAGGTCTGGGGCAAAGTCCTGGCCAGAACCTCTCTCAGCTCGGTATCCTGATCTCGCCAAGGGCACTAGCCTGCGGAAGTGCAGCCGGGACCCCTCCGGACGGTGGGCGCCCGGCTGTTGCGCGTGATCGTTCGCCTCAGCCGCTGACGTTCACGACACGAATGTCGATCCCGCTGGCTTCGACTCGGCGCCTCCACTCAGGGGACCGTCCAACGGCCCATGTGATCCCGTCCGGCAGCCACAGCATCGGTTCGACTCGCGGCGTCGTGTGATCGAACCCAAGCCGCGAACCTCGATCGATGAGGCGTCGAAGAGTGGCACCGTCATCACGGTCCCTGACTGACCGCGACTCGATTCGCAGCAAGTCCACGTCTTGGGCGATCACTGCTGACACGACCGCGGCCAACGCCTGCTCGCGGGCCAGCACCTCGTTCGCCTGCCGCACCACGAAGACCGTTGCTGAGAAATTCAATCGACCGAACTCTGTCAGTAGTGCACGTCGACGACGATCGCCTTCCGACGCGAAATGAAGGCGCTCTTGTCCCGGCATGCAGAGTTGGCGCAATCGCTTGCGAGACTCCGCAGCATCGCCGCCGCCCGAGGTCACGACACCGACCAGGTAACGGCCACCCCGAACAGACTCATCGAGAAATGCATGCATCAAGGGCACGGCCTGTTCATGAGCTCGGCCGAACCCTACCGGTCCCCTGAGCTCAGATCTAGTCGACCCCTCTCGACACGTAGCAAGTAGAGATTGGGTGCTACCGTCTCTGGCGGTGTCCCGACCTTCGTTGTGCGTTTCTCCGTGTCGAGAGTCAGGTGCTCGAGAAGGGGTTCTGTTGGGGCACCACCAAGCCAATATCGGAGGACGAGCGGCTTTCGATCATGACTGTCACACCCTCCAGCTACGTTGCTCCTCGGCGGGTATTGCGGGACAGGTCGTTCGGCGCACCACCCTCCTCTGAGATCACATCCGATGAGTTGAGAGGACGAGCACATGGCAGCACTGGACATCGATCGCCTGATCGAGGCGACCAGCGACGACGGCTTCGACGCGGGGATCTCGATCCGAACCGAGCTCGAACCGCTGGGTGGGCCCGGCACGAAGGTCAAGCCGGCGACCTACGCCGGCGGCATCTTCCAAGCCGGTCGGCGCTGGTGGGGGGAGGGCGAGGCGCGAGCAGCGGTCGACGTCATCTCCATCGACAACGAGCCGAGCGAAGCGAACCACCTCGAAGCCGCGCTCCGGCGAATGCGCGAGACGCTGGGCCTGCCCGAGATCGTGCTCGACCTGAGCGGGCTCGAGCCGCTCCCGCCGCATGTGCCGCGGCAGCTGTCGAGCTTCCAATTCCCCCACCGCAACAGCGATGCATATCTCCGCGATGCCGAGCTCGGCGGGACCGACTTCCTCAAGACCGACATCGGCAAGGCGATCTTCTCGGCTACCGCCGACAACGCCGATGCCCTGGTCGAGTGGTTTCCCCAGGCGCTGCTCTTCGGCTTCTGGCAATCCCATCTCGGCAAGAAGGGTTCGCAGGCCAAGCTCGCCCGATCCTGGGTATCAGAGATCATCGGCATCGAGCCGGCAGCGGC
Source organism: uncultured Rhabdothermincola sp. (assembly GCA_964485515.1). Taxonomy (GTDB): domain Bacteria; phylum Actinomycetota; class Acidimicrobiia; order Acidimicrobiales; family Acidimicrobilacustridaceae; genus CAZALT01. Next base: position 11,340 of record CAZALT010000059.1, on the reverse strand, counting down.
CGACATCCGAACCCAAGGCCTCAAGGGTGACCCCCTCAACCTGAGCATCGACGAGAAGATCGAATTCGACCCGATGTGGCACGAGCGTTGGAAGGTGTCGGAGAGGGGGAAGAAGCTCGCCGACATCGGTCATGGCCAGGTGCCCGTCGGCGGTGACGAGGCCGCGCTCAGCGGAGTGTCGTTCCGGGCGATCGCCCAGCAGAGCACGGTGTCGTTCGCGTCGCTTCGCCGGATCCGCACGTCGGTCGGAACCGCCGAGGCGCGAGCGTTGCTCGCCGCGCTCGGCATCGTCGCCCACGTGGGCGCCTTCGGGCGTTCGTTCAACCTCCGGTCGGGATGCGACCTCCGTCCCTCGACGACGACCTGGACCTGGCTTGGCAGCTCGGGCGACGAGGTCGTCGACACGCCGTCGATCGAGGAAGTGACTGCTCTGTTCCAAGCTGCCGTAGCCAAGGCCGAGAGCGCTGGCCTTCCGGTGGGATCGCACTGGCCGGCTCCCCTCACCGTCCATCCGAAGGGCAAGTTGGGCGACGTCATCCGCAAGACCTTCCCCGATCCCGAGTCAGACTGATGCTCACTGTCACCGTCGAGCTGCTGCACGGCGCCATCCGAGCCGGCTCACCCGACGACACCGTGATGGCAGGCGGCGAACAGGCCGCAGAGTGGCCACCGAGCCCGGCCCGCCTGTTCTCGGCGCTGGTCGCCGCCGACGGCACCCGTGACCGCTGCGCGGTGACCTCCGGCGAGGAGCTCGCCGCCATCGAGGCGGCACCCGCTCCCGTCATCTTCGCCGATGCCCTCGCCGACACCGAGTCGACCCACCTCGTCTCGCGGTTCGTGGTCAAGGACGTTGCCGAGACCAACGTCGTGCAGAACTATCCGGCGCGCTCATCGGCCGAGGTGCGGCCAGGAACTCGGCTCAGCCCTCACCATCCCGTCATCACCTACGCGTGGGACGTCGACGTGTCCGATGCCGACCTCGACTCGCTTCGCCGACGAGCGGCACGCGTCGGCTACCTGGGGTGCGCCGACTCGCCCGTTCGGGTCACCGTCACCGACGCTACGCCGACGACCTCCGACCTGCCCGCGACTTGGCACCCGGGAGCGACCGGTGGCACCTCGCTGCCCGTGCCCTACCCGGGCCTCCTCGAACACCTCGACGACGCGTTCGACCGCTGGTCCAGCGGCGAGGGGGCTCGCCGATCATGGATCCCGACGCGCCGGGAACGGTATGCCACGCAATCCGAGGACGACCAGCCTGCTCAGCCCACGACGCTGTGGCTCACGTTCGACCGGCGGGTTGCCGGACACAAGGTCCTGCTCGTCACCGAGACGTTGCGAGCGGCTGTCGTCGCCCACTACGACGGCGGGACGGGCAACTCGACTGACCTGTGGAGGCTCAACGGTCATGAGATCCCCGACGACGCCACCCGTCCGTACCAGCTCGCCCGGTTCCTCGCCCTACCCAACGTCGGGCACGACAACAGCGACGGGATGATCCATGGTGCGGCCATCTGGCTTCCGCCCGAGGCCGATCCCGTGGTCGTCGAGGGGGTACGGACGGCGTTGTACGGGCCCCTGCGCGAGCTCCGGGCACCGGGGCTTCAGGTGGAGCTCACCCACGCCGACGCCGTTCGGGCCAAGTGGACGACCCGGCCCGAACGGTGGGCGGGACCATCGCGGCGATGGTTCAGCGCGACACCTGTCGTCGCCGAACGTGGCCGTCGGAAGGGCCCGACGCCGAGTGACATCCGGAGCTGGTTCCGACATGCCGGCCATCCCGAGCCCGAGACTGCGGTCGTGTCGCCCGTCCCCACGGGTTCCGGAGTCGTGCGGTTACGTGGCGATCAGGCACACCGAGCAGGGAAGGACCGCCACCCCTACTACTGGCTGGACGTCACCTTCGCCGAACCCGTCCACGGACCGCTGACCATCGGCCGCAGTCGGAGTTTCGGGCTGGGCCTCCTGGCGCCGGCCCCACGATCTTCACCCTCACCATCCGGGGAGACCTCCGATGAGTGACGCGTCATTTCCCACCTTCGACGAGTTCTACCGGGCGGCGAACAACGGCCGGGCGCCGCTGCCGTGGCAACTTCGGCTCGCGGGTGTCGTCGCGACAACCGGATGGCCGAACGCGATCGAGATCCCCACTGGGCTGGGCAAGACCACCTGCCTCGACATCGCGGTCTGGGCCCTGGCATCGCAGGCCAACCGGCCGGCGGCGGCCCGCACGCTGCCCACGCGAGTCTGGTACGTCGTCAACCGCCGCCTCCTGGTCGATGCTGCCTTTGCCCGTGGCCTGGAGCTCGAAGACCTCCTGACGGAACCCGAATCCCACCCAGATCTGTCCGAACAGGACGCCGAGCACATCCGGCGGGTCGGCGACGCGCTTCGGGAGATCCGGGGAATCGGAGGAGCCGGCGACCGGCCCTTCGTCGCCACCCGCCTGCGGGGTGCCGCGGATCTCGGCGTTCGGGCCGCCCACCCGGCCCAGCCGGCATTGGTGTTCGCCACCGTGCCGATGTTCGCGAGCTCCTGGCTGTTCCGAGGCTACGCGTCCAGCCGCTCGATGCATCCGGTCGACGCGGCACATGCCGGCATCGACTCGCTCGTGTTGCTCGACGAGGCTCACCTCGCGCAACCCCTCCAGCGACTGGTCCACCCCATCGACCAGTGCGACATCGGTGACCCGGCCACCGTGATGCCAGTCGAGCGTTCACGACCGCTCGTGGTCTCGCTGACCGCAACGGGAGATGCAGTGGAGCCGTTCGGCCTCGATGCTGATGACCTCGCCAACGACATCGTCCAGAAGCGCTTGAATGCGCACAAGCCGACGCGGCTGGTCTCGGTGAACAAGCCTTCGGACAAGCTGGCCCCGACGTTGGCCGACGAGCTGACCGCCGAGATCGGTGCCCACGCAGGACCGGTAGCGGCCGTCGTGTTCACCAACACGGCCCGCGGCGCACGTGCCGTGTTCAACGAGCTGACGAAGCGCGCAGAGAAGGAGACATCGGCGTTGGCAACAGCCAACCTGGAACTGCTCACGGGTCGCATGCGTAGCCCCGATGCCGCAGCAGTGCGAGATCGGGTGCTCCACGAGACCCTCGGAGCACCGGCAGGCCGCGATCGGTCCCGAGTCCGGGAGCAGAGCCTCGTCGTGGTCGCAACTCAGACACTCGAGGTGGGTGCCGATCTCGACTTCGACATCTTGGTGACCGAGACGAGCGGGGCCCGCTCGTTGATCCAACGCTTCGGTCGCCTCAACCGTCTTGGCGAGACCTCGGACGCTACGGCGGTCATCGTCCATCCTGCCGGCCAGAAGCAGGAGTGGCCGGTCTATGGCACGGAACCCGCCACCGTTTGGGATCGGCTCGAGACCGCCATCGGGTTCGACGTCGACGTCGTCGATCTCCAGCCCGGCACCATCTCCGAGATCATCGGTGAACCAGGCGACCATCCGCCACGCACCGCTGAGCTGCTCCCGGCGCACCTGTGGGAGTGGGCCAAGACGACGACTCCCCCACCCGGCGAAGCCCCGGTCGAACCGTTCTTCGAAGGGTTTGCATCTGAGGGTCCCCGCCTCACCCTGTGCTGGCGGGCCACGCCCCTTCAAGATGGTGAGCGGTTGGTGCCCAGCGTCGACACGGACGAGACGATCGAGCTGCCGCTGCGTGAGGCGAAGGAGGTTCTCGCCGACCGATTCGGCGAACGCCCGCTGCGACGCCTCGCCCCCGACCGGGTGCTCATCGAAGAGGCCCAGGTGTCGCGCCTGCGACCGTCGGACATCGTGATCCTCGACGTGGACGACGGTTTGCACGACAAGCACGGATGGAACCCGGACGCGACCGAGACCGTCGACGACCTGTCCCTCGAGCGCTGGCCCGGCATCCCGCTCGATCCCGGTCTGCGGTTGGTTCACCAGTGGGGCTCGCCGGGCGACAGGGCCCCGGGCGGCACCCTCGCTGCCCTCCAGATCGTCGCAAAATCACTCGATGCCGACGACGACGAGGTCGACGTCGACGCGCTCGCCCGGCACGCCAAGCAGCTCGTGGACGCGGTCGAGCCAGAGGCCACGCTCGCCCCGGTGTGGGCAGCGGTCACCGGCTCCGCCCGCGAGCGGATCGACTACGCCGGGAGCGTCCCGATGTTGATGCGCGACATCGAGGGCAAGGCTCATCGGTCAACGCAGCTCATCGCCGCTGACGCCTTCGATGACCTCAGCGCCGCCGCGAACGTCACCTCGGTCGGGCTCGCCGATCACCTCACCAGCGTTGGCGAGATCGCGGGACGCATCGGAACGGCCGTCGGACTCTCCGACGAGTTGGTGGCCGCGGTCGAGGCCGCCGGTCGGTTCCATGACCTCGGCAAAGCCGACTCTCGGTTCCAACGCTGGCTCGACCCCCGCGGGGAGCACAGCGATCCTGTCGCGAAGTCGAACACGCCGCGCTGGCTTTGGCGCTCCGACCAGCTGGGTTCAGGCTGGCCGAGCGGAGGACGCCACGAGGCACTGAGCGCTCGCCTCATCGAGGCGTGGCTCGACGAGCACCCCGACCCGCCGTGGGATCCCGATCTCGTTCTCCACCTGTCCATCTCCCATCATGGCTTCGGCCGTCCGTTGGTGGCTCCGGTGAAGGACGTGGCGCCCGTGACGGTGACCGCCAACATCGAGGGTGAGGCGATCTCGGTGCGAGGGGACCTGGGCGAGGCCGACTGGGACCAGCCCGCTCGCTTCCGTCGATGCTGCGAGCGCTATGGCTATTGGGGCCTCGCGCTGCTCGAAGCGGTGGTGCGCCAGGCGGACCACATCGCATCAAGCCAAGCGTCCAACGAGCCCATGGAGGTGGCGTGATGGCCACGAACGACCTCGTGAAGTTCGAGGCGATGGGCCTGCCGGCTGACTGGCTCAATGCCTGGCTCGCCGCGATCGGCGTCACGGTCATCCTGCCGGACGTCAAGCTCTCGTGGACCGACGAGGTCGTGCCCCACGCCGCGTTCTGGAGACCACCCGGCATGGACCTGCCGAGCGCCATCCACGAGGCGATGCCCACCGAATCAGACCTTGCCGACTCCCCCATTGCTCCCGAAGGCTCTGGTGGGACGCTCGGCCAGAAGGTCGCCAGCTCGGATCTGTACGCGGCACGAGCCGAGGCGGCTCGGCTCACTCGAAGCGACGCACTGAGCAGCACGCTCACCGACCTCGCGCACGAGGACATCCACGGCGCGTCGCCAACGCCGGTCGCGCGAGGTCAGTTCTGCGTCGGGATGGAGGGCGCCGAGACGCTCTGGAAGCGCCTGCTGAAATGCGTAGCCGCCGTTCAGGGATTCAGTGACCCGGCGGACTCCATCGCCCTCACACTTGCGGGTTCGCCGAGACGACAACGCATCTCGGCCAACGGGCTCGGCTTCGATCCTCGCCGCCTTCCGAGCGGCATCACCGAGAACAGCGGTGCTGTCGATCCCGTCATCGAGGTGCTTGCCTACCTGGGCACGCTCCTCCTGCCGGTGCGCGGCAGCGGGAAGCCGCGAAGCCAGGCAGCGCAGAAGCCGTGGATCCGGGACATCAGCGGTCGAGACCACCTGACGTACCACACCTGGCAGCCTGCTCTGGACCGGTGGGGAGTCGATGCCATTCTCGATCGCTTTGCTGCCATCGGGAACCTGCGGACCGACGAAGAGATCGCTCGGTTTCGCGTTCGAAAGCTACGTGCCCAGAGCGGGACCAAGAAGGCCGCCTACTTCAGTGAGCCGGTGGCATGACCTCGGTGGTGATCCCGCTGCGGGCGCTGGAGAACCACCTCTACTGCCCGCGGCAAGCAGCGATCATCCACGTCGACGGCGTGTGGCGCGACAACGCCCACATCTTGAAGGGACTTCGGGGGCATCAACGGGTGGATACCCATCCATCTCGCCACGAGCGCGGGCGGCATGTCATCAGGGGACTCGAGCTGTGGTCTGAGCGACTGGGCTTGACCGGCAGAGCCGACGTCGTGGAGTTGCTCGACGACGGGACCATCGAACCGGTCGAGTACAAGCACGGGTCGAAGCACGGACGCAACGCCGAGGTTCAGCTGTGCGCTCAAGCACTTTGCCTCGAGGAGATGCTCAACGTGGAGGTGAGCCACGGTCACGTGTGGTACGCGGGACCCCGTCAGCGGGAGCGGGTCGCCATCGACGACGAGCTCCGAACCCTGACCCACCGATCGATCGTCGCCATCCGTGCATCGTTCACGGCAGACGCGCTCCCTCCCGCTCTGAACGACGCTCGATGCGGCGAATGCCAGCTCAACGGCTACTGCCTGCCGTCGTTGGTCGCCAACCCAGAGCGGATTGACCGGTACATCAGCGAGGAGGTGTTCGAGTGCGGGTGATGCGGACGCTCTACGTCACCGATCACGCAGCGCGGATCAGGGTCCAGAAGGGGAATGTCGTCGTCAAGGCGAGGGAGAACAGCCAACGCGTCCCGATCGAGACGCTCGAGGCAGTGGTCCTGACCGGTCGGGCCGACCTGACCAACGATGCAATCGGGGAGCTGACCAGACGCGGCGTGAGGATCAGCGCCATATCCAAGGGCGGCAAGCTCCGCTTCTGGATCGGCGGGCCCACCCAGGGCAACGTGCAGTTGAGGCTCGGCCAGTACAACGCTTCGACGAAGGTCGACCCGTGCCTGCGAATCGCCCGGATGGTCGTGGCCGGCAAGCTGCAGAACTGTCGCCGGATGATGCAACGCTGGGCATGGGACCAGCCCACCGGACCCTCTCGAATGGCCATCGAACACGATGTCGGGCGGATGGCAGATCGGCTCCAGGCTCTACAGACAGCTCCGGACGGCGACACGATCCGGGGGATCGAAGGGGATGGGTCGCGCCGGTACTTCCGAGCGATGTCGGTCCACCTCGGAGAGGAAGGCGAGCAGCTGCACTTCCCTCGAAGGTCGCGCCGCCCACCTCGCGACCCCGCGAACGCACTCCTCGGCTTCACGTACGGACTCGTCCTCAGCGAGGTCGTCGGCGCGACCGAATCGGTGGGGCTCGATCCGCAGGTCGGGTTTCTCCATCGACCTCGTTCGGGCCGTCCATCATTGGCGCTCGACCTCCTCGAGGAGTTCCGCCCGTCGCTCGCCGACCGGTTCGTCGTCGCGCTGTTGCGCCGGCGTCAGGTGACAGGCGAGGACTTCGAGCGCAGGGCTGGTGGCGGTGTGTATCTGTCTGCCGATGGGAGGCGGAAGGTCCTCGGCCTGTACGACGCGTTCCGGCAGACCGAGGTCGACCATCCGCTCCTCGAGCGGCGCGTCCCGGTGGCCCTCCTTCCGTCGATCCAAGCGACGCTGATGGCACGTCATCTTCGAGGGGACCTGAAGGGGTACCCGAGCTACCTCATGGCGGCGTAGTCGATGGATGTCCTGGTTACCTACGACATCTCGACGATCGAACCCGCCGGCGAGCGCCGCCTCGCCCGAGTCGCTGCGGTGTGCGAACGCTACGGCGTTCGCGCTCAGTACTCAGTGTTCGAATGCCGACTCGACGACATCCTCCTTCAGCGATTCATCTCCGAGCTCGAGTCCGAGATCGAGCCGCGCCAAGACTCGATCAACCTCTACAAGCTGAACGGCACCTTCGACGCGGTCCGCCAGTCCCTCGGCAGCTCCGGTCTCGACTGGGAGAGAAGCTGGGTACTGTGACCCGAACCCGCAGTGATCCTTGACAATTTGGCAAGGTTTGCCGGTCAGAGCGACGTGGCGGTGGGACCTGCCGAGGCCAACGCCTCGGCCTTCGTTGAGCGGCGGATCCACAACACACCTGTGATGAAAGGGTCGTGTTGACCTGCCGAGGCCAACGCCTCGGCCTTCGTTGAGCGAAGACGTGTGGTGGCAACCAGGCCCGCCTGTACAACAGACCTGCCGAGGCCAACGCCTCGGCCTTCGTTGAGCGCCGGGGGACCATCGCGGCTGCCAGTGCTCGACGTCGCGGGACCTGCCGAGGCCAACGCCTCGGCCTTCGTTGAGCGGGCCTGCCTCGTGAGATCCCGAGCGAGGTCGCGGCATGGACCTGCCGAGGCCAACGCCTCGGCCTTCGTTGAGCGGTGTTGCCACCGAACCCGAACGTCTGGAGCTTCGCGAGACCTGCCGAGGCCAACGCCTCGGCCTTCGTTGAGCGCAGAAGACGGGGATGCGTCGCTCGATGGCGAACTCGACGACCTGCCGAGGCCAACGCCTCGGCCTTCGTTGAGCGGAGGGGCAGCTCAGTCCGACCGGACCTACCGCCAGCTGACCTGCCGAGGCCAACGCCTCGGCCTTCGTTGAGCGGTCGCGGACGGCATGGTGCACACGATCGAGGGGAACCGGGACCTGCCGAGGCCAACGCCTCGGCCTTCGTTGAGCGAAGGAACCGGAGGTGGTTCGGGTGACGAACGATCAGGACCTGCCGAGGCCAACGCCTCGGCCTTCGTTGAGCGGCGAGCTCGGCTACCCAGACGAGGCATGCGACCTGACGCAGACCTGCCGAGGCCAACGCCTCGGCCTTCGTTGAGCGCTGCGAGTCGATGCCGTCCATGAAGCCGCCCATGACGGACCTGCCGAGGCCAACGCCTCGGCCTTCGTTGAGCGTCCACCATGGGGATAGTGGACGATTGGCCGTCCATCTGGACCTGCCGAGGCCAACGCCTCGGCCTTCGTTGAGCGTCCCTCACCGCCTACTTCCTCGTGGACGAGACGACCGGCGGACCTGCCGAGGCCAACGCCTCGGCCTTCGTTGAGCGGCAGGCACCGCCACGGCGGGCACGCTAGGCACCGCCACGACCTGCCGAGGCCAACGCCTCGGCCTTCGTTGAGCGAAGACCGACGGCACATGGCCACTGCGCTCGTTCGGACCGACCTGCCGAGGCCAACGCCTCGGCCTTCGTTGAGCGTCCCACCGTTGATTGGTCATGGTTTCCGCCTTTCGGCTGGAGACCTGCCGAGGCCAACGCCTCGGCCTTCGTTGAGCGGGCGACGGCCACTACATGACCGGCAACTGCGGAGTGGAAGACCTGCCGAGGCCAACGCCTCGGCCTTCGTTGAGCGCGATCCCGCAACCGGCGACCAGCTCCAGGCCCGTGTCGACCTGCCGAGGCCAACGCCTCGGCCTTCGTTGAGCGTTGCGGATCACGTCGATGAATCCACGCCCCGCGGCCTGCCGACCTGCCGAGGCCAACGCCTCGGCCTTCGTTGAGCGGCGAACGTCCGCCTCCTACATGGGGTCCCGACCGTCAAGACCTGCCGAGGCCAACGCCTCGGCCTTCGTTGAGCGTCGGCGACGGTCTCGAGCCGAAAGGGACAGGCTCCAGACCTGCCGAGGCCAACGCCTCGGCCTTCGTTGAGCGTGTTCACCGGACACCGCCTCGACCTGCGCTCGCAGCTTGACCTGCCGAGGCCAACGCCTCGGCCTTCGTTGAGCGGCGCTGTTCCACGCCTCGGGTCAGGTCCGGACGCTGGAGGGACCTGCCGAGGCCAACGCCTCGGCCTTCGTTGAGCGATCTTCGACGTGGTCGACGTCCCCGAGCTCGTCGGTTTGACCTGCCGAGGCCAACGCCTCGGCCTTCGTTGAGCGGGCAACTACGCCGGGCTCGGCGGCATCGAGGTCGAGGACGACCTGCCGAGGCCAACGCCTCGGCCTTCGTTGAGCGATACGGCCCCGCAAGACGCTCCAGCCCGCGGGCGGACGACCTGCCGAGGCCAACGCCTCGGCCTTCGTTGAGCGGGCTGTCCCGAAGCGACGTAGCGGCGAAGACGGGAATCGACCTGCCGAGGCCAACGCCTCGGCCTTCGTTGAGCGGCCGAACGCGAGTACGCGACGCTGCCCGACGGGTCGATGACCTGCCGAGGCCAACGCCTCGGCCTTCGTTGAGCGGACTTTCCATCGGACGCGACGCGGACCGCCACAGACCAGACCTGCCGAGGCCAACGCCTCGGCCTTCGTTGAGCGGCCACCCCCACAAACCCCCGACCGCGTCATCGGCGGCGGACCTGCCGAGGCCAACGCCTCGGCCTTCGTTGAGCGATCACCCGGCCCTCACCATCGAGGGAGAACCGTTCGGACCTGCCGAGGCCAACGCCTCGGCCTTCGTTGAGCGGCTTCGGGCATGACCACTCCCGTCACGATCCGCGCCAAGACCTGCCGAGGCCAACGCCTCGGCCTTCGTTGAGCGGGAAACCGCATGGCGGACTGCCACGAACCCAAGGACGCGACCTGCCGAGGCCAACGCCTCGGCCTTCGTTGAGCGGTGCGCGAGCACTGGACCGCCGCCGAGATCGGCAGCACCGGACCTGCCGAGGCCAACGCCTCGGCCTTCGTTGAGCGCTGGTCAAGCCCGACGACATCACCCCCGCCGGTTGCACGACCTGCCGAGGCCAACGCCTCGGCCTTCGTTGAGCGGAGGTCGGGGCGATCGTGACGTGGGATGGGTCAGTGTGGACCTGCCGAGGCCAACGCCTCGGCCTTCGTTGAGCGGCCATCGATGAGCACGGCACGATCCGGTTGCGTGACGGGACCTGCCGAGGCCAACGCCTCGGCCTTCGTTGAGCGACCCCGAGCTACAACGACTTCGGGCACACCGATGACAAGACCTGCCGAGGCCAACGCCTCGGCCTTCGTTGAGCGTCGTCGCCTGCGCCGTCGCCGAGGTCGAACACGAACGTGACCTGCCGAGGCCAACGCCTCGGCCTTCGTTGAGCGAAGACGGACGGCACATGGCTGTTGCGGGCGGTCGGACCGACCTGCCGAGGCCAACGCCTCGGCCTTCGTTGAGCGTGGGCGATCAGGTCGGGCGGGTTGAACGAGTCGTTCAGACCTGCCGAGGCCAACGCCTCGGCCTTCGTTGAGCGCTCGGCAAGATCCACGCCCTGAACGCCGAATCCGAGTCGACCTGCCGAGGCCAACGCCTCGGCCTTCGTTGAGCGCATTCGGCGGTCCCGTCAACGTCCCGCACCTGACCTGACCTGCCGAGGCCAACGCCTCGGCCTTCGTTGAGCGCGGCGGGGAGCGATCGCTCTCGGCGACGACGGCCTGCCGTGACCTGCCGAGGCCAACGCCTCGGCCTTCGTTGAGCGGTCGTGTCACGCTCGACCACAGCGGGACGCCCGATCGTGCCCTGCCGAGGCCAACGCCTCGGCCTTCGTTGAGCGTACGGAAACGGTCAGGCTCAGGGCACCGACCGGCCCGTGACCTGCCGAGGCCAACGCCTCGGCCATCGTTGAGCGGAGGTCGACCCCAGCGAGTTCGGCCTGCAGCCGGATGACGACCTGCCGAGGTCAACGCCTCGGCCTTCGTTGGGCCAAGACCTACCTCGCTGTCGACCTCTTCGACG
>CAZALT010000058.1:8202-19187 GCA_964485515.1 uncultured Rhabdothermincola sp. | reverse complement strand
CCGCGCCACCTCCCCCGCCCCGACGACGGACCCGGACACGTCGGACACGTCGGACACGTCGGACACGTCGGACACGTCGGACTCGGACTCGGACTCGGACTCGATCAGCGCTCGCTCCTCGGCATCGATCAGCGCCGGCCCGGCGCCGATGGGCGAAGCCTGCCCGACGAGCGGACCTTCGTCTGCGTGGGGATCGGCGGGCGCACCGCTCTCGTCGCCCGACTCGTCGCCGAAGGCCTCGAAGACCATGAGCACGAGGCCGATCACCAGGAGGTACACACCGAGGTCGAACGGCAGCGCCGTCGTGATCTTGATCGACCCGAACACGGGCGCGGTGATCTCGGTGGCGCCCGAATCGAGCACCGAGCGGCCGAAGGCCAAGGGGATCGCGGCGGTCACCGACGAGATCAGCAGGCCCGCCCCGAGGATGTTCCACGGCTTGATGCGCGTGACCTGGCGGACCCCCTCGATGCCGGTCGTCACGTACAGCAGGCCGATGGCCGCACCGGCGACGAGGCCCCCGACGAAGCCACCGCCGGGCTGGTTGTGACCCGCGAGCAGGAAGTAGATCGAGCCCACGAGCACGATCTGGAAGATCAGACGGACCCACACGTCGGGCACGACCCGCGCCCGGCGCTGCTCGCGCAACGACCCCCGGGCCGGTTGGGGCTGCGGGCGGCGCCCCGCTCGGGCCAGCGCGACCGCACCGATGGCGGCCACCGCCAACACCGTGATCTCGCCCAGCGTGTCGAAGGCCCGGAAGTCCACGAGGATCACGTTGACGACGTTCTTGCCGTCGGCCTCGGGGACCGCCTGCTCGATCATCTCCCCCGACACCGAGGGTCGGTGGGGCGTCCCCGCGGCGACGATGGCGAACACGAACACCATCGAGGCGACCAGTCCCGACACCACGACCCGCAGGACACGGCCCAGTGCCGGGGTCCGGTGCTCGAACCGGTCGGGCAGACGCCGGAGCACGAGCACGAACAGCACGGTGGACAAGGTCTCGATGCTCACCTGGGTGAGGGCAAGGTCGGGCGCGCCCTGGATGACGAACAGTCCGGCCATCGTGTAGCCGGAAACGCCGAGGAGGAGCGCGGCGGAGAACCGCCGCCGTACGGCCGCCGCCGCGACCGCAGCGCCGATCAACAGGGCCACCAACGGCACCTGGGCCCACGGCCCGACCCAGTCGGGCCACCCCGGCCAGGCCACGTCGACGAGCTCCCACCCGGTGAGCACGGCGGCGGTGGTGAGGATGATGCCCGCGTAGAGCGGCAGCGAGCCCGATTGGAAGAAGCCGGTCGACCGGTCGGCGAGGGTGTTCAGACCGCGCAGGCACCCTCGGTAGGCATCGCCACCCGTGGGGATCGGACGGCCGAGGATGAGCACGCGCTGCACCTGCCGATCGGCGACCACGAGGGCCACGCCAGCCGCGATGGTGACGGCGGACTCCAAAAGGGGCAGGTTGAACCCGTGCCACAGGGCGAGGTGCTCGGCGTGGAAGGGCGCCGACACGGGCCCGAGGGACCCGACCGCGGCGTCGATGAGCGGTTGGACCAACTCGGGGAAGATGCCGAGGACGACCGTCGCCACGGCGAGCAGTGCGCTCGGCGCCCAGAACCCGGTGGCCGGGGTGTTGCTCATGCGGGTCGACAGCGACGCGTCGACGCGGATCCGCTTCGCCGGCGTGAAGAAGGCACCGATCACGAACCGGGCGCTGTAGGCGAAGGTCAGCGCGGATGCAGCCATCACGGTGATCAGCACGACGACGGAGTGGTCGAACGGCCCGATCGTGATCGACTCGTAGGCCGCCTCCTTGGCGATGAACCCGAGGGTGAGGGGGATGCCCGCCATCGACGCCGCCGAGATGACCGCCACGACCGTGACGGGCCGCCAGCCCGGGCTGAACCCGTCGAGCTCGCGTATGTCGCGCGTGCCGACCTCGTGGTCGATCACCCCCACGACCATGAACAAGGCGCACTTGAACGCAGCGTGGGCGAGGAGAAGCACGCAGCCGGCGGTGATCGCCTCCTCCGTGCCCGTGCCCATGATCACCATGAGGAAGCCGAGCTGGCTGATCGTCCCGAAGGCGAGGAGGAGCTTGAGGTCGTGCTGGCGCAGGGCGCGCAGGCCACCGCAGACCATCGTGACCAGGCCGACGACGACGATGGTCGACCGGAAGCCCTGCACGAGGACGAACACCGGAGCGAGACGGGCCACGAGGTACACGCCGGCCTTCACCATCGTGGCCGAGTGCAGGTAGGCGCTCACCGGCGTGGGCGCCACCATCGCGCCGGGCAACCAGGAGTGGAACGGGTACTGGGCGGACTTGGTGAAGGCCCCCAGCAGGATGAGGACAAGCGCGGCCGCGACCCAGGACCCCGAGGGCGGGTCGGCGAGGATCGAGCTGAGCTCGTAGGTGCCGGCGGCCTGGCCCAGCACCGTGAAGCCCGCCAGCATCGCCAACGCTCCGGCCCCGGTCACGAGGAGGGCGTGCAGCGCGGCGGCGCGGGCCCGTGCCGAGGTCCAGGCGTTGCCGATCAAGAAGTACGACGCGACCGACGTGAGCTCCCAGAACAGGTAGATCAGCAGCAGGTTGTCGGCGGTGACGAGCCCGACCATGGCCCCGCTGAACAGGGTGAGCAGCCCGATCAACCGGCCGAGGCCAGCCTTCACGGCCGGGAAGTACCACCAGGCGTAGGCGAACACGAGCACGCCGATGCCCGACACCATCAGGACCATCAGCGCGCTGAAGCCGTCGAGCCGGAAGTCGAAGGCCAGGCCGAGTCCCGGCACCCACTCGGTGGTCTGGTCGACCGACCCGCCGTCGAACACCGTCCGGGCCTGCGTCGCGAGCCAGACCAGCGTGGCGACCGGCCCGATCACACCGATGGCGAGGGCTCGCCGCGCCAATCGGGCTCCGAACCCGATGATCCCGAACCCGAGCACGGCGTGGAGCACCACGAGCGCTAGCACGGGGTGCGGCCCTTGTGAAGGCCCGACGCGGTGACGCGATCAGATGGGGGCGGCGGCGAGGTCTCGTCCCTTCTCGAGCACGGCACCGGACCTGAGCGCGGCACCGCACGTTGACGTGGCAAAAAGCGTCGAGACGGGGAACGACCATCGCCCGAGGTCCGTGGTCCCCGCCGGTCGACGGGGTCACACTACAGGCCTCCGACGTCGTCGCTCGCCCCGGGTCGAGTCCACCGGTTCGAAATCCGACCCCGGATCGCCCGATACTGGGGTGGTGAGCCCGGTCAAGCAGTCCAACGCCAAGAACCCAAGAACCCTGCTCCTCGGAGTGGGTGGCGTGGCCCTCGGCATCATCTTGGTGATCGTGCTGTTCATCATCGCCATCCCGAAGCTCACCGAGTCCGACGCGGTCACGGTCAAGCTGGGCGCCACGACCTTCGTCGCCGGAGCAGCCGACGACCGAGCGGAGGCCATCGCCGAAGACGGGCCGATCCTCTTCTCCGACGTCGCGAGCGGCAGTCGCGACATCTACCTCCAGCACACGGGAGCCGACCCCCTCACCGGTTGGGTGGCCTTCGACGCCCGTCGGGCGGGCACCCCCCGCAGCTGCACCCTCGAGTGGGACCACGACGCCCACCTCTTCCGCGACCCCTGTGCCGGCGATACGGTGGGCGCCGACGGTGCGGAGCTGGTCCACTACACCGTCGAAGTGACCGAGGACGGCGACATCGTGATCGACCTGGCCACCAGCACAGGCGGCACCACCACTCCCTGATGCCGCACGGCACCTCCTGATGCCGACCGGCACTCCCGAACGATGGGACGTCCATGAGTGACACCGCCATCCTCGGCCGCGTGCGGGCACTGCTCGCCAAAGCCGAGTCGACCACCTTCGAGGCCGAAGCCGAGGCGCTCACCGCCAAAGCCCAGGAGCTCATCGCCAAGCACAACATCGACCAACGCCTGGTCGAGGCGCGGGCCGGCGACGCACGGCCGCGGGACCTGCCCGGCACCCGCACCGTACCGATCGCCGATCCCTACAGCGGACCCAAGGTCATGCTGCTGACGCAGGTCGCCGACGCGAACGGCGCCCGCGCCGTGTGGCTGAAGCAGAGCAGCATCTGCTCGCTGATCGGATTCGACGACGACGTCGAGGCGATCGACCTGCTGTTCACCTCGCTGCTCGTCCAGGCCACCGCGGCGATGGTCGCTGCGGGGCCGCAGCGCGACCAGCACGGGCGGTCCCGCACCCGATCGTTCCGGCACTCCTTCCTCATCGCGTTCGCCTACCGCATCGGAGAACGTCTCCAGGAGACGACGCAGATGGTCGTCGACGAGGCCGTCGCCGAGCACGGGTCGGATCTCCTCCCGGTCCTGGCATCGCGGGACGAAGCCGTCGAGGAGCGGTTCCGCCAGGAGTTCCCGCAGATCCGTCGGGTGGGAACCCGGGCCTCGAACGGTGCGGGCTGGACCGCCGGTCGCATCGCAGCCGACCGCGCCCGCCTCCACGGCGGCAAACCCATCAGCCACCACTGACCCGACCAGAGGTCGGAGCCGGTCGAGCGAACGATGCACGATGACCCGGCACGAGCAGGCGCGGTGGGCCTCAGGTCGCGAACAGTGGAGGGAGCTCGGACTTCTGGACCTTGTTGGTCCCGGTGCGGGGTAGCTCGTCGACGGCGACGAACTGGTCGGGCACCTTGTAGTCGGCGAGATGTCGGCGGGCCCAGGCTTCCAGGTCGGCGTCGTCGAGGACGGCTCCCTCGACGAGGCGCACCACTGCCGCGGGGACCTCGCCCAAGGTGTCGTGGGGCAGGCCGATCACCGCGGCCTCGAGGACGTCAGGATGGTCTTCGAGCACGCCCTGCACCTCGACGGCGTAGACCGAGTACCCACCGCGCTTGATGACGTCCTTGTCGCGCCCCACGAACGACACAGTGCCGAAGGGTCCCTTGCGCACCAGGTCGCCCGTGCGGAGCCACCCGTCCTCGGTCACCGCCTGCGCGCTGGCGTCGGGCGCGTCCCAGTAGCCGCGGATGACGCCGGGTCCCTTGACCCAGAGCTCGCCCACCGTTCCCGCCGAGACATCCTCGTCCCCGTCGCCGACAACGCGAAGCTTGTAGCCAGGAAAGGTCAGACCGAGCGAGTCGCCGAGTCCGAACCGCGAGAGCGGCGGCGAGATCTTGGCCGCCACGCCACCCGCGGTCTCCACCATTCCGTAACCCTCGACGAACGCCGATTCGCCCAGCGGGCCGAGCAACGGCAGCGTGACCGTGGCACCCATCTTCTTGAACCGCTGGGCCAGCTCGCCCGGCATGACGTCGGCCCCCGACGCCCACACCCGCACGCTCGTGAGATCGCACTGCTCGGCCCCGGCTTCGAGCAGCATCCGGTACATCGCCGGAACCCCCACGAAGATCGTGGATCGTCGGCTCTCGATGGCGTCGAGCACGTCGTCGGGGCGGAAGTGCGGCAGCAGGAACACCGGCACACCACCCGAGGCGAAGGCCAGCAGCACGATGAAGCCCATGATGTGCGCGATCGGCAGGCTCACCACCGCCTCGTCGCGATGCAGCCTCGACGGCCACAACGCCGCGGCGCTCACGGTGCCGACGAGTGCCCCATGGGTCAGCTCCGCACCCTTGGGCTTGCCTGTGGTCCCCGAGGTGTAGAAGATCGCCCCGATGTCGGAGGTCGAGACGGGAGCCGCCTTCGTGAGCGGGTCGGAACCGTCGACGTCGAAGGCATCGCGGAGCACGAGGGTCGCGCCCGAGTCGGACACGACGTGGGCGACCTCGTCGTCTCGCATCGCCGAGTTGAGCGGCACGGGGATGGCGCCCGCTCGCGCCGTGGCGAGGCACAACAGGAGCTGCTCGTAGGAGTTGGGGGTCGCGACGACGACGCGATCACCTGGCGTGGTGCGGGCCGCGATCCCCCCGGCCCAGCGCGCCACCCGCTTGGCCGCCTGCCGATGGGTGAGGCACAAGCCGTCCGGCCCCTCGTCGACGAGCACGCGGTCACCGTGGATCGCGGCCAGCGTCTCCATGATCGTGCCCAGCGTCGCGTCGCGACGAACGGCGAGCTCGGCGCGGCGGAGGGTGGCGAACACGCCTCCAATCTGGCCGATGGGGCGGCGCAGCGCACACCGGGCGCGAGACCGCACCCCTGGACCGAACGTGACCTGGACCGAGCGTGACCTGGCAGACGACGTATGCGCTCGCGTCATCGTCGCCTGGTCTCGCGGTGCGCCCCGGCGAACCGACCGGCATGCCCGTGGATCAGCCGTTGAGCTTGTCGAGCGGGGCCCACGCGAGCAGGAGGCGCTTCTCACCGACGCCGGCGAAGTGCACCGTGGCTTCGGTCTTGTCGCCGGCACCTTCGATGTGGATGATGACGCCCTCGCCGAAGGTCTTGTGCCCGACGTCGTCACCGACCTTGAGGCCGATGGCGTCGGCGCCGCTGGGCTGCGGAGGGTTGGGGGCGCGCCCGCCAGCTGCGATGGCGGACTCGACGACGTCGTCGCGGTGCGCATCCCATGCCTCACGTTCGGACCTGCGGTCGCGCCACTGGTCGTTGCCTCGCTCGGAACGACCGGCCCGATAGCTCCCACCAGATCCGCGGCTGGCCGACCCGTAGCTCGAACCGGAGCCGTAGCTCGACCGTCGTGAGCCGCGCCGCTGGCCCTTGACCTCCTGGACGAGCTGCTCGGGGATCTCGTCGAGGAACCGGCTGGGCGGGTTGTACTGCGTGGCGCCGAACAGCGTGCGGCTCCAGGCGTGGCTGAGGTAGAGCCGCTCCTTGGCCCGGGTGATGCCGACGTAGCAGAGGCGCCGTTCCTCCTCGAGCTCGTCGGGATCCGCGACGGCGCGCATGTGGGGGAACACGCCGTCTTCGAGACCGATGAGGAACACCACCGGATACTCGAGCCCTTTGGCCGAGTGCAGCGTCATGAGCACGACCGAGGACTCGTCCTCGTCGAGCTGGTCGGTGTCGGCCACCAAGCTGACCTGTTCGAGGAACTCCTCGACCGATCCGTAGTCCTTGGCCGCGCCGACCAGCTCGCCGAGGTTCTCGATGCGACCCTCCGACTCGATGGTGTGCTCGGCTTCGAGCTCGTCGGTGTAGCCCGACCGCACGAGCGCGGCTTCGATGAGCGCAGCGGGACCCTCGGGCACCTTGTCGGCCAGGTCGTCGATGAGGGCCAGGAACGAGGCGATGCCCTTGACCGCACGTCCGGTGACCCCCGCCTGTTCGGCGTGGCGGAGCGCCTCGATGAACGACTCGCCCCGCTGCCGGGCCCAGGTGTCGAGCTTGGCCACGGTGGTGTCGCCCACGCCCCGCTTGGGCGCGTTGATGACCCGCTTGAGCGACACCTCGTCGATGGGGTTGACCACGGCCTTGACGTAGGCGAGGGCGTCCTTGATCTCGCGCCGGTCGTAGAAGCGGGTGCCGCCCACGACCTTGTACGGGATGCCGACCCGCATGAGGTACTCCTCGGCCACGCGGCTCTGCGCGTTGGTCCGGTAGAAGATCGCCATGTCGTTCCAGCGGTAGGTGCCACCGTCGTGCAGGTGGGCGATCTGGCTGGCCACCCACTGCGCCTCGTCGCCCTCGTCGTCGGCGTGGTAGCGGATGATGGCCTCGCCCTGGCCCGCCGCGGTCCACAGCTCCTTGGGGCGACGACTGAAGTTGTTGTTGATGACGGAGTTCGCCGCGTCGAGGATGCGCTGGGTGGAGCGGTAGTTCTGCTCGAGGAGGATGACGGTGGTGTCGGGGAAGGCGTTCTCGAACTCCAAGATGTTGCGCAGGTCGGCGCCGCGGAACTTGTAGATGGACTGGTCGCCGTCGCCCACCACGCAGATGTTGCGGTGCTCCGACGCCAGCATGACCACGATCTCGTTCTGGACGTGGTTGGTGTCCTGGTACTCGTCGACCAGCACGTGCTTGAAGCGCTGCTGGTAGTGGCGCAGCACCTCGGGGTGCTCGCGGAAGAGCACGACGGTGTTGGACAGCAGGTCGTCGAAGTCCATGGCGCCGGCCTTGAGGAGGCGGGCCTGGTACTCGGTGAAGATCTCCGACAGCTTGCGCTCGAAGATGTTCGACGCGGTCGCGGCGTAGCTCTCGGCGGAACGGCCTTCGTTCTTGGCCGCGCTGATCGACGCCTGGATGGAGCGGGCCGGGAACTTCTTGGCGTCGAGGCCCAGGTCGCGGATGACGTAGCCGGCGAGACGCACGGCGTCGGCCTGGTCGTAGATGGTGAACGACGACGGGAACCCGATGGCACTGGCGTCGCGGCGCAGGATGCGCACGCAGGCCGAGTGGAAGGTGGACACCCACATCTTCTGGGCGACGGACCCGACGAGGGCACCGACGCGGTGCTTCATCTCGTCGGCTGCCTTGTTGGTGAAGGTGATGGCCAGGATCTCGAACGGCGAGATGCCCCCCTCGCGGATGAGGTGGGCGATGCGCGAGGTGAGCACCCGGGTCTTGCCGGAACCGGCACCGGCGATGATGAGCAGCGGCCCCTCGTCGTGCACGACCGCCTCGGCCTGGACCGGGTTGAGCCCCTCCAGGAGGTCGGGTCGCTCGATCGGACGGCGTCCACCGGGCTCGTCGAAAGGTCCATCGGCGGACAGGCCGGCGTTGCTGCTCATGACGACCAGACCCTACCGGCGAGCGGTGACACACCCGGTGGCCCCGGCGCTCCCGACCTCCCCGGCCCCTCGGGCCAGCGGTGGCGACACGTCCAGGTCCGTGGTCGGCGACCACCAAGGACCACCCTTCGGCGCCGGAACACCACGCTCCGTCCAAGATCCGCGTCATCAACCCTTCACTGGGCCGTGACTGCCCGGCGGTCGATCGTTCACGCATGGTGGCGATCCTGTGGGCATGGCAGAACCCGACGACATCGACCTCGCCGTTCGCATCGTCCCCAAGGGAGCGAACGGCACCGTGCGCCTGGCCGTCGACTTCGACGGCGTCCGACCGCCCACCCTCTTGTTCGCCGACCTCGAGATGATCGGCTGGCACGTCGCGGCCCCACCACCTCCTCCACGTGAGGCGATCGACTGGACCCGACCAGACCACGAGACCGGACAGCGGTTCAGCCTCACCAGCTGGCAGGTCGTCGGCCACGTCGTCGATCCGCCAACCGGCTCCGCCCGGGGTGGCGCGTGGTCGCACGACGAGACGAAGCCCTTCATGTCGACCCTCAACGGCGTCCTGCGTCGTCACGGACTCGGAGACGAACGCCCGGCCCCACCCGTCGAGCACCGGCACACCCCGATCCCGTTCGCCGTCACCACGGGCCCACCGCCGAGCACCGCAGTCACACCGGTGTCCCCGGCTCCGGAATCCGCGGCTCCGGTGTCCACAGCTCCGGCCAGCCCGATCTTGAAGGCGGTCGAGGATCCCGACGAGGTCGAACCGCACGCCACCATCGCGCTGATCATCGATCCGACGCGGCGGGGCCTGGTCCAAGACGAGCTCGACTGCACCCCAGTGGTCGATGCGGTGTGGATCGAGGCGGAGCGCACGATGACCCAGGTCTACCGGGGCTCCACCTACGAGCGGTCGGTTCCCGCCCTCCGCCTCGAGGTGGACGTCACCCCCGACGAGGTGCGCCTGGTCGCTCCGGCGCTGGCCGCCGCGGCAGGGATCGCGCTGGAGGACGCCACCCGGTTCGAGGTCCACCTGCCCGGCGCGAGCGACAGGCCCGCCGTAGTGACGACGACGCCCGAGGCCGATCGGGCCACCACCGACTCACCCACCGGAGGCCTCCGCACCGCCTAGTCCAGCCGGCAACGGAGCATCGTCCACGGGATCGGAGACCCCTGGCGACGTGAGGGCGACCAGTCCCAAGACGAGCAAGGCGAGACTCATGCGGGTTCCATTGCGTTCGAGCCCGAGCACATCGCGGTCGAGGACCATGACGAACGCGAGGTTGATGGCCACGGGCCACCACAGCGGGTGAGTCCGACGACGTCTGACCAACGCGATGATCGCGACCACCACAGCGGCCACGACGGAGAGGAAGGCATAGGGCGAGTCGCCATCGAGCCACCACGCCCAGGACCGCACGAACCCCGTGAGCGGAACGACGAACTCGATCACCTCTGCACCCGAGGTCGGGACCGTGAGGCGAAGGAAGACCATCCACGCCAGTGCGACCGCGGCCGGCACACCGACGAACCACAGACTGCGCCCATCTCGACGCCACAGCGCCAGACCGACGAACGTCAACCACATCGGCTCCTTCGTGAGCACGGCGAGCACGGCGAACACGGTTGATGCGACTGTCCGACCACGGATGAACAACACCGACGCGCCCAGCATCAGTGCCACGGCCAGCGTGTCGCCCACCGTGATCCGCACGGACATGACCGCACCGGGCAGGATCGGGAAGACCGCAGCGAGCCAGAGGGGACCACCCAGGCTCCGAGCCAGGAGGCCGGTGGCGACACCACCGCCGAAGAGCGCGAGGACGCCGACGATCACGAACGCCGACAGCAGACCGGGGCCTCCACCACTCGGGTGCAAGATCCACGCGGCCCACGCGAAGAGCGGATGCTGGAGCCGGTAACGGGGACGGTCGAGGCTCTGGGACACCTCATCGAGATCCATGGGGGCCCGAGCGATTGCATAGAACATCGGACCATCGTGCTCACCGACGCGGGACCGGCGTGCATCAGGGAAGTCCTCGTGCACGATCTCCGCCGCCGGACCGCCCGGTCCGGTCTGGATCAGATCGCCGTTGGTGTCTCGAGTGCGCGAGAGGTCGAGGAATGCCATGCCGACCCCGAGGAGCGTGCCCACCAGAGCCAGCAGCAAGATCGGCACGAGGACCCGTCGCCGCCAGTCGCTTCCCACCTCGCCGCTGACGTTCGCCACGATCTCCGGGCTACTCCCACTCGATGGTGCCGGGATCAAGCGACATCGCTCTACCTTGTGAGGAGGAACACGTGTCCAAGCGTTCGATCCCCATCGCGGCCAGCAAGGCTGCGGCCGCGATG
>CAZALT010000058.1:0-8192 GCA_964485515.1 uncultured Rhabdothermincola sp. | reverse complement strand
CACTCGATGGTGCCGGGGGGCTTCGACGTGATGTCGTAGGCCACCCGGTTGATGCCCGGCACCTCGTTGATGATGCGGCTCGACATGGTCTCGAGCAGCTCGTAGGGCAGGCGGGCCCAGTCGGCGGTCATGGCGTCGTCGCTGGTGACCGCCCGGATGATGATCGGATGCGCATAGGTGCGCTCGTCGCCCATGACCCCGACGCTGCGGATGTCGGGCAGCACGGCGAAGGCCTGCCAGATCTCGCGGTCGAGACCCGCCTTGTGGACCTCCTGGCGCACGATGAGGTCGGCGCGCTGGAGCATCTCGACCTTGTCGGGCGTGACCTCGCCGATGATGCGCACGCCCAGCCCCGGACCGGGGAACGGCTGACGCCAGACGATCTCGTCGGGCAGACCGAGCTCGGTGCCGACCCGTCGGACCTCGTCCTTGAACAGGGCACGCAACGGCTCGACGAGCTCGAACTCCATGTCGTCGGGCAGGCCGCCCACGTTGTGGTGGCTCTTGATCTTGGCGGCGTCGCTCGTGCCCGACTCGATGACGTCGGGGTACAGCGTGCCCTGCACCAAGAAGTTGGCGTCTTCGATGCCGCCCGAAGCGTCCTCGAACACCCGGATGAACAGCTCACCGATGGTCTTGCGCTTCTCCTCCGGGTCGGTGATCCCCGACAGGCGATCGAAGAAGCGATCGGCGGCGCGCACGTGGATGAGCTCGATGCCCTGGTGGCGCTGGAAGGTCTCGACCACCTGGTCGCCCTCGTCCATGCGCATGAGGCCGGTGTCGACGAACACACAGGTGAGCTGCGAGCCGATGGCCTTGTGGACCAACGCGGCGGCCACTGCGGAGTCGACCCCGCCGGACAGCCCGCAGATGGCCCGGCCCGTGCCGACCTGCTCGCGGATGGCCTCGACCGACGCCTCGATGATCGACGTCATCGTCCAGGTGGGGCTGCAGTCGCAGGCGTCGTAGAGGAAGCGCTCGAGGACGTCCTGGCCGTGCGGCGTGTGGATGACCTCAGGGTGGAACTGCACGCCGTAGAAGCCGCGCTCGCGGTCTTCGAGCGCGGCGACCGGGGCGACGGCGGTGGTGGCGGTGACCGTGAAGCCCGACGGTGCCTGGCCGATCGAGTCGAAGTGGCTCATCCACACCTGCTGCGAGATCGGCAGGTCGGTGAGCAGGCACGAGTCGGCGGCGACGACGTCGAGCTCGGTCTTGCCGTACTCGCCCTGACCGGTGTTGGACACCTCGCCACCGAGCTGCTGGGCCAGCATCTGGGCGCCGTAGCAGATGCCAAGGATCGGGATGCCGAGGTCGTACACCGCGGGGTCGATGAGCGGGGCACCGTCGACGTGGACGGACTTGGGGCCACCGCTGAAGATGATGCCCGCCGGCCGGCGCTCGGCCAGCTCGGCCGCGGTGATCGAATGCGGGACGATCTCGCTGTACACGCGCGCCTCGCGGACGCGGCGGGCGATCAGCTGGGCGTACTGGGCGCCGAAGTCGACGACGAGGACGGTGTCGAACTGCTCATCGGCGCCTATCGACATACCTCAGTGACCCATGCCCACGTTTTGCGCCTTCTGCAGCGACTTGCCCTCGGTCTGCAGCGACGGGGCGACCATGACCTCGGCCGTCTGGAACTCCTTGACCGTCTCGTAGCCACACGTGGCCATCGAGGTGCGCAGCGCGCCGAACAGGTTGAGGCGGCCGTCGTTCTCGTGGGCGGGACCGACGAGGACCTCTTCGAGGGTGCCTCGGACCGTGGTCTTGACCCGGGCGCCGCGGGGCAGCGTGGGGTGGAAGGTGGCCATGCCCCAGTGGTAGCCCCGGCCCGGGGCCTCGGCCGCCGCGGCCAGCGGCGAACCGATCATGACGGCGTCGGCGCCGCACACGATGGCCTTGGCGATGTCGCCGCCGGTGCCCATGCCGCCGTCGGCGATGACCTGGCAGTACACGCCGGTCTCGTCGAGGTGGCGCATGCGCGCCGCTCGGGCATCGGCGATGGCCGTGGCCTGCGGGACACCGATGCCGAGCACACCACGGGTGGTGCAGGCGTGGCCGGGACCGACACCGACGAGCACCCCGGCGGCACCGGTGCGCATGAGGTGCAGCGCGGCCTGGTAGCTGGCGCAGCCGCCGACGATGACGGGCATGTCGAGCTCGCGCACGAACTTCTTGAGGTTGAGCGGCTCCTGGTTCTTGGAGACGTGCTCGGCGGACACGACCGTGCCCTGGATGACGAGGAGGTCGAGCTCGGCGTCGATGAGGTGCTTGGCGAACTCGGCGGTGCGGGGCGGGGTGACCGAGGCGCACGACACGACGCCGGCGTCTTTGATCTCGCGGATGCGCTGGCCGATGAGGTCGAAGTCGATCGGCTGCTGGTAGATCTCCTGCATGCGCAGGGTGGCCTTCTCGGTGGGCAGCTCCGAGATCTCCTCGAGGAGGCCGTCGGGATCGTCGTAGCGGGTCCACAGACCTTCGAGGTTGAGGACGCCGACGCCGCCGAGGCGGCCGATCTCGATGGCGGTGCGGGGGCTGATGACGCCGTCCATGGCCGAGCCCATGAGGGGCAGCTCGAAGCGGAACGCGTCGATCTCCCAGGAGATGTCGACGTCTTCGGGGTCGCGCGTGCGTCGACTCGGGACGATGGCGATGTCGTCGAACCCATACGCTCGCCGACCGGACTTGCCGATCCCAATCTCGACCTCAGCCACGTCAACACCCCTTGCGCTCAGCCCACTCGGAAGTGGTCAGTGTAGTCAGCGCGACGCGGACGCCCCACCGAGGCCCCGAGGTGCCATCGTGACCGCTTCCCGCGAAAGGACCTGCGCGGTCACCTGATCGTCGCCTGACCGTCGTCAGGTGCCGTGCAAGGTCTTGAGCACCTGCTTCGCCACGGCGACGTTCATCTGGTACACCGCGCTCCGGCCCTTGTCGCTGACCGTCTTGACGACCGATCCTCCGGTGAGCGCCTCGACGCTGTCGAGCCCGTCGACGATGGCCTTCGAGGTGGCGTCGGTGGCCTTGTAGCCCATCGCGGTGAGCGACTTCACCACGTCGTTCTGCGCCACCGGGGACGGGGCGGCAGCCGCGACGATGCGCAACGCGTCCTTGGTGAGCTGCGCTCCCTGGTTGATGGCTTGGCTCACCGACAGCGAGCCGTCCTCCTCGGCGTCGAGCGACGCGAGCCACCGGCGCACCTGCGTGACGAGCTCGGCCTGGGTGTCGGCTTCGAAGATCAGCTGCGGCATGGGCCCACGCTACCGTCGGGGCGTCACCCCGGGTGGGAGTCGTCGCGCCAGGGGGTGCCCGTGAGCACGCCGAGCAGGTTGCGCAGCATCCGCCCGGTCGCTCCCCAGATCGTGTCGCCCGGGACCTCGAAGAACTGCACGGCGAACTCCATCGGCGGGATGCCCCACCGCTCCTCGCGGAAGATCGCCGGGTCGAGCAGGTCGACGATCGGGACGTGGAGGATGAGCTCGACCTCAGCGGGGTTGGCCACCAGCTCAGGTCGCTCCGGGAGCAGCGCCACGAACGGGGCGATGAAGGACTGGCCGACGATGGTCTGCAGGTGGTCGAGCTCACCGATGATCTCGACGACGGCGGGATCGAGCCCGATCTCCTCGTGGGCCTCGCGCCGTGCCGTCGTGCGGAGATCCTCACCGGGGTCCTGGCCACCACCGGGGAACGACACCTCGCCGCGGTGCGATCGCATGTGCTGGGCCCGGCGCGTCAGCACGACATGGACTTGATCGTCGGCCTCGTACAGCGCGGCGAGCACCGCGGATGCCCGGACGCCCGTCGGTTCGAGGGGCGACGGCAGCGGGGCGGGAGCCGAGGCGAAGGCCTCACGAACGCGCCCGAGGGTGAGGTGGCGGTCGGGTACCGCGAGCTCGGCCCACGGAGGTGGCGCACCCGGTCGGATCGACGCGGGCCGCGGGATCACCTGCGCGCCGCCGAGCCGCCGAGCGGGTTCAGTCGAATCATCCGAGGCGGACAGACCGCCCTCGGAGCGCGGCGCGGTCACACCTCTCCGGTGGTGCCGTTCCTCGCCTCGGCCAGCTCGCGCAGCAGATCTGGGAGCCCTCCGGTCTTCAGGTTGCTGATGACCTTGCCCGGCGGGGTCTCGCCCGACTCCCATTCCATCCACTGGGCGAGCAACTTCGCTGGGTCGGGGGCAGGGCGGTCTTCCATGACCGGCATCGTACCGGGCCACCGTGCGCTCACTACGATCGGCGCCCGTGGCACACGACAAGGGGCGATCCAAGCGCGACGAGCTCCTCAACCCCGAGGACGAACGGCTGTCGGAGTGGTCCCGGGCTCGCCGCGAGCAGCGCTTCTGGCACCGCGAGCGCCGCGACGTGCGGCGCCTCCTCGAAGCGGCCGAGCACCACGACCTGACCGCCGCGCAGCAGGTCACCGCCGACGCCTGGAAGACGACCAAAGCTGAGCTGCTGTCGCGCGAGAGCTTCGCGCCGGTGTTCTTCCTCACCGTGGTCGTCGCGGTCGCAACCCCGGTGATCGACACGACCAAGTTCGGTCGTTTCATCATCCTCCTCGGGATGGTCGCGGCGCTGCTCCTCGCCTTGCAGCGGTCCCTGCTCTATCGCCGCAATTTCATCCGCTTGGGCTGGGTCATGGTCGTCGCCCTCGCCCTCACCGCCGCCTCGCTCATCGCGTTGAGCCACGACCGGGACGCCTGGCGGTTGCAGGCGATCGTCGCCGTCCTCTACGTGATCGTGATCGTCGTCGCGCTCCCGGCGATCCTCATCCGCACCCTCCTGCACCCCAAGGTCACCCTCAACACCCTGGCCGGTGTGATGACGGCCTACCTGTTCATCGGGCTGATGTTCACCGGGGTGTTCCGGTTCATCGACGCGGTGACCGAGGGAGAGTTCTTCGCCCAGGAGGGCCAGACCGAACCGGGTGACTTCGAGTACTTCAGCTTCATCACGATCACGACGACGGGCTACGGCGACCTCACCCCGGGCAACCAGGCGGCGCGGACCGCGGCCATGGCCGAGGCGGTCACCGGACAGATCTTCCTCGTCACCGTCGTGGCCCGGGTCGTGGCGATGTTCGGCCAGACCCGGGGCGGTCGCCTCTCCCTCGACGACGGTCCACCCCCGACGCCGGACGGCGACCCTGGGGGACACGGTGCCGACGGGCCACCGGGCGCGAGCCTCGACGACCTGATCGACCCCCCGGCCGGCACCGACGACCGCGCACCCTGAGCTGTCGCGTCCTGGTGGATTGCGATCAGGTGGGCGTGATGACGATGCTGCGCAGCACGTGGTCGACCACCACGAGGCCCTCAGTTGCGTCCGCGTGGCCCTCGAAGGTGACGACAGAGCCGTCGTCGGCCACAAGCACGGCGGCGACGACGACGACATCGGGCGCCTCGGTCCCGCATCCCCGGAGGGTGACCATGACGCCCTGAAGGCCGTCGATCTCGACGGGAGCCGGATCGCCGACGTCGGGGCACAGCCCGACGAGCGGCTCGCCCTCGGTCGACGAGGTCGACGAGGTCGACGAGATGAACCTGCCGAGGAGCTCCTCGGCGTCGTCTTGGCCGGCGTCAGCGGTGGGATCGACGGTGATGCGCACCCCCACCGTGACCAACGAGACAGTCGGGTCGACGAAGTCGCCGGGGTCGACGGCCGAGACGAGGGTGGGCACAGGGTCACCGGTGGGCAGCTGGCCGGGCGCACCGATGGCCGACCACTCGATGGGCACGTCGGCGTGGATCACGCCGAGGTCGTCGGTCGACTCGAGGGTGTCGAGCATCGGGTCGAAGCTCGACTCGAGGGTTGACGTGGTCATCGACTGGCCTGCCGTCGTGTCGGTGACCGGCGCGGCCGTGTCGTCGGCTCGGTCGCCGCCGTCGGACCGGACCACGAGGAGCACGGCGAGCGCGATGAGCGCGATGAGCGCGGCCGCGATGGCGGCGCCCCCGATCAGCACCGCACGACGGTCGAGTCTCCCCCGACCGGTGCCCTCGGCTGGCGACTCGGTGCGGGTCGCCGCCCGAGGCGGTGGTGGCGGCCAGGGGCGTTCGCGGTCGACCACCGGCTCGGGCTCCGGTGTCGGCTCGGGCTCCGGTGTCGGATCGGGCTCGGGCTCCGGCATCGGTTCCGGCTCGGGCTCCGGTGTCGGTTCCGGCTCGGGCTCCGGCTCGGGCTCCGGTGTCGGTTCCGGCTCGGGCTCCGGCTCGGGCTCGGGTATCGGCTCGCGCTCCGGCTCGGGCTCGGGCTCGGGCTCCGCACCGGGACGCGTCGGCGGGGCCGGATCCGACGATGACGACCCCACCGCCTTCTTCGCCTTCACCAGCATCTGAGTGGCGCCCAGCCCCAACGCGACCTCGGCCTGCTGACAGGCCTGACCGAACTCGAGGACATCGGCGAAGCGCTCCTCGGGCGAGCGGGCCATCGCCCGCTCGACCACGGCGGCGAGCTCGTCGGGCACGTCGCGCTGGCGCAGATCGGGCAGCTGCCCGGCCGCGGTGCGGTGGAGCACCTCGCGCGTGATGCCGTCGCCTACGTACGGCGCCGCCCCTGCCAGGAGGCTGAACAGCAGCGCGCCGAGCGCGTAGACATCCGACCTCGACCCTGCCGCACCACCCGCGGCGAGCTCGGGAGCCAGGAAGGCCAGCTGATCGGGTCGGGCCTGGGCGACCGCAGCCGCCGACACCTGCTCCAAGATCCCCAGGCCGGACAGCACCGGCTCACGGTCGGCACCGAGAGCAACATCGAGCGGAGCGAGCAGGCCCGGTTGAGCATCGACGCGAGACACCGATTCGAGCGCCCCCGCTGAGCGGACCGCGATCCGGGTGGCCTCGGCCGTCTCCAGTCGGGTGCCCCGGTCGATCAGCGCGGCAACCGTCGGCCCGTCGACGACCTCGGTCACGACGAACGGGAGACCTTCGGCGTTGGCCCCGAAGGTGAGCACACGCCCGATGTTCGGGTGTCGACGCAGACCCTCGATGCGGCTCTGACGGTCCTCGAACGCGGCGAACGCCGCGCCGTCCAGCGGTGCACGCAGCACCCGGATGGCGATCTGGCGGCCGGTGCGCTCGTCGACCACGTCGAACGAGCGGGCACCGATGGTCCCCCCGACCTCCACAACGTCACGGATGCCCGCGATGCCCACCCTGCTCGCGCCATCGGCTCCGTCGTGTTTCGCCATGTTCGCTCCGTCAGCCACGGTCGGCCTTCGGCGACCACCCGGCCGCCCCGCCGTCCAACAGTCGAGATCATACGGCGAGTGGGCCGTTCGGCCCATATCGAGCAAGCAGGTGCTCGGCCCGGAACGCGAGACGGCCGGCCCCGAGGGGCCGGCCGAATCGCGGTGCTTGGCTTGCTCGGACCGACAGCGCCCGAGCAGAGCGGAACGACGTGGGCTAGAAGCCCATCCCACCCATGCCACCGGCGGCGGCGGCCGCCGCGGCGGCACCGGCGTCGACCGGCTCGGGCTTGTCGGCCACGAGGGTCTCGGTGGTGAGGAGGAGACCAGCGATGGACGCGGCGTTCTGCAGCGCGGCGCGGGTCACCTTGGCCGGGTCGATGACGCCGGCCTTGAGCAGGTCGACGTACTCGCCAGTCGCCGCGTTGAAGCCGGTGGTGCCGGACTCGGACTCGGTCTGCTGCACGACGACCGCACCCTCATGGCCGGCGTTGTCGGCGATGAGGCGGGCCGGCGCGTCGAGCGACCGGAACACGATTCGGGCACCGGTGGCCTCGTCGCCCTCGAGCGACTCGGTGAGGGGAAGGACCGCGGCGCGGGCCCGGAGCAGGGCGGTGCCGCCACCGGCGACGATTCCCTCTTCGATGGCGGCACGGGTCGCCGAGAGGGCGTCCTCGATGCGGTGCTTCTTCTCCTTGAGCTCCACCTCGGTGGCGGCGCCGACCTTGACGACGGCAACGCCGCCCGACAGCTTCGCAAGGCGCTCCTGGAGCTTCTCGCGATCCCAGTCGGAGTCGGTGTTGTCGATCTCGGCCTTGATCTGGGCGACCCGACCGTTGACGTCGTCGGCCGAGCCGGCACCCTCGATGACCGTGGTCTCGTCCTTGGTGATGACGATCTTGCGGGCCGAACCGAGGAGGTCGAGCGTGGTGTTGTCCAGCTTCAGGCCGATCTCCTCGGAGATGACCTGGCCACCGGTGAGGATGGCGATGTCGGCCAGCATGGCCTTG
>CAZALT010000057.1:0-19211 GCA_964485515.1 uncultured Rhabdothermincola sp. | reverse complement strand
CCCACCTCGAACACCACGACATCGTCACCAAGGTCTCCGGCAACCACCGCAACCGAAAGTGGGCCGCACCCGAGGTGCTCGCCGCACTCGATGACTTCGCCGAACGAGCAGGACGACGATCACGCCACTCATGAGTACGGCCCAACAGGCTCATCCGAGATGAGTGGGTCTGCGGACGGCCCCTGTCGGCTGTTCCACGCCGGAACCCCTCGGGGTACTTGGCTGAACGACCCATCGGCGCCTCCCTTCCTGGGACAACTCCCAGGATCAGGTCTCCAGAAACTGGGTCAACTCCACTGGTTCGCACCAGGCGAAGGTGATGCCGAATCGAGATCCGGAGGCGTCACCTCGAGAGACCAGGCGCTGAACGACGGCTCTGCCTTTCGGATAGGTCACCGCGAGGCGAGTACGACTACGTCACGAGCCACGGGGTACGGGGTACGAGTCAACCCAGGTACATGTCCATGCGCCGAAAGGAGGCACGATGGCAGGTCTCGCTGTCATCACCGAAGCGTGCATCGACGTCAAAGATCGTGCCTGCGTCGATGTCTGTCCGGTGCAGTGCATCTACGAGTTCGACGTGGCCGACAACGTCCTCTTCTCCGAGGACGAGGCGGGAAGCGGGCAACGCGAGAACACCCACACTCCTGATCCCGAGACGATCGACGTCTTCGCCGACGGCATCCTCTATGTGAACCTTGACGAATGCACGTCCTGCACCGCTTGCTATCAACCCGACGTCTGCCCTGTGGGTGCCATCTACTCCGAAGACCACCTACCTGACGGCGGACCCAGCGCGAAGTACAACGACGCAGACCCCAACAAGGGCCACGATCACACCTTCTTCCTCCAGCACAGCCGCGATGTGTTCGCAGACTGAACTTCGATCTCGGAGGTGAGCCCGCGACTGACCTCCTGAGAAAGGACGTCACATGCCAGAGCTTCTCGTCGACTTCATCACATCTCTCGACGGCTACGCGTCCGGTGAGGGGTGGCCGGGCTTCTGGGGTCTCCAGGGCCCGGAGTATCTCGCCTGGCTTGATGAGCAGCCGGAGGTCACCTACCTGATGGGAGGCAAGACCTACCGGCTCATGTCCGGGTTCTCCGAGGGGCAGGTACCCGATGGGCAGAGCGACTTCAGCGACGACGAAGAGGCTTCCGTCGACCATCTCACCAATGCGACGAAGATCGTGTTCTCTTCCACGCTCGAAGAACCGCTCACGTGGGGAAAGTCATCTCTGGTGCGAAGCGACGCTGTCGATGCCATCCGTGCATTGAAGGATGACGCACCGACGCTCCTGAGCACGATCGGCAGCCTCAGCCTCGCCCGCACCCTGCTGCAAGCTGGGATCGTCGATCGGTTCCGCGTGGTGATGTTCCCCGTGATCACGGGAGCCACTGGAGCCGAGCGCGTCTACGACGGCTACCCCGACGTCGCTCTGGAGATGACCGAGCACCGCACCTTCGACGGCTCGATCCAGCTCGTCGAGTACCGGCCCCGGGTGCTCGACCACCCGCCGCTCGAAACCTGACCCGTCAGGGTCACGCTCGTTGGTCTCAGGCCCGTCAGGCCCCGTTGAACTCGGCCATCAGCTTGCCTTCGTGGCGAATGACGACCGAGTTAGGCCCGAAGGCGCGCTGGTCGACATCGACTTCAGCACTCGTGCCATCGGGAAGGGGAACGCTGAGCGTGCCCTGGTCACCGATCTTCTCCTTGGCCACTTCGGTGCCGTCGACCTCGACGGTCCACGTCGGCGACACGATTCCGCTCGTACTCGTCACCGTGACCAACGCATCGCTGATGCGAACGGAGCTTCGATCCGAGGTGAAACCCATGGTGTGCTCCTCTCATAGAGACGTACCCGAGGTCCTTACCAACCGCGCCCGAACCAGACATCGCAACGCCGCTCCGGCGGCCGACGCTCCCATCGGCCGGACCCACGTACCGACAGAGCTCGGCCAACGTGCGGTCGGACCGAAGAACCTAACGACGGTCGAGGCGCAGAACGACGGGGAGGATGAGCCATCCCGTGACGACCGTGATGGTGACGATCCCCGCGACGACGTAGGTGGCGGCTCCGTCGAACACGAAACGACTCACGAGGAGGACGGCGGCCTCGATCGCAACAGCCAGTAGAACCAGTCCGACGCGGGCCGCCCCGATGGCGACCTGCAGGCGGGCCGAGCGCTGGGTTCGCTCGCCGAAACGGTGCAATGCCGTAGGCGTGAGGAAGGCCACCGTCGAGGCGACCGATGCGCACAGCGCGATGCCGTACAGGTTCCGGCCTGTTGCGTCGAGGAGGCCGAAGCGTTCCGAGAACGGGGCGATGAGCAGGAAGGCCACCAGGATCTGCACGCCGGTCACGACGACGCGCAACTCCTGCATGAGCCCGTAGTAGCGGCTCCGCAGGAGCTCGCGGTCGAGTTCGTCGTCCAACTCGGCTGCTCCCGGATCCGCTCGGGTGATGTCCGGCGATGGATCGATGATCATCCCTACCTCCGCGGCGACGGCCAGTGGCCCCCACGCTCATACCCTGCCATTGAGCGAGCAGACCCCCGCCGTACACGTGCAGACCGCAGACCCGCAGACCCGCAGACCCGCAGACCCTCCATCGATGGTGCGCCGGGTTTCATCTGCTGACCAGACCATCGTCAACTCGCAAGTCTGGACTCCTTCCGCTCGGGTACAAGTCGCTGCACGACTTACCTGGGAGAGACCATGCCCATCGGAGCAGCACTCGTCGTCATCGTTGCGGGCATCCTCATCGCCGCGTTCCTCAACGGCACGATCGGCCTGATCGTCGCCGTCATCGGCGTGGTCGGCTTGATCTTGGCCGCGCTCAGCTCGCGTGGTGCTCGCCGCACGCTCTAGGCCTGTCGAGAACTTGGATCCCAGGGGGCCTCAGGTCAGCCAGCCCGAGGACCCGTCGCGTACCGAACTCCTGGTTCACCCTGGTCCGCCTCACGCGGACCCGTGGCCCGAGGACCACGACCCGACGGACTTCCAACGCTCGGTCATAGATCTCGTGTCGGCACTTTCGTCCGGCGATCTGGCGAGCTACGGCGAGATCGCCGAGGAGGTCGACCGACCGGGCGCGGCACAAGCTGTCGCCAACGTCTTGCGGCGAGCGCCCGATCTCCCGTGGTGGCGTGTCGTGCCATCCGACGGACGGATCTATCGGAGCCACGCTCCCATCCAGATCCCGTTGCTCGAGGCTGAGGGCCATCGCTTCGACGATCAGCGGCGCGCCGTCATCGATGCCGACGACCGCTTGGCCCGGGACGCAACGGTGGACGCACAGCCCGATACCTGAACGACCTGCGACGCAAGTTCCTCAACCACGCCGCGCTTTACAGCCGACCGCGCCGCGTGCTGAGCCTCGCCGAGGCCGACACGATCCCGCGGCGTCCTGACCCAGAGACGAGCGAACGGGGACGGCTCGTCGCCTTCGCCCGTGACAAGGTCGCGGATGGCACCTTGGCGATGGCGGAGCCCGTTGCTGTCGCGCGGGTGCCGAGGTGCCCGATGAGCCAGGTGGCGTCGGAGACGGCGGCGCCTCCGTAGTCGTTGTTGAAGTAGGCGTAGACGTCGAGTCCCTGGGTGGCCCATGTGCTGATCTGCTCGGCTGCTCGGCCGAGGCGGCGGTGGTCGTAGGAGCCGACATAAGCGTTCTGCCGTGCGTTCGGGCCGTGGAATCGCAGGTAGGTCCAGTCGGCGGTGAGTTCGACGGGGTGGTCCTCGAGCAGGTCGTGGAGGCACAGCGCGGCGCCGTGCTTGTGCAGCACCTCGAAGACGTCATCGTGCAGCCACGACGGATCGCGAACCTCGATCGCCTACCGGATCGATCGCGGTGCGGCATCGAGGAACTCGTCGAGACGCGCCGTGTTGCGGCGCCACCGCGGTGGGAGCTGCACCAGGTTGGGCCCCAACGCGTCGCAGAGTCGTTCTATCCGTTCGAGGTGGTTGGGGAGCCAATGCTCCGGGTCGAGCAGTTTCTTGCGGTGCGACCCGTACTGACCGACCTTGACCGCGTAGGTGAAGCCGGGCGGCGCCAGGCCTCGACGGTCCCCGCCGCGGGCAGCCTGTAGAAGGTGTTGTTGATCTCGACGGTGTCGAACAGCGAGGCGTAGTGACTGAACCACTCACGTTGGCCAAGGCCGTGCGGGTAGACGACGTCTCGCCAGTCGGCATAGCTCCAACCGGAGCACCCGATCCGGACCGTCCCGGTGGTCACGTCGCGCCGTCGAGCGCGGAGGACACGACTTCGTCGTTGGTGCGGCCCGTCTTCACCGACCGGGGATGGTCTTCGGGGTCCCACCCCGGTACCGCGTGGGTGTCGTTCTTGTGCACCAGCAACCATTGTTCCTTGGCGCCTGACTCGGGTCCTCGTCGGATCAGCGCGAACCGACCGGCGAGCTTGTCGCCGTGGAGATCCACGTGCACCTCGCCCCCACGGACCGCAGCGCCGAGGTCATAGGTCGCGTCGTCGCCGGTCCAGGTCCCCAGTCCCACACGATGACGTCTCCCCCGCCGTACTCCCCCGGCGAGATGACGCCCTCGAAATCGAAGTAGTCGACGGGGTGGTCCTCGACGTGGATCGCCATGCGGCGCACCTTGGGATCGAGCGTCGGCCCCTTCGGAACCGCCCAACTCACGAGGACGCCGTCCGCCTCGAGCCGCAGGTCGTAGTGCAGACGGCTGGCGCGATGGCGTTGCACCACGAACCGGTTCCCGGCAGGGGCGGCCTGGGCATGGCCCGACGGTTCCGACGTCCGACCGAAGTTGCGCTTCGCCCGATAGAGCGACAACACATCGCGAGCCGCAGGAGGGCCATCGTCGAGCGGGGCGTCCATGACGACAAGGGTCTTACCCCCATCCTCGTTGGCCATGCGGCCAACCCCGACGGGATCGAGATCGTGCGTTCACCCACCTCTTCTAGGAGTGATCAGAGGGGCAAGGTCGCACGACCGGCGGGCGACCGCTCAGGTTTCGGCGTCGGCTAAGGACGGATAGCGCTCCTTGGCCAGCCGCTCCGCGAGGTGTACGGCGTTGGTGACCATCGTCGACGTTGTCTGCGCGGTCTTCTCTGGCGCCGAATCGAGATCTTTGTAGTCGGTGGACTGCATGGCCTCGCCGACCCAGTAGGTCATGGCGTTGGCGGCGAGGGTGAAGCCGACGTCGTTGAGACCCTGGAACAGCTCGGCGCCGACGTGGTGGGCTCCGTCCTCGTTGCCGACGACGGCGACCATTGCGACCTTGTCCACGGTCGACATCTGGTCGCGTCTTCCTGGCCTCCGCGACCACCGGGGATCGGCCGCTCTCCCAGCCCGGACAGATCATCCTGGCCCGAGGGGTCTCAGGAGCCCTCGACGGTGTAGGAGTCGGGGTTGCCGTTCGCGTCGAACACCCCACGCAGCCACTGGTTGGTGCAGATCGCGGGCCTGTCTGACACGGCCGAGCCGCCGCACTGAATCACGATCCCGCCTCCGACGGGTAGCTCAATCGCGGGCATCGCCTTGATGGCACTCGTCGCCGTGGGCGCCGTGACGTCGCCTTCGAGCGCCCCGAGTGCTTCGCCCAGGGTGGCCATGGCGACGTAGCCGCTGAGCACGTAGCCGTCGATGTCGTCGATGGCACCACCGAACTCGTCGACCGCGGCGCGGTACAACTCATAGGTCGGGTCGTCGGTCGCGCCTTCCGCGGTTCCGGTGCGGACGTTGACGCCCTCGAGCTCGCCGGCCAGCGCCGATCGTGTTGCGTCGGTGAAGCACTGCGACACCCCCGAGATGTCTCCGGTGTAGCCGACGGCCCGGAGCCCTTGGATCGCTGCGATGCAGAACGTGTCGTTGCCGGCCAGGTGGACGACGCCAGCCCCGCTGGCCTTGACCTGTTGCATCTGAGGAACCATGTCTGGGGTGCCGAGAGGAATGGGGACGATCTCGAACTCGAGCCCGGCTGCCTCCAACGATGTGATCCCGCTGTTGACGGCCTCGAGGGCCTGGGGGACATCGACGATCACGAACGAGATCTTCGAGGCCCCCGAAGACTCGGCAAGCGAGATCGGTAGGTCCAGTCCGGCGGACCCGTCGAGCGCAATGAAGGTCGAATCGGGGTCGCTCTCGAGGTCCTTGTTGACCCCATTGCTCAGCAGGAGTGGGATCCCGGCATCGTGCAGCGTGGTCCAGGCCTCTTTGGCGTAGACGATCTGTGGCGCGGCGACCGCGACGACGTTCTCGGCGACCATCTTGTTGGCGCAATCCTGCGCGCCTGCCGGGTCGGCCTTCATCTCGCACGTGACGAGCTCGATGGGTCGCCCGGCGACGCCACCTCGGTACTTGTTGAGGTGGTCGACGGCGATCTGTCCACCGACGAGCTCGTCCGACGCGTCGATCGCTGCAGACGCACCGTCGGTGAGCTGGCCGATCTTGACCGGTTCACCGACGGCGATGTTCTCGGGACCCAGGAGCCCGCTGTCGGCGGCGGGAAGCGTGGTTTGATCTCCTGACTCTGCGGTGGTGGTCGCGTCCTCGGCACAGCCGCCCAAGGTGACCAGCAACGCCGCAACGGTCATCGCTGCGAGAACCCAGGAGCGGCCGGCGTTCCGGCGTGGCGCGCTCATCGGGCCCACGCCAAGTGGAAGCGCTCGCCCATGAGGTCGAGGATCGCCGGGTCGAGCATCCCGTTGGCGTGTTCGACCCAGCACCAGCTGTCGCGCACCGCTCGTCCCGATCCATCATCGGTGAGGCGCCCCATCACATGGAGCGGTCCGGCGAGAGAGTCAAAGGCAAAGTCGAGTGTGGCGCCGCTGACCCCGACGCGCAGTGCGGTGATCTTGCCGGCGTCGTTGAAGGTGAGGTCGGTCGTGAAGTCACGATGTGCGGTGGTCTCGCCGTCACGCAGGAGGTAGCCGGGCCCGAAGTCGAGTCCATCTCGCCCCTGCCAGAAGCATCCTCCGCCGAGACCGCCGTCGGCGTACTCGTGCACCCAGGACACCCACATGCCTTCGAGCTGTCGAGCTATCGGCAGATCGGTGTACGTCGTGCCCGGCGGCCCGAAGCAGTAGTCCTGGTGCAGGTAGCCCTCGACCGGGGTGCCGTTCACCGTGCCGTGCGCCTTGAGCAGCTCGTGGCGGTAGTAGACCTCGTGCTCGATGCCGTCCTGTTCGGGGATGTGCACGACGAAGACCTTGCTGATGGTCGTGCCGTGTAGTTCCCACCGGTCGTCGGCGTCGAACCAGTGGCAGCCGTTCGCGTCACGGATGATGCGACCGCTGTCGTGGGCCAGCTCGACGGACTCTTCAGTCTCGATGCACCGGTACGGCTCGAACCAGTCGTGCGTGGAGAACTCGGCGAAGAGGTGCGGTGGATCGAACTCGAGGCTCTTCTCCAAGGCCCGGAAACCGCAGAAGGGCGCGACGGTGTGGGTGGTGCCGCGCATGAAGTCGGCCCAGCCGCGGAGGCCGAGGTAGTCCTCGCCCTCCTCGTCCGTCACGATGCCCGAGGCCCACATCCCGGCCAGCTCGACGTGCGGTCCCGGTGCCCAGTCGAGCCGATAGTGGTCGAGCGTCGGCTCTTCCAGTCGCAGTTCAAAGTCGATGTTCTCCAGTACCACGCGTTCCCCTTTGTCTCTTCCCGGTCATTCGGATGCCGGATTGTCTGGTTGCCGAGCCCGATCGCGTTGGTGCGCCGGGACGGTGGCGCTCGTGCGATGGGCGCTCAGGTGTTGGTCATGACCGAACGGATGTCGTTGCCGCCCAGGCTGTGGAGCGCGTCGCCTACCTCGTCGATCCCGATGTGCTGGGAGATGAGCCCGGCGAGGTCGAGCTGTCCCGCCTCGGCGAGCTCGACGTAGCGCGGGATGTCACGTGATGCCCGGGTGTCGCCGTAGAAGGAGCCCTTGATCGCGCGGTCGTCGACCATCAACGACATCGGGCTGATCGTCACGGCACTGTCGAAGCTCGGCGCCCCGACGATCACGGTGGTCCCCCCGCGACGAGTGGCACGGGTCGCTTCCTCGAACGCGTCCGCCCGGCCTACCGCCTCGATGACGACGTCCACGCCGCGCCCAGCGGTGAGGCCTCTGATCTGATCTGCCGTCGAACCTTCGGCGGGGTCGACCACGTGGGTCGCGCCGAACGCGAGGGCGGCGCGGCGCTTGGCCACGACGGGATCCACTGCGATCACCGTGCTGGCGCCGCTGATGCGGGCGCCTTGCACCGCAGCCATGCCGACGCCGCCGCACCCGATGATGGCGATGGATGCCCCGGCGGGCGGGTTGGCCGAGTTGAACACCGCACCGAGGCCGGTGGTCACCCCGCAGCCGAGGAGCGCGAGCTGATCGTCGGGGAGGTCGGCCATGACGGGCACGAGCGACCACTCGCTGACCGTCATCGACTCGGCGAACGTGCCGAGACCGGACAGGCAGGCCAGCTCCTCGCCACCAGTTCGCGTGAGCCGCGGCTCGAACAGCACGGAGAAGGCCTGCTCGCACAGATGGGTCTCGAACCGGCGGCAATGCCAGCAGGCCCCACATGCCGGCATGAGCGATGCGATGACTCGATCGCCGACCGAGACCCGGGTGACCTCTGCGCCGATCCACTCGACGGTGCCCGCGGCTTCGTGACCCAACGCGATCGGGCCGGCCAGGCCGGCTGACCCGTTGAGCACCGACAGGTCGCTGTGACACACCCCGCTCGCCCCGATTCGCACGACCACGTCGCGGGCCCCAGGAGGCAGGGACGCCACCTCCTCGATCACGAAGTCGTTGGCGCCGAGCACCAGTCCCACTCTCACTCGCGTCCCCCTGACCCGAAGTCGATGGAGTTAATGTAGCGAGTGCTCGCTCTACTATCAACCCCGTGTTCTGCGACGGCCATGTGTCGCACAGCCGCGGCGGAGAACCCCGGACGTCGACCCGGTTCAAGGTGTCGCTGGCGAGTCCATGGGCGGTGGCGGCTCGACGAGGCCTTCGATGGTCCCGTAGAGCACGCTGCGGCTTCCGTCCGGCAGCACGCGTCGGGCCACGAGGAACTCGGATCCCATCCACCCGTGGCGGATGTAGCGGCCGAAGCGCAGGCGTGTGCCGGGAGCCCCCGACGCGGCGGGCACCATCTTGATCCGCTCGAGCGACGCCTTCACCCCGGCCCCGGTGAGCGGACGAGCGCCCTTGATGGCGAGGAGCATCATCCGGCCGATGTCGTAGCAGTAGATCGGGAAGAAGTACTCGGGGCGATGGCCGTGTTGTCTTTCAAATCGGTCGAGGAACGAGCGCGCAACCTCGTTGCGCTCATCGAACTGATCGAGACCGATCCAGCCGGCGAGCTGCTTGCGCCACCAGCCGCTGGTGGCCGCGAACTCGAACGCGGTCGTGGTGTACCGCGGTGGCATCCAGCCGATCTCCTCGAGTGCATCGTTCATCCCAGGTATGCCGAGGCCGAAACCGACGTGGAGGATGCCGTCGGGTCGACCGGCGGCGAGGGCCTCCATCGCCGCTCGCTTCTCCGCGTGCACCTGCGGGATGGCGACCTCAGCCGTGATGCGAAGGCCAGCATCGCGACACGCGGTGCGAGTCGTGCGGAGGTACTCGGTGCCGATGAGCGAGTCCTCGAACGCGATGCCCACCGTCTGACACCCATCGAGCACAGCGATGGTGGCCATGATGATGGGTTCTTCCTCCAAGGACCCCGCCGGCAGGGCGAACACCCACTCCCCGAGCATCGACTCCGACGCCGCCATCGTGATGCACGGGACCTCGGCCGCCTCCTCCACGTAGGGGGCCAACGCGACCCCGTTCTCCGACACCCACGGTCCGAAGATGACCACGCACCCCTCGTCGACCAGCTCATGGAAGGCGTCTCGCACGGGCCGGAACGCACCGTTGGGAAGACCCTGGACGGCGCGAACGACGAATTCGACCGGCCGCTCGAGCTCGCCCGCGGCGCGGAACTCATCGACGACGAGCTGCAGGCTCGGCAGCACGTTCGCGTCGAAGCCTCCCTTGGCGTCGAGGTAGTCGATGAGCAGCCCGATCTTGGCTGGCGCAACGTCTGTCATGTTCATCTCCCGTTGGGTCGGTGGAACGTCCGTGAGCTCGTGGGCGGAGCGGTCGCAATCACGGCGCATGATTGTAGAGCGACCACTACACCATTTATGTATAGTGCCTGCTACACCAACGGGCGACCGCTTCGCACCACTGGGGGATGAGACAGGGTGAGTGAGAGACCGCACGACTTCGCACGTGAGACACCGCGAGTGCGTCTCGCTCGACGGTCGTGGCCAGGTGCGGCGTGCTGAGCCAGGCGCAGACCGAACGGCTCACGACGCTCGTCACCGACCTACTCGGGAACGACCCCCAGTTCCGGGCGGCGCTCCCGATCGAGTCGGCCGCGAAGGCGGTGCTGCAACACGGCATCAGCCTTGCGGAGCTGATGGCGGTGGTTGCCGAGGGCTACGCCGATCGACCCGCGCTCGCCCAGCGGGCGATGTCGGTGGTTACCAACGGGACCCGACAGCTCCGCGTTGCACTCCCCCGCTACGAGACGATCTCCTACGCAGAGCTGTGGAGGGCCACCACGGCCGTCGCTGCCGCCCTGCACGGTGATCCTGTCCAGTCCGGTGACCGGGTGGCCACCTTGGGCGCCCCGAGCGTCGGCTACACGACCTTCGACATGGCGATCGCTCGCCTCGGTGCGGTGTCGGTACCGCTCCATGCCGGTGCGCCGCTGCGCATGCTGCAACCAGTCGTCGACGAGACAGAACCGTGCGCGTTGGCGTGCAGCGCTGAGCATCTGGCGACCGCCGTGGCCCTGGGTCTGGCGTGTCCATCGATCGATCGGCTGGTCGTCTTCGACTACGACGGGCGGGATGACGACCATCACGACACCCTGGCTTCGGCACGAGAGGATCTCGCGGCCGCAGGGGGTCGGATCGATCTGGAGACGCTGGCTGAAGTCGTCGACCGCGGAGTCACCCTGCCGGGCCCACCTTCCTCGCCTCCTCAGCCCGAGCGCCTCGCGGCGATCATCTACACCTCGGGCAGCAGCGGCACCCCGAAGGGAGCGATGCAGCCCGAGCGCCTCCTGGTCAATGCCTGGTCGTATGTGGCTGCCATGTTCATCGAGCGCGGGTTTGCCCTGCCCGCCATCACGCTCAACTACCTGCCCATGAGTCACACGGGCGGGCGGGCCATGCTCTATTCGACGCTCGGATCAGGTGGCACCGCGTTCTTCTCAGCGTCGACCGACCTGTCGACCTTCGTCGAGGACCTGGCCCTGGTGCGACCCACGCAGCTCAACTTCGTGCCACGAGTGTGGGAGCTGCTGCACTCGGAGTTCGTCAGCCGAGTCGAGCGAGGCGGCGCAGACCACGACACGGTGCTCGCCGAGCTGCGCACCGACGTACTCGGCGGGCGGTACCTCTCGGCCCTCACGGGCTCGGCGCCGATCTCCAGCGAGCTCGCCGCATGGGTCGAGGAGCTCATCGATACCCACCTGATGGATGCACTCGGCGCCACCGAGTCTGGCTCGGTGGCCGTCGACGGCAGGCTCCAGCGCCCGCCGATCACCAGCTACAAGCTCGACGACGTCCCCGAGCTCGGCTACTTCAGCACCGATCGACCCCACCGTCGGGGCGAACTGCTGATCAAGTCGACCGCCCTGTTCCAGGGCTACTACCGACGTGACGGCCTCACATCGGACGTCTTCGACGACGAGGGCTACTACCGCACCGGCGACATCGTGGCCGAGCTCCGCCCCGACGAGGTCCGCTACCTCGATCGCCGCAACAACGTCGTGAAGCTCTCCCAGGGTGAGTTCGTCACCATCTCGAAGCTCGAGACGCTCTACGACGAGTGCGACGGAGTGGACCAGATCTTCCTGTACGGAAACAGCGAGCGGGCCTATCTCCTCGCCGTCGTCGTACCCACCTCCGCCGCGGTGGCGACGCACGGAACGGGCCTCGTCCCTGCGATCCTGCGGTCCCTCAAAGACACCGCGGCCCGTGCTGGCCTTGAGTCCTACGAGGTGCCGCGAGATGTGATCATCGAGCCGACGCGGTTCAGCGTCGACAACGGCCTGATGACCAACGTCGGCAAGCTCGCCCGCCGCGAGCTGCGAGACCGCTACGGCGACGAGCTCG
This sequence comes from uncultured Rhabdothermincola sp., assembly GCA_964485515.1. Classification (GTDB taxonomy): domain Bacteria; phylum Actinomycetota; class Acidimicrobiia; order Acidimicrobiales; family Acidimicrobilacustridaceae; genus CAZALT01. The sequence continues at coordinate 7,076 of CAZALT010000057.1, read as the reverse complement.
AAGCCCGCTACGCCGAGCACGCCGCGGAGACCGCGGCGAACTGGCAGGCCTTGGTCCACTCCGCTGCCGACCGGCCCCTGCTCGAGATCGTTTGTCACGCCGCCAGCTACGTACTCGGCAACCTCGTCGCCCTGCCCTCGCCGGACGACCACTTCACCGAGCTGGGCGGCGATTCGCTCTCGGCCTTGTCCTTCGCATCCGCGCTGTCAGACGTCGTCGGCGTAGAGATCCCCGTCAGCGTCGTGATCGGCCCCGCCAACGATCTGCGCGCCGTCGCCGAGCACATCACGGCCCTCCGTCAGACCGGCACGACGGGACCGACCTTCGCCTCGGTCCACGGCCACGACGCCACCTCCGTGACGGCGGCTGACCTGACCCTCGACAAGTTCCTCGACGAAACCACGATCGCTGCCGCACCGTCGCTCCCCAGCCCCGCCGCCGATCCCCGACATGTGCTTCTCACCGGCGCCACCGGCTACCTCGGCCGCTACTTGGCGCTCGAATGGCTCGACCGGATGGCCGCAATCGGCGGGACGGTGACCTGCCTCGTGCGCGCCGACAACGACGGCGCGGCCAGCGACCGACTCACCGCCGCCTTCGACCAGGGCGACGCTGCGCTGCTCCGCCGCTACCGAGCGCTCGCCAAGGACCGGCTCACCGTCTTCGCTGGCGACAAGAACAAACCTCGCTTCGGCCTCGACGAAGACACTTGGAAGCGGCTCGCGGACGAGGTCGACCTGATCGTGGACCCCGCCGCCCTCGTCAACCACATGCTCCCCTACCCCCATCTGTTCGGACCCAACGTCGTCGGCACCGCTGAGCTCATCCGACTGGCCATCACAACGCGCCAGAAATCCATCGTCCACGTCTCATCGGTCGCGGTAGGGACGACAGTCGAGCCCTCCGACTTCGACGAGGACACCGACATCCGGCTCATGTCGCCGGACCGGAGAGTCGAGGACGCCTACGCGAGCGGCTACGCAACCAGCAAGTGGGCGGGCGAGGTCCTCCTGCGAGAAGTCCACGACCTCTGCGGACTGCCCGTACGGGTGTTCCGCTGCGACATGCTCATGGCCGAGGCCACGTACCGAGGGCAGGTCAACGTGCCCGACATGGTCACTCGGCTGCTGTTCAGCCTCGCGGCGACGGGCCTCGCTCCCGGCAGCTTCTACACCCCTGGTCCCGATGGCGAGCGCTCCCGCTCCCACTTCGATGGGCTGCGCGTCGACTTCGTCGCCCACGCGATCTCGACCATCGGCGCAGACCTCGCTGCCGACCACCGCACCTTCCACGTCGTCAACCCCCATGACGACGGCATCGGACTCGACCAGTTCGTCGACTGGATCTCCGAAGCCGGCTACCCCATCGAACGGATCGACGATCACCGCCGCTGGTACGAGCGGTTCGAATCGGCGCTGCGCAACCTGCCCGACCGCCAGCGCCGTGCCTCGCTCCTCCCGATCGTCGAGGCCTTCCGATGGCAACAGCCTCCACTCCCCGGATCCTTCGCTCCGACGGCGGTGTTCGAGGCCGCCATTGCCGCGCATGGGATCGGCGACGGGCAGATCCCCGGCATCGATCAGCCCGTCATCGAGAAGTACCTCACTGACCTGGAGTACCTGGGCTACCTCTGAGAGCTCGCCACGCCGCAGCAGCGATCAGGCGCGGTGCTCCGGTTCGTACCGCAGCACCACCCAATGGCTCAGCTCGTCGATCACGGTCTTGCGGCTCGGAGGACGGTCGCCGAAGTACCACGGACCAAAGGTCGCGATCCCAGCGATCATCGCCATGTGACCCCGGATCGCCAGATCATGCCGCGACGGACTGATCGAGATACCTGTGGCCTTCGCCTGATCGCTGGCGAACTCGACGAACCGATCGATCGCCGCGCGCACCTCGTCGATGATCCCGGTCTCGGCCACCTCGCTCTCGACTAGAGCATCTGCGGCGAACACCATCGCCGCCAGGGCTCGGTGTTCGCGGAAAACGTCGTACATCGACCCGACGAAGGCACGCGTGTCGGCCTCGGTCACGGTCCCTGTCCGTGGACGGTCACGCTCGATCTCCGCGTCGATCGCCTCGATGAACGGCGCAACGATTGCCTCCCGGAACAACCCCGCCTTCGTCTTGAAATTCCGGAAGATCAACGACTCCGAGACACCCGCGAGGTCAGCCACCTCCCGGGTGGAGGTGCTTGCATAGCCCTTGCGGTTGAACAGATCCCGCGCGGCTTCGACCAACAACCGGCGCGGCTCACCTCGACGCCGACGCGGCCGCGGCTCGCCCTCGGCCTGGCCTGAAGTCTTCTGAGTTGGCACGACGCAACCGTACCCGTCGCCCTCATCCTGCCGATTCGATGAAGGCGCTCAGGTCTCGTATGTCAGTCGTACAGGTCGCCGGAGTCCTCGACCGTGTAGGACTCGGGGTTGCCGTTCGCGTCGAGCACGCCACGCAGCCATTGGTTGGTGCAGATCGCCGGTCGGTCCGGTGCCGCGGATCCGCCGCACTGGATCATCACTCCGCCACCCACGGGCAGCTCGGTCTCGGGCATCGCCCGGATCGCGGCCGCCGCGGTGACCGCCGTGACGTCGCCCTCGAGCGACTGGAGAGCGGTACCGAGCGAAGCCACCGCGACGTAGCCGCTCAGCGTGTAGCCCCCGATGTCTTCGACATCGCCTTCGAACTCTTCCATCACGGCGCGGTACAGCTCGTACGACGGGTCGTTGATTGCGCCCTCAGCGGACGGGGTTGAAACGTTCACCCCTGCGAGTTGACCGGCGAGGGTGGAGCGGGTGGCCTCGGTCATGCACTGAGCGATGGTCGAGATGGCTCCGGTGTACCCGACGGCATGCAATCCCTGTATGGCGGAGATGCAGAACGTGTCGTTGCCCAGGATGTGCACGACTCCTGCTCCCCCGACCTTGACCTGTTCCATCTGAGGAACCATGTCGGCTGTGCCGAATGGAATCGGGATGACGTCGAAGTCGAGGCCGGCTGCGGCCATCGTGGCGCCATCGTCCTTCTCGAAGAGGTCGCGTGCCTGAGGAACGTCGACGATCACGAAGGAGACCTTGGCGGCGTCGACAGACTTGGCCAGAGCGATCGGGAGGCCCCAAAGCCCGGCTTCGGGGTTTCCCATGATGAAGGTCGAGTCGTCGACCTCGAGGTTCTCGTTGCTCCCCCCAAGGAGCACCAGCGGGATGCCGGCGTCGTTGAGCGTCGTCCACACCTCTTCGACGAACACGATCTGGGGTGCCGCTACGGCGACCACGTCCTCGACGATCATCTTGGTGACGCACTCCTGTGCCGTGGCTGGGTCGGCCTTCATCTCGCAGGTGACGAGCTCGATCGGTCGGCCGGCTACTCCTCCGCGGTACTGGTTGAAGAAGTCGACGGCGGCCTGTCCGCCGACGAGCTCATCGGACGCGTCGATCGCAGCGGATGTCCCTTCGGTCAGCTGGCCGATCTTGACCGGTTCGCCCGTGGCGACGTCTGGCGGGCCGAGAAGGCTCAGGTCAGCGGCCTCCGGGCTCTGCCCGGTTCCCCCCGCCGTCGGGGAGGTCTCTTCGGCGCAGCCAGCGAACGTGAGCACCAATGCGGCAGCGATCGCGACCCGCGCCAGCTGGGAGCCACCGCCTACGAGGTCGCGCCCCGTCCTCGACCGCTCGCACGCCATCCGTAAACGCATCCAGCCCCTCACTCGAACCCCCTGATCGTCGCCGTCGGACGTGTTCTCACTTTTTTTGACCGATGGCCTATTTATTCTGGACCGGTGGCCAAAAACATGTCAAGACTCTCTCCGTGCCCGTGATCGAAGCCTTCGACGATGCCCGCCGAGCCGTCGGTGACGGCATGACACCTCGGGCCGCTGCGTCCGCGCTGGTCCAGTCGTTGACCCCCGAGGAACGCCTGTGGTGCCTCGATGGCGATCTGCCCAGTCTCACCGGGCTGCTCTTCGTCGGCGGCGAGGACGGCTATCACCGGGCACCTTTCTACGGTGCGGTCGTCGAGCGGGTCGGGATCCCAGGGATCGCGTTCGCCGACGGGCCACGGGGTTCCGTGCTCGACAACAGCACCTGCTTTCCGGTGCCTATAGCCCGCGGCGCGACGTGGGACCCCGACTTGGAGGAGCGCGTCGGCGAGGCCATCGGCGCCGAGGTCCGCGCCAACGGCGCCACGCTGACCGGCGCAGTGTGTGTGAACGTCCTCCGACACCCCGCGTGGGGACGTGCCCAGGAGACCTACGGCGAGGACTCGTTCCACGTGGGCGAGCTCGGCGCGGCGTTCACGCGCGGGCTCCAGCGCCACGTGATGGCGTGCGCCAAGCACTTCGCGTGCAACTCGATGGAGAACGCCCGCTTCAAGGTCGACATCGAGGTCGACGAGGTCGCGCTCCACGAGGTCTACCTCCCCCACTTCAAGCGCATCGTCGACGAGGGGGTCGCCGCCATCATGACCGCCTACAACCGGATCAACGGCGACTGGGCAGCCGAGAGCCACCACCTGGTGACCGAGGTCCTGCGAGAGGAATGGGGCTTCGAAGGCTTTGTGATCAGCGACTGGGTCTTCGGCCTCCGCGACGCCGCGTCGTCGTTGCATGCCGGCTTGGACATCGAGATGCCCGCTCGCGCCGTGCGAGCGACGCACCTCCCGGACGCGCTCGACCAAGGCAAGGCATCGTGGGCGGACGTCGATGCGGCGGTCGTACGGATCGTCTCGACACTCCTGCGCTTCGACGAGGTCCTCTCACGGCCGGCGAACCCCGTGGCCGTCGGATCTGCCGATCATCGGGCCCTTGCCCGCGAAGTGGCGTCCCGCTCGGTCGTCCTGCTCGAAAATGACCGGGTCGGGGACATCCCGGTGCTGCCCATCAACCCCGGCACGAACATCGCGCTGCTCGGCCGCTTCGCCGACATGGAGAACACCGGCGACGCGGGCTCGAGCGACGTGTGGGACCTCGAGTGTCGAACCATCGCCGAAGGGCTCCGATCGAAGTTCGGCGACGTGACGGTCGATGATGGCGCGGACCTCATACGTGCGGAGGCCCTTGCTGCTGGCACCGAAGTAGCAGTCGTCGTCGTCGGCTACAGCCGCGTCGATGAAGGCGAGTACACGGGTGATCTCGACTCCCTGCCGACCGAGGTGCTTCCCTCGGGCGACGAGCCCGACGTCGTCGTGCGCTTCGAGCGGTGGAAGGAGACCGTGCCCGCCGTGAAGCGGCCGGCACGTCTCGAAGGGGTCGAGATGACCTTCGGCGAAGGAGGAGACCGATCGTCACTTCGCCTGCCGCCTGACGATGTCGCGCTCATCCGAGCTGTCTCCGCGGCGAACCCGCGAACCGTCGTCGTGGTCCAGTCGGGTAGCGCGGTCGTGATGACCGATTGGTGCGACACGGTGCCTGCCATCGTGCAGGCCTGGTACGGCGGAGCAGACAGGCCCCGGCCTCGCCGATGTCCTCGCCGGTGATGTCGACCCTTCCGGCCGCCTGCCGTTCAGCATCCCCATGGACGAAAGCGACCTTCCTCCGTTCGACCGCGACGCATCGACCTTCCGGTACGACCGATGGCACGGATGGTGGCACCTGGCCCGCACCGGTCGAACGCCGGCCTTCCCGTTCGGTTTCGGTCGGTCGTACGCGGCCCTCGCCCTGTCCGAGGCCGCCGCCGAGTTGTCCGGTGCCCACATCCACATCAGTGGCTCGGTCTCGAACACCAGCGAACGCGCCGGCTCGGACGCCGTGCAGGTCTATGTCGACCTTCCCGATCCGGAAGCGCCACCTCGACTCGTCGGCTTCGTACGGCTCGACGCACCCGCCCGTCGCCAGACCCCCTTCACAATCGACGTACCGATCGAGCGACTCGCACTGCGAGCCGGTGACACCAGGTCTTGGCGACCCGTGAGCGGGCGGCATCGCCTCACAATCGCCCGCTACGCCGGCGACCGCAACGCCATCGTCATCGACCTGGAGATCGGGTGATTCTGGCGGATCGCCGAGCGGTGGCAGAACCCGCCGCCCGGCGACGTCGTAATACGCTGCGGCCATGACGCGGCCGGATCGCATCGAGCGCACCTTCGTTCCGCCCGATCCGCCCAAGACCCCCAAGGCGGCCGGCACTCGACGACGCTTGCTCGAACACGCCTCTGCGCTGTTCATCGAGCACGGCTACTACGCGGTATCCCTGCGCGACATCGCGGAGGCCGCTGGCCTCACGAAGAACGCCGTCTACGGCCACTTCCAGTCCAAAGGCCAGTTGTTCATCGAGGTCATCCGGTGGCGCATCGCCCTGGAGGATGACCAAGTCGACTTCGCGGCCGCAGTGGCCGACCCGGCTCAAGGCGTGCGGTCACTTTTCAGCAGCCAAGGCCGCGAGACGCGCGTGCTGCAGGTTGATGCCGCTGCGGCCGCCCGCCACGACGCGGACATCGCCGCCGGTTTGTCCGAGCTGACGTTGGAACGTCAGCAGCGCATCGCCGACATGTTCACCGAGGACAGCGACGCCGAGATCGTTTCATGGCTCTTGGTCGTTCTCTCGTTCGGGATCGGGGCTTGGAACGCGACCGACCTACCTCTTCCACCAGCCGATCGGCTCGCCCCCGTTCTGCTCGCGACGATCGAGGCAGCGACTGCGCCTGGCCCGCCAAGCGCCTGACGGTGCCAAGCAAGGCGACAAGTTCGAATACCTGCGCCTCCCGTCACGACCCACGGCCTAACACCAGGTGAGCCAGCTGAGGACTCGGAGGAAGATCTGGCCCTCGGCGAGGCCGGCCTGGCCCAGCGAGTCTCGGACGGAGGCCAGTACCATTGCGGCATGGACCTGCCGCTCGAAGACCAGCGCGGGATTGACCGACGAGCGATACGCGACCGACTCGAGCTCACGCCAGCCGAACGCGTGGAACGTCTCGTCGATGAGGTCTCGGTCTGGTCCGAGATCTGCCAGCACGCGGGTGTGGCGACTCGTGCCGACGTTTGATCCCGACTCAGGCCGCCTCAAAGACGAGCGAGCACTCCCCTCCCTCAAGTGGCTAGGAGATGCGCTTGGCGAAGCCTGACCCCTTCGCCGACGAAGCGTTCGGCG